>JAPLHW010000257.1 GCA_026389425.1 Coprothermobacterota bacterium
GGGTCCCTGGAGAAATCCTGAATGTGGCTTCATAGGCTGATGTTACAGCATAAGAACCCTTTGCTGTAGGCTCTGGTGAATAATTCGGGTTAGCCGGTTTCAACTGCTTAGGTACCAGCATTGTGCCGGCATGATGGCTACGAACGTGCGGAAAAAGCTGCGGAAACTGCCTAGCATTCTATGGCTTGGAGGCAAGTCGTGCGCAAGAATTTTTTGGGTATTCTATTAGTGGTTACAGCATCAGCCTTGTTTCTGATCGCCTGCGCTTCGTCCGGATCCCCTTATCCTACGGTTTCTCCGAATCCTTCTTCCAGTTCTCCCCCCGCGTCGCCTTCCACCTCACCGATTGCAACTCACACCGCGAGCGTGACGCCAGAAACAAAAAAGGTCGTCGTAGGTGATATCGAAATGGCCTGCCGTCTTTACGGTCAAGGCGATCCCTTGCTTCTGATCATGGGGTACAGCGGGTCACAAGATCTTTGGGATCCAACCTTCCTTCAGATTCTGGCCGTACATTACCGAGTGATCACGTTTGATAACCGCGGGGCGGGAGCCACCACCACCGGAACCAAGCCTTTTTCCATCGAGCAATTCGCAGACGACACGGCCGGGTTGTTGAAAGCTCTCGGGATTTCCAAAGCACACGTATTGGGCTTTTCCATGGGCACAAACATCGCTCAGGAACTGGTGCTTCGCTACCCGGACACCGTGAACAAGCTGGTCCTCTACGCCGCTGACCCCGGTGGAGGTTCTGCCATCCCTCCAACCTCGGAGACAATTCAGAAACTCACCGACACATCCGGCTCGCCGCAGGAACAAGGACAGCGATTGATCGAGCTGCTGTTCCCGCCGGACTGGATGAAAGGTCACCCGGAGCGGATTAAGGAGATTTTTTACCGCCCGATGGAGACGGTACCACCGGAAACTATAGGCCGTCAGGCGCAGGCCATTGCCCAATGGAAGGGCTCGATGGATCGCTTGGACCAAATCCGCTGCCCCACCCTGCTAGTGACTGGCATGGAAGATGTGATAGTGCTCGCCGGCAATTCCCTGCTGATGGTTCCGAAGTTGCCCGGCGCCTGGCTGGTCCAGCTACAGGGAGGCGGGCATGGGGTGATGTACCAGGAACCTGAACGCCTGGCCCGCATCGTGTTGCTGTTCCTGGAATAAGCCAACCTGGAAAGAATGCGCAAGAAATGGGGTCACGCAAGAAATGGGGTCAGGTCTTTACTTTTGGCATTTCGCAGTTGATGGATATTGGCCAGACAACTCCATGAAGCGGTCTGCGCATTCCGTGATCTTCTCCACCAGCGCCAGCCTTGACCGCCATTCCACAAGGATCCCGCTCTCTCCATAATAAGCGCCCGCAATCTGACCGAAAACAGCGCCGACCGTGTCGGCGTCATCGCCAAGGTTCACGGCCAGCAACGCCCCGCGGCGAAAATCCAGCGTCTGATCAAATACCCATAGAGCAGCTTCCAAGGTGTCGCGACGTAGCCACTGGCCTTGATCTCGGGCGGTGCTTTCCTGCGGAAGGAACCGGCGGCGATTTCAGCAACGACGGGAGCGAGAGGTTCCCGCTGCCACAGGTCTGGTACGGGGCAGAAACCCGGAGAAAGGATCTCCTCTTTGGAACAGTTCGTGGCTCTTTCTCATCCCGAGTGGGTAAGGTCGTCTGATGGCAAAAAGAGGAGCGCTGCCTAGAAGGACTGGAAGTTTTATTCGAGAGAGCATTGCGACTTGACTCTCCTTGGAGAATCACATAGATAGAGTTCCTTGAAAGCGAAGTGATCATCAAGGCATTCATCAACTTTCCCCGAGGGAGCCTTTTCTGCTGTTCCGCTTACGGCAAGTCCGTTAAGGCTTACGACACGATAGAGAAGGAATGGAGGCAGCATGTTCTGGAGAATGGAGTGTTACGCCAGAGTGAGGTCGATGAGACCTCAAGAGCAAAAAGGCTTGACTATCCCTGGGACCGCCGCACCCCAGTGCGGCATCAACAGTGAAGTGACGGAAGCCAACTGGGCTTGACTATCCCCTGGGGCCGACAGGACTCTTTAAGACCATCATCACCCTGATTACAGGAAAGCTGGACTAGACGTGCTGCCGCAGGCTGGTAGGTTGCCCACTTGAAATGAGAAGGAATCAAATAAATAAATCTGTCCCCTTTTTTAGTAATTGACAAGTACCAAAGCAAGACTACAATCATAGTCATAATGAACCCGCTGCGACCACTTGAACTGATATACCCGCCTATCATCAAGGCTCATCTCAAAACCATTGAGCCAAAGTATTTCCCGCTTATCGGCGAAAGCCTTGAAAAACAATTGCGGTATCAGCCAGATACGGAAAACCGGAATAGAAAACCGCTAAAACGACCCATTACATTTGGCACACAATGGGAAGTACGATTTGGGCCGGGGAACATATTTCGAGCATTTTACAAGGTTAACCGGGAAGAATATCAAGTCGAAATACTGGCAATCGGTATCAAAAAGAATAGCCGGCTAAACGTCGGCGGTCAGGAGTATGAGATATGAGAATCGCATCAGTAGCCGATGTAAAGGCAAAGTTCAGCGGATACATAAAAGAAAGTCAGCAAGGGCCAGTAGTGGTAACAAAAAACGGTAAGCCCATTGCTATTATATTGTCAGTGACAGATGAAGAAGAAATCGAAAGACTGATTTTGGCGTACTCGCCGAAGTTTCAGGGGATGTTACAAGTAGCAGAGCAACAGATCCGAGAAGGTAAGGGCCAAAAGCATGGTGTATTTTGGCGTGAAGTAGCCGCAGAGCAGGTAAAAGAGATGTGAACTGCCGCTGAACACCGGCCTGACGACGCCTTCGCCCTTTGGCAACACGCTAAAAGAATGGGGTCAGGTCTTTACTATTAGCATTTCGCAGTTGATGGATATTGGCCCGACAACTCCATGAAGCGGTCTGCGTATTCCGTGATCTTTTCCACCAGAGCCAACTTGGACCACCATTCCTTCGGAATCCCTCTTTCACCATAGTAGGCGCCTGCAATCTGCCCGAAGACAGCGCCGACCGTGTCTGCGTCATTCCCTAGATTCACGGCCAACAAAACTCCGTCGTGAAAATCCAACGTCTGCTCAAATGCCCATAGGGCGGCTTCCAGCGTCTCCACCACATAGCCACTTGCCTTGATCTCGGGTGGTGCTTTCCTGCGGAATGAACCAGCAGCGATCTCAGCAATGGCCGGAGCAAGGGGTGTCCGCTGCCACAGGTCAAGGACGGGACAGAAACCGGGAGAAAGGATCACTTCTTTGGAACGGCTCTGAAGTGCGCCCACGATGAGGCCAGCAGCGTAGCGACAGGCATCCAGCGCGTCAACGGCACCGTGGGTGGTGCGAGAACTATCAGCGGCCATGGCGATGGCTTCCTCCGGCTTCTGTTCGAAAAACAGGGGTACCGGAGCCAGGCGCATCAGGGAGCCGTTGCCGGCCGAATGCAGGTCAGCCGATCCGCAAAATGGGTTCCCGCTTTCTCGGAACTGCGAAAGGGCTTCTTGTGTGGTGAGGCCAATGTCCACGCAGCGTCCGTTGCTTCCCAGGTATCCTTCCAGCATCCAGCGCAGGTAGCGCTCCATCTGGTCTTTGGGGTCAAACTCCTTACGCTCGATCAGGCTTTCAGCCAGGCACAGAGCCATCGAAGTGTCATCGGTCCACTCGCCCGCCTTCAACCGGAGCTGACCTCCACCGACCATGTCCTTAATCGGTTCAAAGCTTCCGGGATGCTGGAATTCCAATGTCGTGCCCAAGGCATCCCCCGTCGCCAGCCCCAGCAGACAACCGCGGAACCGTTCCCTCAAGTATATCTTCATGCTAGCTGGTGCCTTGCCGCCACCCCGGCTCCCCTTCTTGCCTGGCCAAGGGCGTCCGCCGCAAGCATGGCATCGAGGACTTTTCCGGGAGTGATCACGCCCGCTTCGTGATGGATGGGCTGACCGGGAGCGCACGCCTTTTCAGCAGCCTCCATTAGTTTTCGCTGGTCGGCGTTTCCAAGGCCGATGTCCGCAAGCGTGGTCGGCAAGCCGACCTCCTCGCAGAACGAGAAAACGGTTGCTGACTCGTCCGCTGACGCGCCTGTCAGTTGGAGACCGGCCAAAACGCCAAAGGCGACTTTTTCGCCGTGGTAGAAGGAATGGGTTTCCGCCAACGCGGTGAGACCATTGTGAATGGAATGAGCCGCAGCCAACCCGGCGCTTTCAAACCCGATTCCGCTCAGCAGGATATTCGCTTCGACAATGCGTTCCAGAGCTGGCGTGACGATATTTCTCCGGCTGGCGAGTTTGGCGGCCGCGCCATAGGTCAGCAGGGTTTCATAGCAGAGTTTGGCGATGCCCAGCCCTACCGTTGTGCTATAACCGCCACACTCGTTCGCCGACTGGGTGCGCTCACAGGATCTGGCCTCGAACCATGTCGACAGCGCGTCTCCCATCCCGGCCACCAGGAACCGCGTCGGCGCTGCCGCGATGATCTCCACATCCACAAGCACAACCGCTGGGTTCGTTTTTTGATAGCATACGGAATCGAAAACCCCGTCCTTTGAGTACAGCACCGCGCACCCGCTGCACGGAGCATCGGTCGACGCGATCGTGGGGACGATGATCACCGGTATGCCCGAGCGGTCGGCGGCAATTTTCGCCGTGTCAATGGTCTTTCCTCCGCCCATGCCAACAAGCACATCCACATGCTTTTGGGCGATGGTGGCGGACAACCGGGTTACCTCATCCTCGCAACACTCGCCGCGGAATAATTCGATGGGGATGGCCCGAGCGCTCCAATCGACACCGCATCCGGGAAGAACCTTGTCGTTCACCGAGTGCGACGCCAAGATCAACCCTTGTTTGCCCAGCAACTTTATCAGTGCGGGCAATTCGCCAATGGCGCCAACGCCTTGGATGTATTTTCCAGGAAAGACTGCTTTCTTAAACACCGAAACCTCCTCAATCAACAACAACCACCCAACACCAACTCCGAAAGGGTAACCGTTCTGGGGAAGAAAGGCCAGACCCGTTCACCACTTGCTTTACCATGACTGCAGCCTTAAAGGTCGTTTGTCAAAATGTGGCCTGGCGTATGATCGAAGCCTGCGCTTCGATAAGGTCACGCAGCAGAAAGCTGAACGCGCTTTCAATAAACTGTTTGCAGACTGCACTCTCCCGGATTGGCGTCCGCCAATTAAAGCTGCTCGGCCTCTTTCCGACTGGATGATGCACTTTGTGTGCCGGGTCGCCGACGACAACCAACTCGTGTACCAGATCCACACGGGGCTTCAGGAAGGAAACGGCAACGTCATTTATGACTCGAATCCGACACTCCTGACGAATCTCTTTCTGGAATATCGCCAGGCTCGGTTTGACTTGTTTCACATGGGTTATCCCTATGTGATGGAACTCGGCAATCTCGCCAAGAATTTCCGGAATGTATTCATTGATATGTGTTGGGGGCACATCATCAGCCCGGAGGCTGCCCGGCGCGCCTTTTTCGAGTGGCTGGATGCCGTTCCCGCCAATAAGATCAGCGCATTTGGCGGAGACTACTGTTTCGTCGATGGCGTCTATGGGCACCAGTTGCTGGCCCGCCAAAATGTGGCTTCCGCGCCTTTTTCTTCTTATTCCAATTTGCATTCAAGTTGACATTGTGCTATCACCTCGCCATGGAGGTATGCCATGGCCAGACAGAACCAAATCAGCATGGAAGACCTACAAAGAGCCAAGCAGTTGCGCGATCAAGCCACCACGGCAGCAGAGTATCGCAAGGCCCTTTCTGTGATACTGACCGCGGAACTCGGCATGGATGCCGAACAGATCGCGGAGTTGCTGGGAACCAGTCGACGGACTGTTTTTCGTGATCGTGTCAGTATCCACAGCCAAGGCGACACTCCAAAGAACTGTTGGGGCGGCCGCCGTCATTGTGCGATGAGCATCGCAGAGGAAGATCAGTTCCTTGCTCAATGGATCGATAAGGCCATCATCGGTGGAGTTCTGACGGTTCCGCCCATTCATGCCGCCTTGGTGAAACGTTTGGGTCGAGACATCCCCATGTCAACAACCTATCGGTTATTGGCTCGTCATGGTTGGCGCAAGGTGCAACCAGATACCAAGCACCCCAAGAGCGATCCTGCCTTGCAGGACGAATTCAAAAAAAACTCCCCGAAGCTGTGGAAGCCGCCTGCCTGAAAAACGAAGATCAGCTTCCGCTGCGGTTGATCTTTCAGGATGAAGCCCGCTTTGGGAGGATCAGTGATCCCCGTTCATGTTGGGCGCCTGCTCCTCATCGGCCGGTGGTTAATCTGGCTCTGGTTCGGGAGTTCCGGTACGAATATGCAGCGGTCAGCCCTTGGGATGGCAGTCTCGATTTCATGACTGCTGAGAAGATGAATACGAAAACCATGTCCCGCTTCTTGGAGCAAGTCAGCCAAGCGCACCAAGACCAGTTCATCGTCATGGTGGTGGACGGAGCGTCATCCCACAGAAGCAAAGAGCTTGAGATTCCCAAGAAGGGGTCGCTTGTTCGACTGCCGCCCTATTCACCGGAGCTGAATCCGGCGGAGCAGATATGGAACCTGCTCAGACGCAACTACTTCGCCAATCGCGTCTTTGGTTCCCTGGATGCTGCTACCGCGCAAGCCGAATCTGGCTTGGCAGAGATGGCGGCAGATAAGCTGTCAATCCGGCAACTGACCAACTGGCCGTGGATTAGTGCCATCTTGAAAACGTAATGGAATCAGCATTTTCGCCATTTTGGAGTGAGCGGAGGAGTGTACGCCGATGTGGCGGGCTTCTTCCAAGTCGCTGGGGATGGCACTTGGTTGTTTCGAACCGATTGGCAGCGTAATCCCTATCCAGCTATTCTCTTGATGGGAATCGATCTTGACACCGTAGCTGGACACCACCGGCAATCAGCGTGATCCATCACGATTCTCACCCGCATCTGACTCAGCTCCCTAATTAAACAACAAGCCAAAATACGCTGCCTTGGGCTATGTGGCACGGGCAGTCATCCTCACAAAAATACGTTTCAGTCCCCTTATTAGCGGGGATGTGGATGCAACCATAGACTGAAACCCTCCCATTGGACACTCCAGGTTAGGAGAACCATCCACCGGACCGACGCTTAGAATAGAGGCAACGATGAGAAACCAACGAACCTTCAGCATCGAGTTCAAGCGCCAAGTGATCGAGGAATGGCTCAGCGGAACCAGCAGCCTAGCCCAACTCTCCCGCCGCCATGCCATCGCCCCCAGCCTTCTCTATCACTGGAAGGAACGATACATCCGAGGGAAGCTTTCCAATGAGCCTACCGAGTCAGGAGCTCTCCAAGCCCGCGTTGAGAAGTTGGAGAGGATGGTCGGCAGGCTGACCCTGGAGAATGAGTTCTTAAAAAAGGGGCTCTCCAGAGCCCTCTCCCCATCGAAGAGAAACGTCAGCTCATCGCTTCCTCCCGCCAACAACTCCCCGGTAAAACAGGGCAAGGATGCCGATTGATGAGCCTGGCCCGCAGCACCTTCTACGCCAAGAGCAAAGTGAATCTCCCACGACTCAAGGAGGATGCTGATCTACAGGACTCGATCGAGCGGATCGTCCTGGCTTATCCCTGATATGGCTATCGCCTGGTGACGCATCAGCTTTAAAGAGAAAGCTCCAGGGTCAATCGCAAATGGGTTCTGCGGGTCATGAAAACTAGCGATCTGCTCTATCGAGCAGCGCGGCCTTGGCGGAGGACCATCAACAGTGACCACGTCTTTCCTATCTACGCCAACCTACTCCACAATGTCCTGGTCACTTCTCCCGACCAGACCTGGGTTTCTGACTTGACCTATATCCGTATCGAGACTGGTTTTGTTTACCTGGCAGTGATCCTCGATGCTTTCTCCCGAGTGGGGATTGGTTATACCCTCTCTACTCGCCGCTTAGATACCAGTCTAGCCAAGGCAGCGCTGGAAATGGCCCTCAGAGAACGGAAGCCAAAACCTGGCTGTATTCTTACCACTCGGATCAGGGGGTGCAATATGCCAGCGCCGACTATGTGCAAACCCTAAAAGATCATAGCTATAGGATCAGTATGTCCCACAAGGGCAATCCCTGTGACGACGCCTTGGTGGAGAGCTTCTTCGAGACCCTCAAGCAGGAAGAGTTTTACCTGACGGAATACCAACCGATTCATGACCTGCGAGACCGGCTTCCCCGTTTTATCGAGGAGGTCTACAATCGGAAAAGACTCCCTCTTCGCTGAGGAATTTACCACCGAGAGAGTTCGAATCTACCCGGAACCTGGAAGACAACGCTTGGCGGGAGGGGTGCACTCTCCTAACCCAAAGTGTCCAGTCCTAAGGGTGCAGTCCAGATTCCTTTCACTCTTCAGAGCTTAGTGATTTCTTCTTTGCTGACCTCGACTACTCTTGGGATGCCTATATTCATGCATGACGCCTTATCAAAAAGGTGTGCGGGAGAAGTCTGCTTGAATTATGTTTAAAATGCTTTCTTAACAACTGACCCGATAAAAGGGTGAACTTTTCTAAAAAGGGCCGCAGGCACTCCACCTCCTTTTCCCAACCGCATCGCTAGCCTTGCTTTTCGATGCATAACATCCCCTTGACAAGCAAAAACAGCCCCCCCCATACTTCGATCTATCGAAACCACTACCTTATCGAAAAAACCATCCCGTTGCTGCCATGGGCACAACCAGTGGTAGTGATGTTTTCGTAGCAGATTTTTCGTGGCGAAAGTACCTGGATTGAAGGTCGCAGATTGCGATAGGATAGATGCAGCTACAGCTGTAATCTTCTTATCTCAATACGGATCTTGCCTCAGCAGGAGTAGATTAACTTAATTGAGGCCAATGTGTTTAAGGAGTGGGCATGACCGGTAGGCGGACTGGGCTGGGGAAAGAAAGCATCCGATCATGAAACGATTGCCCATGTTAACCCTCGCTCTCACTAGCAGGGCTAAGGTTCAAAGGATTTATGCTCCCACGCCATGGTGGCAGCATGGAAAGCCGATCGAAGACATGCAGTTGAATGAGGCCCTTGCGGTACTCCAGGCCGCAAGGTCGTGCGATATTTGCGCTATATCAATAACAGGGGGCGATCCGTTCGCGGTTCCGGCTCTGTTGATGCCAATTCTTAAGGAGATCTCCCAGTCGACGACTGCATGGGTATCTGTTTCGATCCAAACGTTCGGTGTATATGCTGTCACAGATCAGATATGGGAATATCTTTGTCAATGCGGCCCCGCCCTTACACTAGTTATTGAACTAGACACGATGGACTCGGCAACGTATAAGACGATTTACGGCAAGGACGCATTGAAATCGGTTCAAACATTCATTGATAATGCACGTATGCGAAACATCCACGTCAGGATCAGAACGGTCTTGACTTCCCTCAACAAAGATGCAATCACTCATATTGTCCAGTATGCGAAGGAAAAAGACTGTGACATGTTGCTCTGCGACCTCGCCACTATTATGGGAAAACGAGAACCGGTTGATTTGTTTATTCCCATCGCAACTGTCCAAGCGATAGTCACACAGAATCTCCAACCCGCAGGCTTCACGGCGAATCCCGGCGGGTTCGGCCTTCCGATCCAGATGTGGCATCTTTCGGGAAACAGATTACTTGGTCTACAGGCATCATCTTCTTCACCCCTGTATCATCCTGCATGTGCCATGTGTCAGCAGATGTGCGCAAACGGTGGTTACCCGCTCCTCATCCTGCCAGGCATGTATGTACACCTATGCAACTATAATAGCAACCATGTTGTCCCTCTAGGTGACAATACGATCAAGAATCTCAGCCGCGTCCTCTCGGGTTTTTTAGGCCCATTTTCTACTGATACCACCTCAGAAGACAGACGCGGCGGCGGCATTCCGTCGGGTGCAACACTGCATGAACTGATCAGTCCCGTCGATCAAAACAACCAACAGCTGAAGTTCGCTGCTGATGCAATCGATCTCTCGATAGACAAAGAGTACCGAGTGCTTAGTCCCTGGAGGCTTGGCCGGGGTATCGACGCATGGAATCTCACTCGTTGCTCCATCAGAACCCAGGATCGGATCTGGCCACTTCGAAAGATGCCCTTATCCGGCATATGGGTTAAACCACACACAGTAGTTTACAGTGTCTCAAGAGAAACAATCACAGTCCCATCCGGGTATATCGGTTTGGTGCTCGGTCGAGCGACTTGGGCACGACTTGGTCTTCAGGTGTGTTGCGACGTAGCCAAGATTCAGTCTGGCCGAACAGGTCGCGTCCAGTTCCACCTAACGAACAATAACAGAATGGCAATTCGTATACTTCCGTACATGTTCATCGCCCAGATCGTGTTCTTCCCGGTAACTGACGCTTATCCATTAAAAGGGGAACAGTACAACGAAGACGAAGGAGTTTACTCACCGGTGAAGGGACTCAATCTGCAACGCGAGATCGGTCCTTCCGTTCAATTTGGACGATTGATAGCAATCGAAAAAACCGGGAAAAAAAATATACTCCCTGCCCTGCTCCAAGGGGAGAACGGATCAGTAGATATTTTGAAATTGGCAGAAAGATTCGGATTGCTCAGGCACAGCAGTAGAATGTCGGCAGCGAAAAAAAAGACATTGGCGAATCTGACCCGCGATTTAATTGGCCCAATAGTCGGTTTATTTGGCGGAATGGTAGTCTGGTTCCGAACAAACCTCCTGTGGGCCGGTATCGTCGCATTTGTTATCATCACGGTGGTGCTTATAGTGGTTATAGTGATTTATTGGAAAACCTCAAACGTCCAAGACGACAAAGGTGACAAGAATGCTTCATGACAGTCAACATCTTCACTCAGCGCAAATAGAATTGCATACTTCGCGCCAATATGGTTTGGAGGTGGATCCAAAATTCTCTGCGCACTTTGCTCATCTCAAGCAGGTGTTCCTTTATGTCACAGACAAGTGCGATCTTCGCTGCCATCACTGTCTCTACAAAGCGAGTCTGATACTCGAACGTGAAATGGAGGCTGCCATCGCGGCTCGTCTGCTTGTAACATTTCGCTCAATGGGTGCCTTCAAGTTGACCTTCATCGGTGGTGAAGCCACTAGATATGGAATCGAATCTAGCCACAGACCTCTACTAGATCTCATACAACTCGCCCACGAGATAGGTTACAACTACATCCGGTTGGACACAAACGGCCATTTTCCTTCTAATCTTCTGGGAATGCCAGAGTTCCGCCTGCTGGATGAACTTTCTATTAGTATCGACGGCTACAACGCAGCGACCAACGATTCACTCCGCGGTGATGGCGCGTTTGAGATCACGGTTAACCAGCTACGCCAAGCTGTTAAGGCGGGCTACAGAGTCCATGTTACAGCGTGTGCCACAAGACAGAACGTCATCATCGCAGGCTCAGTGGCGAACTTTCTCGAACATATGATTCGTTTCTGTGAAGATGAGAAGATTGAGGCGGTCAATTTTCATGGTGTTTTTCGTATGGGGGTACCCATGGATACATGGACTGAGGGAACGCATCTCGAACCCCAGGAATGGCTGCGGGGCTATGAGACTGTGGCAAAGAGAATCCAGGCCGGCATATACTCGATACCGGTACGTTTACCCAGGCACCTCATCGAGAGAGCCCTATTTGAAAGAGCACCCCAGAAATACGGCTACTGCCCATGTAAACTCGGCGAGAGAGTACTTGTGCATCCAGATGGGATCATCCGCATTTGTTCCTCACTTCTATGCACACCCTATGGCGTCGCCCGTTACACACCGGAGCGGATTATTTGGGAGACTGTTACGAACGAACTCTACCGCCACGACATGAATTCACATACTCCATGCACCAACCAACAAGCCATGTATACGCCCGAACTTGTGCCTCTGTGCTTCTCCTTCAAACCGGGGCAAACAGAACCGGTCTGGCGAGAACTTGCTCATGAAGGTGTCGTGTCAACCGGACTAGACCCCATTCCTCAACCCGTTTGCGACCAGAGAAAATAGATCCATGCCGACAGGCATCTGATGATTGGTTCTAATGTCTCTACCGTTGGTGGGATCGATAAGGGTTTCATACAGGCCAAAGAATGGGGCTTAGAGTGCATTCAGATATACATAACCCCCTCTCGCACTTGGACAGTCCCCAAACGTGATGCAAAGTCTATTCATAACTTCCTCCAAGCTTGGCAAGAAAGCGGCGGCGTCGCGGTCGTGGGTCACGTGCCCTTCCTCGTCAACCTTGGATCGCCGAACCCTGTGTTGTTCCACAAGTCCGTCGACAGATTGGTCTGTGAGATCAACAGCGCGGAAGAACTCCGGATTCGTAACATCATAATGCACCCCGGAGCATGTGGCGGGAGACCCATCGAACAGGCTCTGGATCAGGTTATAGTCGGGCTGAACGAGGCAATCAGCAGGACCAAATGTTCATCGACGAACATTCTTCTAGAAACGATGGCAGGACAAGGAAGAACCCTCGGCGCTACCTTTGAGCAATTTGCCTACATAACTGAGCACATCGAAGACGGAGAACGCATCGGCGTGTGTTGCGACACATGCCACCTTTATGCATCTGGATACGACATCAGAGGGAGAACCGGTTTCTCAAAGGTAATGCATGAAATTGGGAACGTACTCGGGATGACAAAGATCAAGGCATTTCACCTCAATGATTCCAAACACCCCCTCGGGTCCCACAAAGACAAACACTGCACAATTGGTAAGGGATTCCTCGGCATTGAGGTCTTTCAGGCCATAGTCCAGTCAGAGGCGTTGAGTGTCCTTCCCATGGTGATTGAGAACCCTGATAGGGATTGCGGTAGCTACAACGACGTTACGCTCTTGAAGGAACTCCGGGAGTCGAGAGACCGCGTTAAAGACCCAGAACCTACCGAGAGAACAAGTTTACAGACAGAACTCCTGTTAGATGATGCGTGCCGCTTTCGCCGGCGCTTACCGCGCTCATAGACCCACCCCAAGCCCAAAACGAAAACCAACCTAACCCTAAGCAATCTCCCTTCTACAAGAAAAGATTTGTCTGTTCTGGTTCATCCCACGGGGAACGAAATCCCCAACCCTCAAACAAGTCGGTCAGTTGCCTCAGATCGGGAGTGCGTAATTTCAGTCCATCCAAGTCCAGTTGCAGGTTCAGATTGGTCCGAAGTGCAATCAAGAAACGATTCGTTCGCAATTGATCGAAACTGGCTTGTATGGCATCCCGCAGTTTCGGTCGTGGGATCACGCTTGCCTTCGCTAGAAGATTCTCGATGTCACCAAATTCCCGGAGTAATGCGGCTGCCGTCTTCTCACCGACTCCAGACACACCTGGAATGTTGTCAACCATGTCGCCAACCAAACTGAGCAAATCAACCATCTGTGCAGGCGGCACGCCGTAACGCTCAGAGACGGCACTGACATCAAGCGCCACATTCCCTTTGCGCTCGGAACGAACCCAACGAATTTGAGGGCCAACGAGTTGGGCGAAATCCTTATCATTACTCGCGATATAGACTCTTGCGCCACGCTTGGCACCTTGGAAGGCCAAGGTCGCGACAACATCGTCAGCCTCTTCTCCTTGTCGCTCCACTATGGGAAAACGCAGTGCCTCCAGGAACTCTCGAATCTTAGGCAACTGTGCCAACATCTCCACTGGAGCAGGGGGTCGGTCCGCTTTGTAACAAGGAAAAGCAGCCAACCGTTGAACGGGTGGACCATGGTCAAACACTGCCGCTCCGTGCGTAGGTTGAAACTCAATTAACCATTTACGCACCATCCGGGTGAACCCATAGACAGCATTCACCGGTTCTCCACTCGGACTAGAGAGTGTCGGCAGGGCGAAGTAAGCTCGATATGTCTGATGATTCGCATCGATCAATAGTAAGGTTTTTTCCATGAGTGTGTAGACTATCATACGACGTGTGGGTGGACAACAGATTTATAGATGCACCGGTAGGGTAGGCAACACATTTGTCAATAAGTGATTATTGTAAAGGTCAACACCTTCACGAGCTCTGTTTCTGGTCTTGTGTTCATTTTTCGAGGCGTAGAACAGTGTGCAAGCGGTAAGACGTGGATCATCGAGGTGAATAAGACATAGTTTGAGGTAACTTCTCCGATTCACGATCGCGTCGGTAATAGCATTCATTTTCCCATTTTCAATAATGGATATGGTCTGAATACACTTCCTCACGGATCTTGCCGGTAGCCGTGCATAATGCCTTGTTTCTTTAATAGATTTCTACCCCAAAAGGATCTGGAGATACTCTCCAGACAACTTCCGACTTAAATAAAGCGCAGCGGAATCTCTATCTAGTGTTGCATTATCTGGTGGCTCTATGCCGCTGCGTAGACGCTACGGCCGGCGCCGTAGTAGGCGTCATAGACGTGTTGAAAGATAGCGGTGGTCTTTTGCTTGAACAATTCCGACGTGTAGGCTCTCGGCAAGCCCTGGTCCAGCATTTTCTCGATGGTTACCCGCACCTCGGCGCGGGCTTGCTGGCGTTTGCGCCAATCCAACACCAGTTTCCCCGCTTTAAGCGTGGCCAATAGCTTTCGGGCCGTGGCCTTCACCTTTTCCCGGTCCATCTCGCTCATCTCAATCTGTGGCTTGGTCAAGAGGTCAAAGAGCGCCAGCTCTTCTTCGTTTAATTGTTCGCCCACGCCCCGCTTCTCTTCTTCATTCAGGCTCTGGGCGAAGGCCGTCAGTTGCTGGAAGAACTCCTCAGCGTTGAGGCTGCCTGCGTTGTAAGCGTCGATCATCGCCTGGAAGCGCTCCAGGTAATCCATGCGAGTACGGTTGAGCCGCACCATGGTCATCAGCTTCTGCGCCACTGCGCCCTTCAGTCTTTCGTTGAACGTGCGCTTGTGGCCTGTCTTGAATTTCTCGGCCAGCTTCTCGAAGTCAATTTTGCTCAGGTCAATCCACCGCTCGTCGCTGTAGGGTACGCCCGCCTCCCGGATGATGTATCCTTCCGTGGCGATGGAGCGATCGAGTAGCTCTTCCGCCTGCTGCATGACCTGAGAGATGTCCACCGGGGGCGTGAGGGCGCGGATTTTGTCAGCGATTACCAGCAAGAGCTTTACCTCAGCAGCGAAAGACTGGGCGTCCGAGTCGGGCAGTACAGCTTGGTAGAGCCGCTGCACAGTATTGGCCTGATCAAGATAGCGGCGTTTGATCTCCTCGGACCCCACCAATGCCTCCACGGCGTCATCGAGCAGCCCGACGCGCATAAATCCATTAGCGGTCTGGATAGCTGTAAGTTTCACCCCTTGTTCCCGACACATGCCCCGTGTTTCTTCCAACGCCTGCCGCAACGCCGCCACTAATGCGGACTTATCTTCCACCGGCTTGTTGCCGCCGCCGCCCGCGCCATAGATGGCCAGCGCCCGTTCCAGGTTGCGGAACACCCCGGCATAGTCCACGATCAGGCCGCTCACCTTGCCGGGATAGACCCGGTTAGCTCGGGCGATGGTCTGCATCAATGTGTGGTTGCGCATCGGCTTGTCGAGGTAAAGGGTGGAACAGCTCGGCACATCGAAGCCGGTCATCCACATGGCGCAGACAAACACCAGCCGGAAGGGGTCGTCCGGGTCCTTGAACTTCGTCTCCAGGTCTTCCTCCACCATGCGCTTGCGGTGCGGGCGAATATCCAACCCCTTCTTTTTCATCTCGTCGATTTCGTTCTGGCCCTGAGAAACCACCACCGCCATATCGGCCTCTTTCATCCGGGCGATGCGCTCTTCAAGCTCTCGCCGGATATCGCCGACGACACCAGCACGTTCCAGCTGTGAGGTCGCGATCTTGGCCCTCCAGTGCTTCTTCACCTTGTCGTACATGCGGATGGCCGTGGCCTTGTCGATGCACACCACCATGGCCTTGCCCTGAAAACCTCGCCCGGTGAAATGCTCCACCAGGTCTTTGGTCACCGCCTCCAACCGCTCATCGCGCGTGATCAGGTGGTACTCGCGGGCGAACTCCCGCTCCAACCTCGTTTCCTGTGCCTCGTCCAGTTCCGCCTCTTCCAGCAGGCGCTCCATGTCCTGGTTGAGGTTCTCGTTGACCAGTTGCAGTTCCGGGATGCGATTCTCGTAGTAGAGCGGCACCGTGGCGCCGTCGACAACCGATTGCTGGAAATCGTAGACGCTGGTGTAGTCGCCGAAGACCTGGCGGGTCTTCTCCTCGCCCACGATCAGAGGTGTACCGGTAAAAGCCAGAAAAGCGGCGTTGGGCAGAGCCGTGCGCATGTTCAGCGCCAGGGTGTCGTACTGGCTGCGATGGGCCTCGTCAGTGATAACGATGATGTCCCGCCGCTCGGAGAGCACCGGGTGCACCTCGCCCTGCTCGGTGCGGAACTTGTGGATCAGGGTGAAAACATAGCGGTGATCCTCCCTGAGCAACTGGCGCAAGTGCCTGCTGCTTTCCGCCTGGGTGTGACCTTCGGTTACCACTCCCGCTGATGCGAAGTGCTTGTAGATCTGCCCGTCCAGCTCCTGCCGGTCGGTGATCACCACAAAGGTCCAGTTTCCTGGCACTTTGCGCAGCACCTTCTGGGCGAAGAACATCATGGAGACACTCTTCCCGCTGCCTTGAGTATGCCAGAACACCCCCAGCTTACCCTCCCGCTGGCGGATGTCGGCCAGGGCCTCCAGCGCGTTATTGACGCCCAGGTACTGGTGATTCTTGGCCATCAGCTTGATCAGTCCTCCGGGCGCTTCCTGGAACAGGGTGAAGTTCTCCACCAGGTCCAACAACCGCTTCGGTTCGCAGACGCGCAACATGGTCTGCAGTGAGACCCGGCCTGTTTCGTCCTCGCTGTCTACCTTCTTCCACTCGGCGAAGTGTTCCCATCCCGCAGTGATGCTGCCCATCCGGCTCTGGCTGCCGTTGGAGACGATGACCAAGGCGTTGGGCCAGAAAAGCTGGGGCACGGTGTCCTTGTAGTCGCGTATATTGCCGGTGAAAGCGGTCTCCAGGTGGCGGTGGGCAGCCTTCAGTTCGATCAGGACAAGGGGTAGGCCGTTGACGAATCCCACCAAGTCGGCACGGCGGGTGTGCATCTCACCGGTGACCCAGAACTGCGAGCAGAATAGAAAGTCGTTGTTGGCCGGGTGATCCCAATCGATCACCCGCACCACCTCCACCGTCTCCTCATCCCCTTCGGGATCGGGAATGGATACGCGCACGCCGTTCTTCATCAGGTGGTAGACCTCACGATTGGCGGCCGCTGCACTCATGCGCGAGCGGTCGCGGATCAGCTCCTCGATGGCCTGGCGAATCGCATCAGACGGGGTATCCGGGTTCAGCCGCTGCAGAGCCGGACGAAGGCGGGCGGTGAGGATCACCTCAGCCTTGGTCTCACGGCCCAGCGCGCTGGCGCCGTGGTCGAACTCGTGATAGGCGTTGAGCGTCTCCCAGCCCAGCTCTGCCAGCAAAGCGATGGCCGGTTGCTCGATCAAGGCGTCTTCGCTGTAGCTGCTGGGAGTCATACTTGCGGCTCCTTTCCGCTCTTGTTAAGGACTGCACGACCAGCCGGGGTGGTGCGGTATCGCTGCTCCGGGCTGCGAGGCTTATCGGGGAAGGTCATTTCGACAAGGCCCATCTCTAGGGCTGGTTTGAGGTAGCGCTCTTCGAAATTTGCTCTTCCTTTTAACTCCAACGCCGCCTGGATCTCCACGCGCGTCATCTCTCTCGACATGATTTCCAGCATCTTCAAGACCTCGACAGTAACTTGCCCTGCGACTTGCCCTGCGACTTGTGGGGTACTTGGGGGGTACATGTGCGGCACATGTGCGGTGGATTCCAGCGTCTCATGAGCCTTTTCATGGGCTTGAACTTGGTGCTGACTTGGTGCCAATTTGGTGCCAATTTGTGCGGTCTTCGGTTCCTCTAGGGCTCCCGCCTGCGCCCGCACCTCCGGATTCGGATGGAAGATCGCAGTGAAAAAGCCGTTTTCCTCGAAGATCGGCGCCGGACAGCGTTGCTCGCGCGCCTCCTCGCGCATGCGCTTGATCCCGGTTCCGGCCTTCTCGATGAAAGTGATGCGGTGGAGCAGGTCAGCAATAAGGGCATTGCGGCGGATGCTCTTCCGGCCGAGGTCGGAAAACTTCATCCCCTTGGGCAGGCCGCCGGGGCTGGATATCTCGATCCTATCTGTGTAGATCTCAACAAAAACATTGGCGCCTTCACCCTCCTGGAGCAGGATGTCGAGATCAGTAGCTTTCATACTTCGGCCTCCTTGGGAGTATTCAAGCCTACTCGCCCTCGATACTGGAAAGCCAAGCGAAATGTCTGCGAGCTTCGTTCATTCCACTTCCGCCGCTCCTGGGATCGCCGCACCCCAGTGCGGCATCCTCATTTGGATTTCTTCTCATCCTTTCCATTTTAATCTTTCGCACTACTCCACAGCCAATCCTCTGGTTTTGTTACCAACCCGGCTTTCACGGGGTTCATGACAATGTATTCTCGCGTTGCCATAAAGTGACCTTCGTCTCGGATGAAACGATCCCAGTACTCCCGATGCCAAATCCGGGACCGCCGCACCCCAGTGCGGCTCATATTCTCATTGATCCACCGCGCCGTATAGTTCTTCCACGACAATACGATCTTCCCCAAAGGGATACCCTCGCGCGGTTCAATCATTACATGACAATGGTTAGGCATCACAACCCACTGCAACAGGCGGTAACGCTCCCCGTCAAACCGAAGCCACGTATCTACCACACAAGCGGCGACATCAGGTTTTCGTAAAACGCAGGAACCATGACCTGCATCCAAAAAGGCCTCGATCTTCCGTCGCAGTTGCGTCTCGCGCGCATCGCGATTCCGGACTTCTTCCTTCAATTCTGCTTGCATTTGTTCCAATGCCGATTGTGGTAGTGAATCAGCCAGACGGTAGGTGATGTGTTGGATAGCATGTGCTGTATCGAAGTGGGGCAAATAGCCGCGGGAGTACCACCCTCGGGCTGGTTGCTCCCCAGAACGGTAGGCTTCCGTCTGTTCACTGCTGTTGCCGCACTGGGGTGCGGCGGTCCCAGGGACGGTCATGTAATCTCCTCGGGAATGGTGATTTCCAGTTCCGACACATCCACCTCGCCGGAGATGAGCCGGGGCAGCAGCAGGTCGCGAGTACGGCGGAGGGTGGTGTTTTTACGAATCAGAGAAATGACTAGATCCGACGCGGGCGTAGCCAGAGAATCAAAAGCTTCTGCAATAGAATCCGGTGGCGCAACAGTTGGCTGAGCCAAGAAGTCTCCAGGCTTGAGTCGTTTATGGCTAGTGGATGTGCCGTCTGCGCGCCCTGCAAGTTTTTCTACCATTTCCGGATTATTGAATAGCCCATAATAAAATGCCGTTGAGTACTTCTTCGGCTCAAGAATAAGATACTCGGTTGAGGCTATGGAACGGAGGTCGTTGCTCGGTCTTGGTAGCCATACCCTGGGGATATGCGGGTTCAGTTTCGGAACCAATACACAATCAATCGGGACTTCATATTTCCCACTTCTAATGGTCTGACCTTTTTCAACCGCAGGAAGTTTGCCTGAATCGAATGCAGGAAAACTGAAGTGTTCGAAAAGTTCATTTGGAAAATTCTGCGGTTGAACGCTTTTTCGACAGAGATTGACAATATCCCCCAACGCAGCTACTTCCCAGCCCTCCGGGATGAGGCCGAGGGGGGAATCGGTGAAGCGGGCGTGCTGGTGGCCGGGGAAGCGGAACTTGACGAACCACTCGCGGTAGAGGTTCTGCGCCATCTTCTCCAGAATTTTAATCCGCCGCAGGTTGTTCTCGATCAGGTCGTCGTAGGCCGAGAGAATCGCCGCGATTTTGGCTTGTACTGGTAAACTCGGGAAACGTATCCTCAAACCATAGAGGTAGTTGCGATTAAGTGAAGGCTGTGCACTGCCAGAATTGAAAGACGCGAAATCAATACTATCGAGTAGGTAATAAACAAAACGCGGATGATTGTCCTTGAAGTCCTTCACATAAAGAACAGTATTATGAGGCCAATAGGCGCGTGATGTGTAGTGCGCCTTGCCAAAAGAAGCACCGCTTCTCCCAATTACAACACCGGGGCCACCAGTTTTAGCAGAATCATGGTAACCATTGATTCCAGCAGAACCAAGAACTGGAATAGTCCCTGGTCGCCTCTGCTGTTCTGGCAAGTCGTGCCCTCTCTGTAGAGTTATGACCTCACCGAGAGTAATGTCTCGCCAACTCATCACTTCCCCTCCAGCAGCTTCACCACATTCTCGGCGATCTGTTCTTCCCGGGACCGCCGCTCCCCAGAGCGGCTCTCTTCGCCTCTCTCGCTACAATTGCTGCACTGGGATGCGGCAGCCCCAGACATTTCCAGCCGCCCCCGAGCCAGGACAATCGCCCGATGCAATTTCTCCCGCAGCAATTCCTTAGGCGGCAGGGAAGTGAGGTATTCAGCGACATGGATGCCCGAACTGCCTAATTCCAGCAGTTCGATCTGTTCCTCTTTCTTGCCAGCGCAGAGGATCATGCCGAGCGGCGCCTGCTCGCCCTGTTTGCGCTCGTATCTATCCAGCCAGCGCAGGTACAGCTCCATCTGCCCCTTATGCTCGGGCCGAAACTTGTCCAGCTTCAGCTCGATGGCCACCAAACGGCGCAAATCTCGGTGGAAGAATAGCAAGTCCAGGTAGAAATCATCCTCATCGACAGTAATCCGCTTCTGTCGGGCGACAAAGGAGAAGCCGATGCCCAACTCCAGGATGAAGGCTTCCATCTCGCGGATGATGGCCGCCTCCAGGTCTTTTTCCTGAAACGCGCCGGTGAGTCCGAGGAAATCGAGGAAATAGGGATCGCGGAAGACCAGATCGGGGGTGAGCCTGTCCTCGTCCCGAAGCGCGTCGAGTTCGATCCGGGCCAGTTCTTCAGGTTTTTTGGAGAGGGCGGTGCGCTCGTAGAGCATGGAGGCGATCTTCTGCCGCAAGGTGCGGACGCTCCAGCGTTCGATACGGCACATTTCAGCATAGAAGTCTTTTTGCAGAGGGAGCTTAAGGTAGATGATCTCCTTGAAATGGGACCAACTCAATTGTCTCGACAGCGTAGAGACAATTGGTTCATTAGGAAACGCCTCGAAAAAGTGCATCATGTGGTGGATGTTTTTCGCTGAAAATCCGCTTCCATATTCCGTCATCAATAGTCTCGACAGCGTAGAGACAATCTGTTCGCCGTATTCCGCCCGCTCGCCCTTGAGAATCTCTTCCCTGATCCGCTTGCCGATGCGCCAGTAGAGCAAGGTCAGGGCTGTGTTGACCGTGGCAGCCACGCCCTGGCGCGTCTCTTCGATCATCCGGCGGAGATCATCGAGAAGCGGACGCGACATTACTCCCCCTCCAGCAACTTGGCCACATTCTCGGCGATGCGATCTTCCAGTTCCCGCGCCTCGGCGTTGAGAGTTTCCAGTTCCTCGTTCTGCTCCTGTAGCCGCGCCTTGAAGTCGAAGTCGTCCTCAACATGGGCGGTTACGCCCACATAGCGGCCGGGGTTGAGGCTGAAGCCCTGGGTTTCGATCTCGGCCAGCGTCGCCACCTTGCACAGCCCCGCCACATCGATATATTTGCCATCGGGGAAGTATTCAGCCACCAGACCGGCGCTGTCGTGCAAGTTTTCGACATCTCCGCCTCGGTAGAAGCGGGCAATATTAGCCAGGAACTCGATCTGGGCCGGGGTCCAGTCGCGGTGAGCGCGGTCGATCTGACGGTAGAGGTGGCGGGCATCGATAAATAACACGGTGTCGGCGCGGCGGGTGTTGGTTTTGCCGCACTGGGGTGCGGCGATCCCAGGCCCCAGTGCGGCAGTCGTGCTTTTGCCGCGGTCGAAGAACCAGAGGATGCAAGGAAGGGTCACGGTATAGAAGAAGTTGGAGCCGACAGCCACCATCACATCCACGGCGCGGGCCTCGATGAGTTGCCTGCGGATCTCCAGTTCCGAGCCTCGGGCATCGGAGGCGGAATTGGCCATGACGAATCCGGCTCGGCCAGTTTCATTTAAAGAACTGTAGAAAAGCTGGATCCAGAGGTAGTTGGCGTTGTCCGTGCGGGGCAGGCCGAAGGGAAAGCGTGGGTCGTCCTTCAGCCGGTCCTTGTCCACCCGGTCCACATTGAAGGGCGGATTGGCCATGACGAAGTCGAACTTGCCGGTGGAGCGGTGCAGGTCCTCGTAGTAGGCGTTGCCCTCGCGGATGTCGCCGGCCAGGCCGTGCACGGCCAGGTTCATCTTGCCCAGGCGCACGGTCTCGGCCACCTTCTCCTGGCCATAGACGCTCAGTTCGGTGTCGGGGTTCCTCTTGTGCTCCTCGACAAAGCGGGCGCTCTGCACAAACATCCCACCAGAGCCACAGGCCGGGTCGAAGATGCGGCCGTGAAAGGGTTCGATAATACCGACGATGAGCTGGACAATGGCGGTGGGGGTGAAGAACTCGCCACCTTTCTGGCCCTCGCTCATGGCGAATTGACCAAGAAAATATTCATAAATCTTGCCGAAGGCGTCCCCCTCGATGTCCATGGGAACCGAATTCATGGTCTTCAGCAGTTCCTTAAGCAGGGTGTTCTCGAAACGGTTATAGCTCTTGGGCAGGATATCCCTCAGATCGGGATTCTCCGCCTCGATGGCGCGCATCGCCTCGTTGATGGCTGCGCCGATGTTGGCACCTTCAGGTAGCTTAATCAGCGCCGAGAAGCGCGCCGCCTCAGGTAGATAGAGTACACCTTTGGCTTGATAGTCCGCCGGGCCGATGGTGCGTCGCCCGCTGCTGGTGCCCTCCAGCTCCATTGCCGCTGCCTGGAATTTGTAGTCGGCATAGCGTAGAAAGACCAGCCCCAGCACCGGGACGGAGTACTCTGAGGACTTCAGTTTGGAGTTAGCGCGCAGTTCATCCGCTGCGTCCCACAAACGGGCTTCGATGTTGTTGCCGCTATGATTCATGGCTTCTTCCTCCCCGGTTCTTCATGGATTCTCTTCTGCGTCTCCTCCGGATCGCGAACGCTCACCAAAGTGCAAACTCTGCGCTCATCACATGATACCAGTTTAGGCAGAAAGGAAACCCGGACTTCAAAGCCATGGTGTCGTTTCTTCCAAGTCAAGGACGAGTGGATGATTCATCGAACATTCCCTTCTTTTCGGCCAGGCCCTCGATCATCTCCCGGGCTTTCTTAGCATTATCAGGATCAGGGAGAGTGCGATAATTGGTTCGCAGCGCCTCAATCTCTTTCCTGAAACCAGGAGGCAAGGCCGCTTCTTCCTGAGCTCGCCTCAGCTCCTGTTCATACATGCGCATGAACTGGGGACGCGCGTGGGCTGGATCAGCCATGGCAAATTCGCGGACCCCGAAGTGCTCCAGGGTGCGTCGGACAAGGGGGTGCAAGTCCTCGTATCCTTCCGCTTCCCAGTGATCATCGAAGAAGACAGCATCGCCGATGCACCTCGAGGCTTTTCCATAGGCCTCGGCAGGGGTGAGGTTGCGTTCCTGGACGATTTCCAGGGCGGCTCCTCTGATCTCGGCGTAAGAAGGGGAGAAAGGTTTGCCAGTAAAGAGCAACTTCTGGACTGCTATCTTGGCTACCTCAAGGGGTATCTCCTCCAGCACTTTGGCCCAGATAGCCAGGGTGCCTGTGCTCATCTCCGGGGCATTGTTCCAGGCCTGAGCGATCAAGGTCAGCAGATCCCTCACTTCTTGTTTAGTCATTTCTGGTTTTCCTCCTTTTTTTCTTCCTCGATCTTCAGGTCTGCCCAGGCTTGGGCTTTTTGGTTTAACAGGAGAACATCTCCGATAGGATTGCCTTCTTCGTCCAACTGGAGATCGGACCAGGCTTGGGCTTTTTTATTCAAGAAGGGCGGTGAGGCGCCTCTAGCCACGCCATAGCTGCCATTTCCTGGCGGGTGGTGATCCCGGCCGGGTAATTCCCCACGGCGGAAACACTCCAGCATCCCCAGGACGTTGGTCTTCTTGAAGCCGTGCCCGACCCAGGCGATGATCGTCTCCCTCCAGCGAGCCAACTCCGGGGGAGAGGAGCCTACCCCCTCTCCCACCGTGGACCATACAACCTTCGGCGGATAGAGACGGGTGATCTCCCGATAGGCTTCCACGGCTGGCAGGATGGAATCTTTTTGCTTTTGGGAGGAAACCACCGATTGGGGGGAAGGGGGAGTGAATGGGCGAACAGTCGCTGCCTTCTGCGCTGTTCGCGCTTTCTCTTCTCCCAGAGAATAGGGAGTCAGATTAACGGCAGTCAGAGAGTCAGGAGTCAGAGAGTCAGGAGTCAGTAATACAGCCGGGCAAGCACCGAAAATGACCGGATCGACTCCAGGAATTTCCGGACTATCTTGCTGGTCTTCTTCGGGAGCCACTTTGGGAGGCGCCGGGATGATGCTCTTTTGCTCGTTCTTGTGGGGATACTGGTGACGGATAAAGTTGACGATAGCGATGTACCGGTGGCCTTCCACGATGTACCTCCGGATGAAGGCGCCGTTTCCATCGCGGTTGACAGCGAGTTCATTGAGCAATTCCTCAACGTTCACTTCTTCGTAGGGGAAGATCTCAGCTTCAATGCGTTTCGGCCGGTCTTCTAAACGACCTTCCCGGTCTGCCAACAACCAGAGGCCGACGAAGAGGAGCCTGGCTGCCTGGCTGCAGGCGGCGAGCCCCTCGTTCTTGAAGAATCCCGGCTTGATGGCTCGGGCTCTCATCTCACACCTCTATTGGCGTCTGCCCCCAATGACAGGTTGGAGTGAGTGGGATTCTCCTCGATACTCTTGCTCTTCATGGCGGTTCTCCTTTCTTTTTGTCCGGACGGCTCCATCCCCTCTGTGTAGCAGAAAGGAAAAAGACTGAAGATAAGCCATTGGAGGTGCTTCAAAGCAAGGGCCAGAGAGGCTTCAGAGGATTGGGAAAATGCAAAAAAGGCAAGAATCAGAAAAAAAGAAAATCTTCAATTGTATGGACAGAAGGGGTGTGTCCACTTTCGGTGCCAATGTGGGCATGAAACGGAGCCGGTGACTATTGGAAGGACATCATGAACGTGAAAGGATCTACCTGCAAAACTGAATAGTGAAACTTGTCTGAGGTCAGCTAAATAAAAGTAGGAAAGCTTCGAGAGGGTAGGACGTTTTTACCGGTAGGTTGTCTCAGTACGGCGTGATACTAGTAATACTACAACCAAAGCATCAACATCATAGATTTCATAGACGATTCTATAATCGCCTACCCTGATGCGATACGACCTTTGGGTACCTTTGATTCTCCGTACCCCATGAGGACGAGGTTCCTCAGCCAGTCCTCTCACGGCTTCTCGCAAGCGCTCGAGGTCTTGCTTTTGCATTCGACCTTTGAGCTTTCCCAGATCACGGTCGGCAGCCGGCGAAACCTCAAGTCTATACACGCTTCAGCTCAGTCGTTCCATCGCAACGGTGAACTGCTTCCTCCAGTTCTCGTTCAACTTCCGACCAAGACCGGCCGCCTTTCTCCCGCCATTCTGCCCGCGCATTTTCGATCGTGGGCAACAATTCGCTGTCTTCCCGGCTTTCCAGCCATTCACGCACTGCATCAGCGACAATGTCGCAAGCTGGTGTGTGGCTCTTCACTGCCTCGATTTTTAGCTGTGTATAAAGATCCTCATCGTGGAAGACGACGGTCATCTTTCTTTTCATAGCACATCCTCCGTCCTGCCGTTTATACGTCCATACGTATTGGCATGGTAACAGGAGGCAGAAGAGTTGTATAGAGGACGACACACAAATCACCTGGTGGGATGGAGGAAGTATACCCAATATCGAACCAGGTGGGCATGAAACGGAGCTGATTGCTGTTTGTATGGCATCATGAACGAAAAAGGATCTTCCTTGCAACCGCGCACCAGCCTTTTCCCCCTGTTCTTCACCGTTTTCATCGACCTGCTCGGCTTGGGCATCGTCATCCCCATCTTCGCCCCCCTCTTCCTGGACCCGGTAGGGGGGCTCCTCTCCTTCCAGACCGGCCTCTCTACCCGGACCATGTTGTTGGGTTTCCTGCTGGCGGTCTATCCCCTGACCCAGTTCTTCGGCGCTCCTTTCCTGGGCGCCCTTTCCGATCGTTTCGGACGGAAACGGATCCTTCAACTGTCGCTGCTGGGCACCCTCTTCGGATACTTTCTCCTGGCCACCGGAATCCTGCTGAAGAGCCTGCCGCTGCTCTTCATCGCCCGTGCCATCGATGGCTTCACCGGAGGGAACATCTCTATCGCCCAGTCGGCCATCTCCGATCTCTCCGATGAAAAAAGCCGTACTCGCAACTTCGGCTTCATCGGCATGGCCTTTGGCCTGGGCTTCATCATCGGCCCCTTTATCGGTGGGAAGTTGGCTGATCCCAACATCCTAAGCTGGTTCAACTACGCCACCCCCTTCTGGTTTGCCGCCATCCTCGCCGGGATCAACCTGGTGTTGGTCCAGTTCCGCTTCAAGGAGACGCTGCGCAGCCGCCGGGAGACACCCCTCAACTTCCTTACCGGCTTTCGCAACATCGGACGGGCTCTCTCCTTGCCCAATGCCCGGACCATGTTCCTGGTGGTCTTCCTTCTCGCCTTTGGCTTCAACTTCTTCACCCAATTCTTCCAAGTTTTCCTGATCCAGAAGTTCCAGTTCAACCAGTCGCAGATCGGCGACCTCTTCGCCTACATTGGCCTCTGGATCGCCATTACCCAAGGCCTGATCAACCGCCCCTTGAGCCGCCGGCTGGAGGCGCCGCAGATCCTCTCCTTCTCGGCCTTGCTGCTGGCCGTTGCCCTGCCGCTTTTGCTTCTGCCCAGCCAGTCTTCGATTCTTTTCTTCTTGTTGCCGTTGGTGGCTATCTTCCAGGGATTGACCCAGCCCAGTTCGCTGAGCATCGTCTCCGGTCTGTGCGACGAGAAGGCTCAAGGCCAGATCCTGGGCATCAACCAATCCTTTCAATCATTGGCGCAGGCGATCCCCCCAATCGTCGCTGGTTTCATCGTCTCCATTGATCAGAACCTGCCGATCCTGGTGGCCGGCGGGTCGGTGCTGGCAGCATGGGTCCTTTTCCTCGTCTATCGGGCCGGGGTGCGTCGACGGGGACCGGAAGACGTCTGCGCCTAGATACCCGTGCTCGAGAAGCCTGATCTTACAGACGAGATCATCATGGCCTGTCTCCAGGAGGAGTACGGCCTGCCTGTGGTCCAGGTCGACTTCCTGCCTCTGGGAGCGGATCGGAATACGGCTGTCTATCGAGTGGTTGCAGCGGATGGAAGGACGTACTTCCTGAAGTTGAGGAAGGGTGTCTTTGACGAGACGTCCGTGGCCTTGCCCAAGTTCCTCGCCGACCAGGGCATCGAACAGGTCATACCCGCCATCACAACCAGGAAAGGCAATCTCTGGGCAAGCCTGGAGAGCTTCCGCCTGATCCTTTCCCCATTCATCGAAGGCCACAATGGCTACCAGGTGAACCTCTCGGATCATCACTGGGTCACACTCGGCATGACTCTCAAGCGCATCCACACGACAGTGGTTCCTCCAGCGCTTAAAGGATGCATCCGGCGGGAGACTTACACTCCCCAGTGGCGCGAAAGCGTTAAGGATTTTATGGGGCGCCTTGACGATAGCACTCCAGAAGATCCCATCGCAGCGGAATTGGCTGGGTTCCTACGGGCTAAACACGAGGAGATCCTTGATCTGGTCGGGCGAGCGGAACGGCTCGCTGCGGAACTTCAGGCCCGATCTGAGAATTTCGTCCTCTGTCATTCCGACATCCACGCGGGGAATCTGCTGATCTCTGCCGAGGGCGCTCTCTACCTGGTCGACTGGGATGAGCCGATCTGGGCGATGAAAGAGCGGGATTTGATGTCCGTGGGCGGCGGCCTGATGGGTGGCGGGCACACTCCGCAAGAGGAAGAAACCCTCTTCTATCAGGGCTATGGTCCCACCCCGATCGATCCCGTACCCCTGGCCTACTACCGGTACGAGCGGATCATCGATGACATCGCTGTGGATTGCGATTGCATCACCTCGGGCAAAGAGGGCGATGACGATCGCCGCCAATCGCTTGGCTATTTGAAATCCAACTTTCTTCCCCACAACACCATCGAGATCGCTTATCAATCGGACAGGACACACAAGAATTGGTAAACCGTCTAGCTGATCATCATTGACATCAACCGGGTGGCGCATCCACTACGGCAATATAAAGGGTGGGGTTTTGAACCATGATGAGGCTAGGTGTCCAGTGTTCAGGGATCTTCCAGAGTGGTCGGTTGCGGGAGCCAGCGAGCGATCTCAGCTTGGATGCTCTTGGGGAAGCGCGCTCCATACTCCTTAAGCTTGCGAGAATCCAGGGCTTCCCATTCCAATTCATCCAGCGGTGGGAGAGCACCGCCAGCCTTCCGGGTCAGGTAGACCCAATCTAAAAGTGCTTTCTCCGGTTCCGCCCAGAGGATTCCTTGGCGGTTCGCGTAACCCCAAAAGAGGGGGATCTGCAAATGAGAGAAAGCGATGTTGCCCAGTGGGGTCCCCACCTCCCGCGTTTTCCCGGTGGTAACGCAGGTGAGGGTGAGCGGCATTTGCGAGAGGATGCCCACCTCGGATAGGGCGCTTTCCCGAGAGATGTAAGCGGGTCGACCAAGAAGGCACGCCAACGCCTCCAAGGTAGGCATGCGCTGGGAGTTGCCATAGAGGCATGGCCCCAGGCGGACCAGAAGTCCCTTTTGGGTCAAGCGCCATACTGCCTTCCTCAGCGCTTCTGCTTCCAGACCGGTCAGCGCGCGCAAACTCACATCAGTCAGAATGGAGTCTCCCTGATGTGACAAGTCCTGCAATAAGCGGACCCATTGAGTCAGCGGGAAGACTGCCATCAGTCGAGTAATTCCAGGCCAAGGACCGCTGTCGCTCGCAGCAGATCCCGGTAGCCATCCTCTTCCAGCGGCCCGCGGTAGCGCTGGGGAAGAAAAACAGCCATCTCTTTGCGCAGGGACGCTACGTTGAAGGAAGCCAGCCGCTCTTTCAGGATCCGGCCTTGCACTCCGTAGTCGGCGCATTTGGCGCGGACCAGTTCCCGGTTGATAGGGATTCCCCGGCTGTGCAAGAACCAAAGGTCGAAGAGGTCGCGTCCCTTTGGGTACAATCGCCCGGCAATCGCCACCAGCTTGTCGGCTAGGATCTCTTCCTCGCTCTCTACCCAAACCAGCGCCAAGGGAAGCCCCGGCAGGGCGAAAGGTAGATGAATCGGTTTTAACTCTCGGGTATAGGAGGGAAAATGGGCAATCTCCAGATTCAAGGAAGTGGAGTCGGCCTGGGCAGGCGCTTGCAAATGAAGGCGCCAACGCAGTAGGTCTTCTGTCTGCTTCTGGATGCGCAGGGTTATCGTCCCGCCAAAAAGGGGTGAAAGGCCCGCCAAGTCAGGAGCAAGTTGCCGAAAAAGCGGGTCCAACAGGGAGAAAGGCATCACCGAGGTGAAGTACAGATCGTCGGAATAGCGGGGTCCTTGGTAGACCAGCCGCAGGGCTGTCCCCCCCTGGAAAGTAAGGTGGCGCGCTTCCTCGCATTGGGCCAGTTCGCCCAACAGATAGATCTGAAGCGCTTCCCGCAGGACGACCTTGGCTGGGATCCCTTCCTCTTGGGCTCGAGTTGAACAATAGGTGGTCAAATCCATTTCGGCGCTATTCTAGGACATATTTGTCCCGTTTTCGAGTCAAAGATTCAAGTAAAGGCCTGCACGACGGAGTCTGGAGAAGGAGTCGTCAACTCTTCCCCAGGAAAAAACTGAGAGGGAGCGGATTTCCACTCCCTCTCTCGTGCTATTTGGGAATCGGTTGTTCTCTATTCCACTGCTTTGCCGCAGCTCATGCAGAAGCGTGAGCCGGGGACCAAGGGGTTACCGCACGCTGCGCAGAGGGTCGGTGCAAGGTTCTCCACATCCTTCGCTACTTCTTCCACCACGGCCGGCGAAGCGGCAGTGATAGGCTCGACGATGGGCGGGGGGACTGTTTCGACAACCAGCGGAGGGACAGGAACAGGCTCAACGACTGGTGGAGGTGGAATTGGAATCGTGACTGCCGCAGGGGGCGGGGGGGGCGATGTGGGGCGTGTTGTCACGGTCTGCCCCTGAGCAGCGCCGCAGGTCGCGCAGAATGGCGCGCCGGCTAGTACCGGTGCCCCGCAGCTTGGGCAGAAACGGGCGCCCGCTGTCGGGGGAGGGGGAAGGGATGCGGGGGGAGCCCCGTAAGGTGTCCCGGGGGGAGAGGTGGGGGGAGCCCCATAGGGCGTACTGGAGGGAGAGGTGGGAGGAGCCCCATAGGGTGTCCCGGAGGGAGGCGCGGGCGGGCGGCGTTTGCCTCGCAGCAACAAGAACAGTATCAAGACCACCAATACAGCTCCGCCGGCAATGGCGGCAATCGCCCAAATCGGTAGCCCACTGCTCGGCGTACCGCCTGGCACTGGGGTAGAGGTTGGAACGGGAATGGTGGTAGGATTCGGTCCCGAAGGAGAGGGCGAGGGCTGGGTGGTGGGAGGCGGAGGTGGGGTATCGGTGGGGACCGGCGTGGTAGGCTTCGGCGTGGGCGTAGCGGTGGGGGTGGGCGGGGAAGTGGGAGTGGGTTTCGGCGTGGGCGAGGAGGTGGGGGTGGGAGAAGCGCTTAAGGAGAAGATCACCTCGGTGGTATCGCCTGAAGAAAAGACAATGGTGCTGGCGTCGAGTTGCGTTCCCACAAGGGAATTGGTGATTTCGCCGGGAAGGTGGATGGTGGTTTCCGTGAAAGTCTCGGAAAGGTAGCCAAAGTCGACCTGCACGCTGTTCCCGGAAGCTACCCAGGTGCCCGGGTCAAAGGCCATCTCGAAGTCGCTCCATTTGAAGGCGATCTCGTACCGGTCCCCGCCCAGGCTCTTCTTGCTGACATCGCTGAAGGTGGGCTCGCTCTGGAGGCTGGAGACCATATCCTCGACTGTATTGCCGCCGGGAGGCAAGTAAGCCGTGATGGTGGCTCTGCCGCTCCCATCGGCGTTGACCCACAGTTCGACATCGTACGTCTCTAGACCCGCTGTTGGGGAGGAAGAGGGGGAAGAGGTCGGAGAGGGAGCCGCACCACTCGTGCTGAAGGAGAAGGTGGCCGTCGACCCTCCCTTGAAGGAGAGTGTGGAATTGTCCACTTTGGTCCCGCCCTGCTGTTGGAGGATCGTTCCGGGCAGGTGCAAGATCAACTCGGTGAAGGAGTCCACCATAGTGCTAAAGTCACCCTCCACCGTATCCCCGTTGTTCGTCCAGCTGTTGGGGTCGAAGGCACCAAAAAAATCGCTCCAGGTAAAGTTGATCTGATAACGGCCACCTCCTTGATCGATCTTCTCCACTCCGGAGAGGGCGGGCTCACTGTTGAGGCTGTTCACCAGATCATCGATGTTTTCCGTGTTTCCGGCGGGGATGTAGACGTGCATCTGTCCCGTCCCGCTGCCGCTTACCTCCAGCCACAACTCCATGGCAATAGTGGTGTCTGCTGCTGCAGCGGGCAGCATTGTCCCAAAGAGCGCAAAGACACAAACCAGGGTGATCACTACAGCGCGGAACAAACCCGCGTATCTTTTCATGCAAACCTCCTTGCGGCGGTTATCCGCCAGGGTAATGGTAAGACTGTCTTCATTCTACGATAAAAGCCGCCGCTGTGAGCAGCGGGAAGGGAACGAAGCAGACCGATCAAGTGGCGGAGCCACCCTCCCCTTCCAGCAACAGAGCCGACAAGAGGCGGGCAGTAGCCAGCAGACCTTCCTCGTGGGTCCGTTCGTAGAAGTGGGTGGCGAAGACCCCTGGCCCGATCAAACCGGCGCGCAGGTCGTGGCCGGCGTTCAAGGCAGCGTCGGCATCCGAGCCGTAGTGTGGGAAAACATCCAGCCGGTAGGGGATATCGTGGGCTTCCGCCGTGCGCATCAATGTCTCCGTCAGCTCGTAATCGTAGGGGCTGACGGCATCTTTAGCGCAGATCGTCACGGCCGTCTCCTGGGAGGTCTGGCCTTGACCGACCAGACCAATGTCCACCGAGAGGATCTCTTCGACCTCGGCCGGGATCCCTGCTGCAGCACCGTGGCCGACCTCTTCGTAGATGGTGAAGTAGAAGAAGGCCGCCCGATGCATGGTCTCCCCTTTCAGGGCCTGAAGGACGGCCAGCAGGCAAGCCGCCCCGGCTTTGTCGTCCAGGTGGCGGCTCTTCACAAAACCGTTGGGCAGGAAGACCGTGCGCGGATCGAGGGCGATGAAATCACCTACCTGAACCCCCAGCGCCTGGGTCTCCTCGGCCTTGGTCACCCTTTCGTCCAGGAGGACGCGATAATTGGCCGGCTTCCGCTCCAGCTTGGCGGGCTCGTCGTAGATGTGCACAGACGGTTCGGTGGTAAAGATGGTTCCGGAGAATCGGGGGCCCTTGCGCGTCAGGACCGTGCAGTTCTCTCCCTCCACCGACTGCATCATGTACCCTCCCACGCGAACAAAGGAAAGTGTGCCGTCACTGTGGATCTCTCTTACCATCGCGCCCAAGGTATCCAGGTGGGCGGTGGCCAACAGCGGACGCCCCCAGCCGGGAAGCCGGACCAGCAGACCTCCCTTACGAGGAAAGTCGGCTATCATTCCAAGGTCCCGCAAGATCCCCCCGACCACGGCCATCACCTCGCGCGGGTAGCCGGTCGGGCTGGGGGCGCGCAACAGTCGGGCGAGGCATTCCTTAAGGTAGAGCATGTCAATGTCCATCGTTTCCCTCCTTCAAGGTGACGGTCTTCAAGGCTCGATAAACGGGTCCTTGCGGAGTGAGAGTGCTGCTAAAGAGAACCACTTCCTCAAGGAGGAAAGCAGGCGCCTCTACCGCAGGCCTTTCGTTCAACAGGCTCACCAACCCCTCCAGCCCTCGCGGGGAGCGCTGGCGGCCGAGGGTGAGGTGGGCATGAAAAGGTTTCTCTTCAGGAGGGATCCGGCGCTGGACCAGCTCTCTCTCCAAGGCCTTGGCGACCTCGGTCATCTCACTTCTTCCTTGCCGAAAACCCAGCCAGACCACCCGCGGGGAACGGGTCGAGGGGAAGGCTCCCACTTCACCGAGCTGAGCATGAAAGGCAGGGAAGGGAGCCAGTACCTTCAGCGCTTCCTGTACAGAGGTCAGATCGGCAGGTGGAATCTCACCCAGGAAACGCAGGGTAACATGGAAGTTCTCCTCCTCCACCCACTTGAAATCCGCGCCGCACTTGGCCAATCGGCCGGCCAAAGCTTTCACGGCAGGACGCAACAAGTCCGGCAAAAGGAGAGCAATGAATGTACGCATCAGATCCTCCTAGCTTTCGTGGTTTGGAAGCGGCGCCCGTTGAAGCCAACGCCAAAGAATTAAAAGGGCCCAGTTGGCCGCTTGGTCTTGAATCTGTGAACGGTTGCCGGCCAACTGCAGGAGAGAGCTTCTTACTCCCTCCGGGCCAGCCAAGGCTAAATAGACGGTCCCGACCGGTTTTTCCAAGGTCCCCCCTCCTGGTCCGGCCAAACCGGTGATCCCCAGGGCAAGGTCAGCGCCGGCCTGGTGTCGTACTCGCTGGGCCAACTCCTCGGCGACGGAAGCAGAAACCACCCCATCCACCTCCAAGCTGGAGACGGGGATCCCCAGCAGCGCCATCTTGGCTTCATTGCTATAGACCACCAGTCCTTGCCGAAAGTAAGCCGAGGCGCCTGGCATTTCCGTCAGCAGGTGGGAGAGCAAACCGCCCGTGCACGACTCGGCCACTGCGAGCTGTAATCCCCGAGCGAGCAAGGATTCTCCCACAGCGAGAGGCAACGTCGAGTGGCCTAAATAGGAGGATGGGCGGGCTTCTCTCAACCAGCCTTCCAATCGATCCAAGGACTCAACGGCAGCTCTGCCTTCCCCTTCAGCGAGCAACCAAAGGCGCCATCTGCCCCTGTAAGGTTCCACCTGCACTGGTGGCCAGCCGTGAGGCCATTCTTGCAGGAGAGCTGGAGGGGCGGGGAAGCAATGCAGAAGCCTGGCAAAGCGGGATGGTCGGCGCTCTTCGAGCAAGGGGCGCAGGGCTGGCCAATCCGGCTGAGACTGCGCAACGAGCAGAAAGGCATCCCCTTCGGTGAGAAAGAGAGAGGAGTCGCTGATCTCACCAAGGAGCCTCAGGGGTAGGCGAGCGACCAGGGAGCGAGCTCGGCCGGCCGGGTCGCACAGCACTGTATTTCCCCGATCCAGCCCAATCGATAGTTCCTGGGCGAGCAGGCTCTCCCGCCCTAACCGCACAATTCGGTCAGGGAAATGCCCGGCCTCTCCCAAACCGGCGCGGAAATGCGTGAGCTCTTCTTCTCCTTCGGACAAGAGAATCAGCGTGCAGTGCATCGCTTTGACGATATTTCCAGTTGTCTCACGATAACCTGCAAGATGCCATCGCCTTCAGCTCTAGGGCGGACCGAAGGCCCCAGAGGAGGGACAGCGATCCACGAGCGGACATTCTGGGCAACGCGGTCGCGGCCGACAGATCCGTCTCCCATGCTCGATTAAGAGAAGGTGAAGGGGAAGCTGGAGTGAAGCCGGAATGTCGTGGTCCAGCCTCTCCATAGCTTGCGTCAGGGAGGTTGGGGAGGCGATCAGTCCCAGCCTTCGGCCGACTCGTTCAATGTGCCTATCAATCGGAAAGCGAGGCTCCCCACGGGCGAAAAGCAGCACAATGCGGGCAGTCTTCGGCCCCACCCCCGGCAGGGAGAGGAGGAAGGAGAACAATTCCTCGGGGGTGGACGATTCGGGCAGCTCGAAGCGGCCGAAAGCCTCCTCTATCCGCCGCAGTACGGCCTGAATGCGCGGCCCTTTGGTGGGAGCCAGGCCGCCCACGCGGATGGCCTGGATGACCATCGCGGGTGGTGCGTCAACCACCTCCACCCAGCTCGGGAAGGCGGCCTTCAACGAATCAAACGCTCGATCGCGGTTTTGATCCGATGTGTTTTGCGAGAGGATGGTGGAAATCAGCTCGTCCAGAGGAGAGAGGGTTCTTGGCCGTTGTGGCGGGCCATACGCGCCCTCTAGACGAGCTTTGATCTCCTGCCATTCAATCGTTTCAGCCGTTAGTTCTCTTCCTTGTTCAACTCTTTCCAAAAATCCCCGAGAGTGCCAAGTGTCTCATCGCTATCGCTGGAACCTTTGCGATCCCGGTCGCTGCGATCACCGCGGTCTCCCCGGTCACGAGGGGAACGTTCGCTGCGCTCCCCACGCTCACCGCGATCCCGGAAGTCACGTTCGCGGTCTCGGCGAGGGGGCGGGGCCTCCCGTTCCAACTCCGTCTGCTTCATGCTCAGGGTGATGCGACGGAGGCTCTTTTTCAGATTGATCACTTTCACCAATACGTCAGCATCCACCTTTAATACGTCTTCAGCGCGAGCTACTTTGTCGTCGGACAGCTCGGAAATATGCACCAAGCCGGAGATGCCACGCTCCAGCTCGACGATAGCACCGTACTTGCCGAGCTTCACTACTTTTCCCTGAGCAGTCGAGCCAACGGGGTATTTCAACTCGACCTTTTCCCATGGGTCAGCCTCGACTTGGCGCAAACTAAGTGAGATCTTTCCTTCCTCGGGGGAGAATTTCAAGACCTTCACACTCAGCTCTTGCCCGACGGCGACAAACTTGGAGGGGTGGCGCAGGGCGCCCCAGGTCAGCTCGGAGATGTGAATCAGGCCATCTACACCTCCCAAATCGACGAACACGCCGAAGTTTGTGATGCGGGCCACTTTTCCCGACAACACCAACCCTTCTTCCAGTTTGGTGAAGACTTTATCCTTGGCCTTCTCTCTCTCTTCTTCTTCGACCTTGCGGGCGGAACAGGTGAACTTGCGGTTCTCCTCGTCCAGCTCGATCACTTTCAAGCGCAGTTCCTGACCCACCGGGCTCCTGCCGCCTCGCAGCGAGGTTCCCACCTGCGAGCGGGGGACAAAACCCCAAATGCCCATATCGACCAATACACCACCCTTGACGTTGCGCGCAACTGGGGCTTCTAGCACGGTCTGGTCCGCGAAAGCTCGTTTGATCGTGGTCCAGGCCATCTCATAGTCAGCGCGGCGCTTAGAACAGATGATGTTTCCCTGGTTGTCTTCCACCTTGACGACGTAGCAGCTGATCTCTTCGCCCTCTTTGACCACTTCACCAGCCGTGTTGACCGGGGTGCGGGAAAGCTCTTTTAGCGGGATTACGGCTTCGGATTTATAGCCGATGTCCACCAAAATAGAGTCGTTCTCCACCTTGACGACAGTGCCCTTGATAATCTCCCCTTCCTTGAAAGTACGGGAGATGTAGGCCTCCATCAATGCCTCCGGGCTCTCCTGCGCGGGAGCGGTAGCACGCACCCTGGGGGTAGGTTTCGGCGCTTCGGCCTTGATGGATGGCTCCGGCTCCTCATTCGGAGAGGCTTCTTCCTCGATGACGAGAGCGGCTTCTTCCTCTACGATGAGGATAGCTTCTTCCTCGATGACGAGAGCGGCTTCTTCCGGGTTTTGGCTGACTTCGTCGATCTCGGGGGTTGGGGCAGCTTCCTCAATGGGAGCTGCGGCTTCGCTTACTGCTTGCTGGTTCTCCAATTCCGACACTATGCACTCTCCTGCGTTCAGCCCGCCGGGCTGGGTTTTGGGGGACTTTCCGAAGTCAACCTCCGGAGGTTTGGTCCGCCCTCTCAGCGGATATAGTTGGGTCATTCTCCTCGATTTCCAGGCTGATATCAAGGGCAGCGGCGGAGTGAGTCAGCGCTCCGACCGAGATGTAGTCCACGCCGGTAGCTGCGACGGCAGCAATGGTCTCTTCATTGATCCCGCCGGAGGCTTCCAATACCGCTCGGCCTGCCGCTCGCTGCACGGCATGGCGCATCACCTCGGGGATCATGTTGTCCAACATGATCCAATCCGCCCCACCGGCCAACGCTTCCTCCAGTTCGAGAATCGTCTTAACCTCGATCTCCACCACGAGCGAAGGTCGAGCGTGGGCTCGAGCCCGCTCCAAGGCGGGGCTTATTCCTCCCGCGGCGGCGATGTGGTTGTCCTTGATCAGAATCATGTCGTAAAGGCCCAGGCGATGGTTCCGCGCCCCCCCGATGCGAACAGCGTACTTCTCCAGATCCCGCCAAAGGGGAGTGGTCTTGCGTGTGTCCAGCAAACGGGCTCGAGTCCCCTCCAGTTTGGCGCAGAGACGGGCTGTCAGGGTGGCGATGCCAGAGAGGTGCTGCAACAGATTGAGGGCTGTGCGCTCACCAGCCAGGATGGCACGGGTGCGCGCCTCCAGACAGCCGATGACGACGCCCTTCTGGAGATGTTCCCCCTCCTCGCGCAGGTTGAAGGTCTTGACCTGCGGGTCGAGCAGGCGGAAGACCTCCATTGCCATCGGCAGGCCGGCGAGGACGCCTTCCCCTTTGGCGAAAAGGGTGGCACGACTCACCGCATTGATTGGGATCAATGCCTGGGAAGTGACGTCGCCCGAGCCGATGTCTTCCTCTAGGGCGGCCTGCAGTCGTTCCTTCAGGTTCAAGAGAGGATCACTTTCTCTTCTCCGTCGTAGCGGAGACGGATGTGCCGATTCCAGTGAAGGTCGTCGCGAGCTGGGAAGTCCTCCCGCTGGTGAGCTCCGCGGCTTTCCTGACGGGTCAAAGCGGAACGGGCGATACGGCCGGCCAGCATGGCGGCGCTGGCTGCGCGAAATTGGCTTGGCGCGGTCAGAACAAACGGGTCCATGGCAGCCTCCCAGCCGGCCAATTGGGTGATCCCTTCTTCCAGGCCTTGCCGACTGCGGAGAATGCCGACTTGTCGCTCCATCAAGCGTCGGAGCTCCTCCAAGCGGTAGGGGGTAGCGTTGTCCTGCCTCCTCGCGAAGCCGGCTGCGGGTATTTGGGCAGAAACGGGAACTTGGGCTTGCCCCTCCAAGAAGCGGGCCAAGCGGGCGCTGAAGACGAGCCCCTCCAGAATGGAATTGGAGGCCAGGCGATTGGCTCCATGCACCCCGGTGCAGGCACATTCGCCGACCGCATACAACCCGGGCAGCGTGCTTTGACCCCACAGATCGGTCCCTACCCCACCCATCGCGTAGTGCGCGGCGGGAGAGACCGGCACCCATTGACGGCGCGGGTCGATCCCCAAGGAGAGGCATTTGTGCAGGATCACTGGGAAGCGTTGGGCGATGATATCTGCACCGAGGGGGGAGAAATCGAGGAAGACGTGGTCGCTTCCCTCCCGCTGCATCTCCCGAAAGATGGCCGCGGAGACCACATCACGTGGGGCAAGCTCAGCCTGCGCGGCGTAATTAAGCATGAAACGCTCGCCGGCGTGGTTGCGCAAGATGGCTCCTTCCCCGCGCACCGCCTCCGAGATCAGAAAACGGGGCGTTCCTTGATGGGCGAGGGCGGTGGGGTGGAACTGGACGAACTCCAAATCGGTGAGCTCTGCTCCGGCTCGATAGGCGGAGGCAATGCCGTCGCCGATCGCCCCCTCCGGGTTGGTGGACGGCTCGTAGAGGAAGGAGTAACCACCCGAAGCCAGGACCAAGGCGGAGGTTTCCACGATGAAGGGCGATCCGCCAGCCCAGAGCACGGCTCCCTGGACACGGCTCCCCTCAAGCGATTCCGGCGACCCCAGGATGTCAACCAGGGCGGTATGCTCCAGAAAGGCAATGCGCGGGCAGAGAGAGGCTTGACGATAAAGGGTCTGGATGATCTCGTCGCCGGTTCGGTCTTTGGCGTGCAATACACGTCTGCGCGAGTGGCTGGCCTCTCGCCCCAGAGCCAGACGCTCCCCCTCGCGGTCGAAGGCCACGCCGAAACGGAGGAGATCCTCGATGACGCGCGGCGCTTCCTCGACCAGTACATCAACGGCTGCGTTGTTGCAGAGGCCAGCACCGGCGGCAAGCGTGTCCTCGCGGTGCAAGGAGGTGCGGTCATCCGTTCCAATGGCGCAAGCCACCCCCCCTTGCGCCAAAGAGGAGTTACTGACGAAGGCCTCAGCTTTGGAGATCAACAGTGAGGTACCGGGGTATTGCAGGGCGAAGAAGAGGCCAGCCACCCCAGTGCCGATCACCAATACCTCGGACTGAAGACGAGGGCAGTCCAGGAGGGAGCTGCGAGCAAGGAGAAAGCGTCTCATCGGACGGCCATCATCCTCTCTAGGGCTCGTCGGGCTCCTGCTTCCCATTGGGGGGGCACTGTCACCTGACCGCTTTCCTCGACCAAGCACCGCGTCAAGCTTGCCAAGTCGGTCATCTTCATGTTCGGGCAGACCAGCAGCGGTGAGGCCAGGTGAAACCTTTTACCGAGGTTCTCTTTGCGAAGACGGTGCAAGAGGCCTTCCTCCGTGCCGATGATGAAGTCGGTGGCTGCGTCATGATGGGCGAAGCGGAGCATCCCTCCCGTGCCCAAGACCTGGTCGGCCAGGCGGCGTACTTCTGGCCGGCATTCCGGATGCACCAGGACCAAGGCCTCCGGATGCTCCCGGCGCGCCCGCTGGATATCCACCGGCAGCAGGCGGAAGTGGGTGGGGCAGAAACCCGGCCAGAGCCAAATCTTCTTCGCGGTCTGCTCGGCCACCCAGCTCCCCAACCCTTGGTCGGGAAGAAAGAGAATCTCCTCCGAGGGGACTGCCTCCACCACGCGCAAGGCGTTAGCCGAGGTGCAAATCCAGTCGGAGGCGGCTTTCAACTCGGCGGTGGAGTTGATGTAGGTCACCACCGCAGCGTTCGGGTGTTCCACGCGGGCTTTGGCCAGGGCTTCCGTGCCGGCCATCGAAGCCAGTGGGCAACCGGCCTGGGGAACGGGCATCAGGACACGTTTGCCCGAAAGGATGGCAGCGACTTCAGCCATAAAATTGACGCCGCAGAAGACGATCAACGGCTCGCTGGATCGCTGTGCTGCCAGAGAAAGCTCCAAGGAATCGCCGACGAAATCAGCGACATCCTGCACTTCGGGGAGCTGGTAGTTGTGGGCTAGGATCAGTGCCCCTTTCTCCTTTTTCAAGCGGAGGATCAGAGGGGTATAACCTGCATGTTCTTCGCGCATTGCTCTATTATAAGCTAGATTGCGAACAGGCCAAGGTAACAAAACATGCTGCCGCAGGATGTCAAGCTGCTGCAGGCTGTGCTGTTCACCGGGCCATTCTTCTCAAGGAGGCAAGGAAAATGACAGAACGTGCTGCCGCAAGTTATCAAGCTGCCGCAAGCTCTCAAGCTGCCGTAGGAAGCGCCAGGGAATTGCGGGTGGAGGAGCTACGAGCCGCATCCAGCATCCAGGAGATGGGTTTCGAAAATACCAGCCAGGTACCTCCGCTGCAACGCACGATCGGCCAGGATCGAGCGATGCGCGCCTTGGAGGTAGGGCTGGGGATCGACGCGCCCGGATTCAACATCTTCATCTCCGGCCGCAGCGGGACGGGTCGGACTTCGATCGTTCGCACCCTGGTGGAAAAAGTAGCCGCCGGCAAGCCGGTCCCCCCAGATTGGATCTACTTGTACAACTTCACCAACCCGGATCGCCCGCGCGCCTTCTCCCTTCCCCCTGGGCAAGGCGTGTTCTTCGCGGGAGCTGTGGAAGGGCTGGTCAACGCCTCCGCGGTCGAACTGCGCAAGCTCTTCGAGTCCCCCCTCTATCTGGAGCAACGCCGCCGGCTGGACACGGAGGCCGGCCGCCGCAAACAAACCCTCATCGCGCAGCTGGAGAAAGATGTCTTGGCCCATAGCTTCACCTTGGAGTTCACCCCCCAGGGAATCCTCACCATCCCTACCTCCGCACAGGGAAAGAAGCTCTCCCCAAAGGAGTTTGACGAACTCCCGGAAGAGACCAGGGCATCGTACACTAGCCAAAGCGAGGGTGTTCAGGAAATGCTGCAAGCCTCCATGCTGGAGGCACACAAAGTGGACCGGGAGATGGCCGACCGCGTCGGCCAGGTGGAACGGGAGATGGCTGTTTCCCTCCTAAGCCCGCTCTTTCTAAAGATGAGAGAGAGCCCGCAGCAATGCTCGAGGGCGGGCGCTCCCCCTTTCGAGCCGCTCTGGGGATGGCTTCAAGAGATGAAGGAGGATCTGGTCGCTCATCTCTATGATTGGAGAGAGAAAGAAGGCGAGCCCATCCCTAAGGCAGCCGAGATCTCTCGCTATCGGGTGAACGTCTTCATCGACCGCACCCGTCAAGTCGGCGCCCCGCTGATCCTGGAGATGAATCCCTCGTACTACAACCTCACCGGCAAGATCGAGTTCCGGCCGGCCTTCGGCACCTACATCACCGATCAGACGATGATCAAGGCGGGAGCGATGGTCCAGGCTAACGGCGGCTATCTGGTCCTGCCGGCTCAAGAGCTGCTGGCCTCCCCCTTCGCTTGGGAAGCGCTGAAGAGGTCCTTGCGTCAGGAGCAACTACGGGTGGAAAACCTGAGCGAGTTCGCCGGCGGTGTCCCCACCGTGACCTTGCGGCCGGAGCCGATCCCCCTCGATCTGACCGTAATCCTGATCGGCCAGCCCGAGCACTACTCCATCCTGTACAGCCTGGATGAGGACTTCCGGAAGCTCTTCAAGATTCGGGCCGATTTCGACCTGGAGATGCCCAGAAACCAAGAGACGATTGCCGATTATGCGAGCTTCCTACATGATCTGGCGGTAACTGCAGAGGATAGCCTGTGGCAGGACGGTCCACCCAGTGGTTCCGCAGCAGCCCTTGAGCATTGCTGCGGGTCTAAGGGCAGGGCTCAAACCCGTTCGATGCCGTTCCACGCCGGCGCTGTAGCGGCCCTGGTGGATTACGGCTCACGGCTGGCGGAGTCGCAGCGCAAGCTTTCCGCCCGCTTCGCTGAGATCTCCGACGTCGCTTTCGAGTCCTACTATTGGGCTCGGCGAGCGGGAAAGGACCAGGTCCAAGCCGAGCATGTGAGCCGCGCCCTAGAGGAGAAGGCTTTCCGTTCACGCCAGGTAGAGGACAAGATTCAAGAATCGATCGACCAGGGGACCTTGATGATCACCCTCGAGGGAGGGAAGGTGGGGCAGATCAACGGCCTCTCGGTCTATGCGTCAGGCGGGTACAGCTTTGGCCGCCCCAGCCGGATCACCGCCCGCACCTACCTAGGGGAGGAGGGTATCCTCCATATCGAGCGCGAGACCGAACTCTCCGGCCCGATCCACAGCAAAGGCGTGCTGACGCTGGCCGGCTACCTGGGGGGGCAATACGCCCAGGAATTCCCTCTCTCCTTTTCCGCTTCGATCACCTTTGAACAGCTTTACGAGGGGGTGGAAGGGGACAGCGCGTCCTCCGCCGAGCTCTACGCCCTTCTTTCCTCGCTGGCTGAGGTGCCTTTGCGGCAAGACGTAGCGGTGACCGGCTCGGTCAATCAGTATGGCGAGATCCAACCGATCGGTGGAGTCAACGAGAAGGTGGAGGGCTTCTTCGCCGTCTGCAAAGCCAAAGGATTGACCGGGCGGCAGGGAGTGATGATCCCGCCTGGGAACGTGCAAAATTTGATGTTACGTGATGAGGTGGTGGAGGCTGTGCGGGGTGGCTTCTTCCATGTCTGGGTGGTCCGCACGGTCGATGAAGGGATCGAACATCTGACCGGACTGCCCGCCGGGGAGCGCTTGGCGGAAGGAGGCTTCACCCCGGGCAGCGCTCATGAACTCGTCTATCGCCGTCTCGGCCGCTTTGCCGAACGAATGAAAGAATACGACGCCGGATAACTCCGCAGCGACGGGGACAACAGCAATGGGGACAGATTTCAAATCTGTCCTCATTGCTGCGGAGGGTGACTTCAACTTGGGGATCTTCCGTCACTCCGGGAAGGTGCGCGAATCCTCCGGTCGATGAATTGCCATCGACATCCGGCGTACAAGAGGAAAAAGGGGATCATTCCGACCCATAGCCAGGTGTTCCAGAATAGCCAAGGCAAGAAGTAGACCGCGACCATCCCTATCAGGATGGGTAGAAAGGCCGCCCAGACGATGAGGGCCTGAGGCCACCGCAGCAAACGCCAATGGACGAAGAGGGAAAGCCGGAACAGGTCGAGGATGAAAGTGCCACCGATGGGAATGGCCAAGACCAGCCACTCTCTTCTGGGAAGATTCCAGGCCGCGCTTAAGATCACCACCGCAGTCAAGAAGAGGATCAAGCTAAGGGTGGAGAGAACTCGGTCCAATCGCCGCGCTTTCTCGATCTGGTAGAGTCGCAGTTCATCCATCTCGCTTGCCATAGACCTCCGGTCGACCCGGGATGGACCAGCCGGGAAAAGATTCAGGCGCCATTCTTCAAGCTTCCCCGAAGAAGTTCAAGGGTTCGCCTGAAACCTCCCTTCCATAGTCATTGCCAACGGCGTGTTGGCCGGAGGCGTCCCCCACTTCCACAGAATGTAGTCCACCAGGGTCTGGTTGTCGGAGAGGCCCAGGGGGGTCACCTGACTTGCCTGGGTGAAGACCGTGAAGGACTCTCCCCCGCTGGCCAAATAGGAACTGGTGGCCACCCGGTAGACCTGGTCCGGCAGGATGGGCGTGCCATCCTCCAGGGCGAGGGATAGAACGCGAGACCCTGCCGGGTTGGCCGCCCGGTAGGTGTAGCGAAAGCCGGAGATTTGCAGCATATCCACGGCATTTTGGTTGGGCGGCCATTGCTGCTCCAGGAGTCCCAGGATCTGGGCGCCGGTCAGTTCCACTGTGACCAGAATATTGTTGAACGGCTGAATTGCATAGCAATCTCCCCAGGATACTTGATGCGGGTAGCTTGGGTAGTTTAGATCGGAGCGGATCCCACCTGCATTCATGATGCCGATCTGGGCCTGCGCTTTCCAGCGGAAGGCGTCAGCGATCAGATCTCCGATCGGGGACTCAGCGTTCCACTTGTCACCGATTGGGATGGGTCCGGTCACGGAAGCAACCACCTGATCCTGAATCTTGGCGATCTGGGCGTTGTAGCCATCTACCGTTGAAGTGATTCCCTGGTCGGGGATCAGTCCATCATCCTGGATCAAAGCCAGCTCTTGTGCACTCCAGACTACCCCGCCATTCAACCGGTCGATTCGCCAGCGCGAGATGCCCAGGGCCAGGCCGGCGTAATTCTGTTGGAGGATGGGAATCCCGTTGACTGTACCGTTGAGGAGGGTATGGGAATGACCGCTGGCGAGGAGATCCACCCCTTTCAGGCTCTCTGCCAGGTTGGCCACTTCGCCGGTAATAATGGGAGAGCCTGGTGTTTGCTCTCCTCCAAAGTGAGCCAGGACCACCACCATCTGGGCTCCTTGGGAACGCAATTGTGTGGATATCTGATTGATGATTGGAGCGGGATCCAGGAACTCCAGCCCATTCAGGTTCCCCGGCATGACGATGTGGGGAGTCTCCAGTGTGGTGGCGCCTACCAGGCCGACACGGATCCCCTTCACTTCCAGCATGGCGGAGGGTTGGATCCAGGCGGGTCGCTGATCGCTCCCCTCTAGAAAGATGTTGCAGGAAAGCCAGGGAAAATGGGCCTGGGCAATCCGCTCCTGCAACACGGTCTGCCCCCAGTCGAAGTCATGGTTGCCGAAAGCTGAAGCC
>JAPLHW010000264.1 GCA_026389425.1 Coprothermobacterota bacterium
ACGGCGGTCACGGAAGCGCCCGTTGCGCTTGTCGCGAGCCAGGAACCACAGGCAGACTGGGATCTGGGTGGAGTAGAACAACTGCCCGGGCATGGCTACCATGCAATCCACCAGATCTGCCTGGATGATGGCCTGGCGGATTTGCCCTTCCCCCGAGGTGTTGCTGGACATGCTGCCGTTGGCCAGCACGAACCCTGCCAGGCCAGTGGGGCTCAGGTGATGGATAAAATGTTGCACCCAGGCGAAATTGGCGTTCCCGGCCGGCGGGATGCCGTATTTCCAGCGCTTGTCCTCGCGCAGACGCTCTCCACCCCAATCGCTGGAGTTGAAGGGAGGGTTGGCCAGTACAAAGTCAGCTTTCAGGTCTGGGCGAAGGTCACGGTGAAAGCTGTCAGCATTTTCACGGCCCAAATTAGCGTCGATCCCTCGAATGGCCAGATTCATCTTGGCCAGCCGCCAGGTGGTGGCGTTCGACTCCTGGCCATAGATGCTGATGTCGCCAAGCTTGCCGCCGTGTTCTTCGATGAAGCGCTCGCTCTGCACGAACATTCCACCTGATCCGCAACAGGGGTCGTAGACGCGGCCCTTGTAGGGGGCTAGCATCTCCACCAGCACGCCTACCACACAGCGGGGGGTGTAGAATTGGCCGCCCTTCTTTCCCTCGGCGCTGGCGAACTGGGAGAGGAAGTACTCATAGACGCGACCGAGGATGTCCTTAGAGCGGTTGTCGCGCTCACCCAGGCTGATGCTGCTGATCAAGTCGATCAACTCGCCCAGGCGCTGTTTGTCCAGCGAGGGGCGGGCGAAATCCTTGGGCAGGACAGCCTTCAGGGCTGGATTGTCGCGCTCGATGGCCACCATTGCGTCGTCGATCTGCTTCCCGATGATGGGTTGCTTGGCATTGGCCTGCAGCAATGTCCAGCGGGCTTCCTTGGGAACCCAAAAGATATTGCAGGCGCGGTATTCATCGGGGTCTTCGGGATCGGCGCCCTGTTGTGTCTCCGCGACCAGTGCGCTGTATTTCTCCTGGAAGGCGTCGGAGATGTACTTGAGGAAGATCAGGCCTAGGACGACATGTTTATACTCTCCCGCATCCATGTTGTTGCGCAGCTTATCTGCTGCCAGCCAGAGCGTAGGTTCAAACCCCAGGTTTGCTGCTTGGCCGTTGCCTGCGCTGGTTACTTTCCCCTTGCGAGCCATGGAGATCTCCTCCCGTCGTTGCTGGCTACCAGTGTAGCAAATACCAGTCTTCACATACTACTGAAAGTCCCGATGGTAATCAGAACTCGTTTTCCTCAACACCCAATCACCCTTGAAGATCCGGTCTCGAAACTTGACCCCACGAGTGCACTCTGATCACCACAACGATGACTTCTTCGGTTCTTCCTTTCGTTCGTAGTGGATGGGGGATAGTCTCTAATTTCCTTGATTATGGCTGTTCCCAATTACCTCAATTGCTCCTGAAATGCACAACTCGCCGCACTCAATCATATTGACCAAATTACCCACAGTCGCTTCAGCTTTTCCCACCGCAGACTTACTCTATTCAGGAGTTCAGTCTACGCCATTAGGTATCATTGACAGGCCGTTCTCACGTAGCTTCCACCTGAATCACCGTGAGCAGATGCTTGGCTCGCGAGCGCGCCACGTACCTGTTTACGTTCTCACGGCCGCTATCGGGGAAAGGGGTTTCCAGGACCACGATGGCGTCTGCTTCAAGGCTCTTGAAGCGGCTACAGGAGGAAAGGAGGACCCCCTTGTTCTTGCGCCACTGGTTGAAATTGCGGGTGGCCGGGACGGTTTGAAAATCTTGAGGCCACTCCTGCTCGGAGGAACCCGGAGTCAGAACCGCGACCTGCGAAGGTCCGGACATCATGGGGGGCGTGGCGTTGCTACAAATCTAAAAACAACCGAAGTGCCTTTTGAACTTGGTCTTGCAGGTCAGGCGGAAGTTTCCCCAGATGGCGTTGTAGGCGATTTTTGCTGATCGCGCGAATCTGGTGCGCCAAGACCAGCGACTCCTTTTCCAAACCTGCCGTTCCAACCGGGAGGAGCACCTCCCCGGGGAAGACACGGCGCCCAGCTTTCCGCGTGGTGATCGGGAGGATTGCCACTTGTTCCCAACGCTGGTTGAAGTCTTCACCCGAGACCACCAAGACAGGCCGAGTTCCCGCCTGCTCGGAGCCCTGGACAGGATCCAAAGCCGCAATGAAGGCGCTCCAGCGATATTCGGTGGCGTATGATCAGTCATTCGACCGCAAGGCCATCTGGTCGATTGAAGCGAAATCCTCGCCTATCTCCCTGATGTCCATTAGGAACAAGGGGTCCCGACTGGCCGCATCCAATTGCTGGAGGAGCTGTTCCCGCTCGGCTTGGAGAATCGCCTCTTCCAATGAGGCTCGCACCAGGGAAGCGAAAGATGCATATCGCTTGCGCGCCACGAGTCCTCTCGCCTGATTCACCAAGTTGCAAGGGAGTTGTAGGGTCACTTTGATCTTTCTCTCAATCGTCTTGGCCATTTTTTTATACCTTCATACAATGATGGTAGAACATGGTGGTATTTATCGCAATCATTCCCGAACTGACCGGAGGTCAATTCAAAGGGAGTAAACCTGACCTACAAGTGCACTCTAAGTGCAAAACTAACCAATCCTACGTTAGCACTCATAGGGTGGAATAGGGAACTCCATTTCTTTTAGAAGGTAAGAGCATTGGTTAAGGGAACTGCAGTTCCTTTAGAGCGCTGAAAATGGTATGAAGGGAACTGCAGTTCCCATAGAAGAGGCGGTGAAAAAATGAGCGAACGGGCAGGCCAGTATCTCATTCAACCGGGAGGTTATCGGGCTTTCATCCCCGCGCCTTTACCGCCGGATTCGCCTATCCGATATACACCGGAGTTGCTATCGCTGCTTTCGGAAGCAGACCGCGCACTTGCGCGCTTGGATGGTATCGCTTCCGTTTTACCGAACAAGGACTCGTTCATCGCCATGTATGTGAAAAAGGAAGCCTTGCTAAGCTCGCAGATTGAGGGAACGCAAGCATCGCTGGAAGGCGTTTGGAGTTCGAGGCGGACATAAAACCGGACGATAGTATAGATGACATTCAGGAAGTGGTGAATTACGTCCGGGCGCTACACTTCGGCATCAAGCGGTTGCGCGAGCTGCCGATGTCCCTGCGGTTGATCAAAGAGGTCCACAAGATCTTGATGGAAGGCGTGCGAGGTCAGCACCGCAGACCTGGGGAATTCCGGCGCGAGCAGAACTTCATCGGTCACCTGTCCGGAACGGTCCAGAAAGCCACTTTCATTCCCCCACCGCCAGATCGCCTGGAAGAATTGATGGGAGAGTGGGAACACTTCCTGCATGCCGATGACGCCATTCCACCGCTCGTGCGAATTGGCCTGATCCATGCTCAATTTGAAACCATCCATCCCTTCATGGACGGCAACGGCCGTGCAGGCCGCCTGCTGATCACCCTCTACTTGGCATGGAAGGAGATCCTCACCCATCCTCTGCTCTATCTCAGTTTCTACCTGAAAGCGAACCGAACCGCCTACTACGAAGCGTTGGACCGTGTTCGCAAAGAAGGAGCCTGGGAGGCATGGCTGACCTTCTTCTTGGAAGGCGTACGCCAGACTTCGCGGTCAGCCGGCCAAACCGCACAGGAAATCATCGCCTTGAAGGACAACCTGATTCAGAAACTGTCGAAGCACCCGGAAACCACCCTGACCGTGATCCGCCTGGTGGATCTGCTCTTTGCAAAGCCTGTGATCGGCACAAAAGAGGCAGCAGAGCATTTGGAAGTCACCGCTAAACGCGCAGGCCAACTGCTTCGTCAGTTCGCGGAAGAAGGAATTCTACGAGAGATTACCGGAAAACAACGCTATAGAAAGTTCCTATTCCAGCCCTACATGGATATTATCTCCCGCGGCACATAGGCGGGATGAGAATGAGAGCCATGAGAATCGTCACGGAATATCTGCAGAAGCTGATCGAAAAGCAATTTGCGGATTGCACGATCGCCTGGCTGCGTCTCTGATCGTATACTTGACGAGCGCGCACGAAACCCATAGCAATGCATGGGTTACGCGTGTAATCGTCAAGAAGTCGGAAGGGTGCAACTTGACAGGTGAACACAAAACCCATAATACTTTCATGGGTAACGTGAAACGATGTCAAGGACAATAGCGATGAAGCATGATGGTTTTTTCCGAAAACACCCGGTTTTCACCGGAGAGGAGTTGGCTAGGCATCTGTCGTCTCGTGGTGAGGTTGGCGGAAGGGCGCAGGAGGCTCTTCTGGCCTACCACCAGAAAACCGGACGAGTCGTTCGGGTGCGGCACGGTTTGTATACCGTCATCCCGCCAGGAGCAGACGCCAATTCCTATTCGGTCGACCCTTTTCTTGTAGCCGCGAAGCTAACCAAAGACGCGGTGTTATCGCACCATACAGCGCTTGAGCTATACGGCCGAGCCTACTCGGTGCAGGAATATTTCACCTATTCGGCATCTCGCCCACTGAGACCTCTGACGTTCCGCTCCCATGTTTTTCAAGGAGCGAGTTTTCCGCAGGCTCTTCGGCGCGCGGGAAAGGAGAGTTTCGGCGTTTCCACCACAGAGCGCGCCGGCATGGTGCTTCGAGTCACCAGTTTGGAGCGAACTATGGTGGATGTCCTGGACCGCCCGGACCTTTCGGGAAGCTGGGAGGAAATCTGGCGGTCGCTGGAGTCCGTCGAATTCTTCGATCTGGACAAGGTCGTGGAGTATGCGTTTTTGCTTGGAAATGCGACCACTGGGGCGAAAGTGGGGTTCTTTCTCCAGCAGCACCGTGACCCCTTGATGGTGGAGGACCGTCACCTCAAGGCACTTCACGATCTGCGGCCACGACAACCGCATTATTTGAACCGCTCAAAACGGAAATCCGGTCGCCTCGTGCCGGAATGGAACTTGATGGTCCCCAGGGAAGTATATGAACGAGTGTGGGGGAGGTGTTGTGAGGGAAGTTGGTCCTCAAGGGCGGCACGGCTTTGAACCTTTTCGTCTTTGATGTGCTGCGCCTTTCCGTCGACATCGATCTAAACTATGTGGGAGCCGAGGATCGTGAAGGCATGCTCGCCGAGCGTCCAAAGATCGAACAGGCTCTTCAGGCGGTCTTCGCGCGGGAGGGCTTCAGCGTCAGACGGATGCCCGGAGAACACGCCGGAGGTAAGTGGTCGCTTCGTCATGAAAGCGCCCTCGGCCAGACCAGCAACCTCGAAGTGGACGTCAACTTCATGTTCCGCGTCCCGTTGTGGCCGGTCGTTACTTGCGACTCTCACCCCATCGGGATTTGGCAAGCCACAGGGATTCCCGTGCTGGATCATCATGAACTGGCAGCCGGAAAGCTTGCGGCGCTGCTGGCACGCAAACAGGCGAGAGATTTGTTCGACAGCCATCGGATTCTTAGGATGGGCAACCTTGAACGGCATCGACTTCGCATCGGATTCGTCGTCTACGGCGCGATGAACCGCAAAGACTGGAGGACAGTCTCTACCGAGGATGTGGACATCAACGCTGCGGAGGTAGACAGGCAGTTGATTCCCACCCTGCGCGTCAACGAAGCAGAGGTCCGTGCGACATCAGTGGAATATGGAGCACGGCTTGTGACGGAGTGCCGGGAGGGTCTATCTGCAGTGCTGCCCTTCACAGACCCCGAGCGAGCATTCCTGGATCTGCTGCTGGAGCAAGGAGTGATCGACTCGACCATTCTGACCGCTGACACTTCCCTCCAGCAGCGCATACAAAGCCAACCGCTGTTGAAATGGAAGGCTCTCAATGTGCGAAATTACAAGGAATTATCTTGACGAAACCCACACGTATCCTACGAACAGGCTGCCGTTAGGACTTCTTCGGGTCTTCCTTTCGTTCGTAGGGGATGGGGATGTACTGCACCGATGGCCGGCGGCCTCGCCCTTGAGGATAGAGATCCATCAGGTCGTATACTTCCTCGGGGAGGCCGACCACGATGGGCAGGCCAATCTCCTCTAAGACCTCCACGGTGAGGGGCGCATCATGGGTCCATGTTCCCTCGGCCAGGCAGGAGGCGATCCGCCCGGCCTGGGCCGGCGTCATTCGCTCGGCCAGGAGCCAGAGGATGAAGGACTTCACCTGGGAGATGGCCTTCATCGCCACATCCGCCATGACCAGGGTGCTGTCCTCCAGGTCGGCTGCTTCTTTCTGGCGAACCGCAGCCAATAGGGAGGTGGCGGGAAAGACCCCCTCCGCCGTCTGAAGCTGCGGATCGACCGGTCCTAGCACCGCGTTGGCGTCCATCAAGATCTCTTCTGTGGCCAAGGCGATCAAAGTCCCTCCCGACATGGCGTAATGAGGGACCATCATGGTGACTTTGCCGCGATGCCGGCGCAGAGCGTGGGCGATCTGTTCAGAAGCGAGCACCAGGCCGCCCGGGGTATGCACCACCAGATCGATCGGGGTGTCCGGCGGGGTGAGGCGGATGGCGCGCAGGATCTTCTCCGAGTCCTCCATGTCGATGTAGCGGAAGAAGGGGAGGCCCAGCATGGAAAGGGCTTCCTGGCGGTGAATGAGGGTGATCACCCGCGAGCCGCGCTTGATTTCCAGCTTGCGCATGGCCCGCACCCGATCCAATTGCAGTTTGTTCATGCGCCAGAGGGGCACGAGGATCAGGATGAAGAGGAAAGCAAAGAAGAACGCTGTAAGGATCTCGCCGATTGTCATTGTGTATGGCCTGCGATTCTGCGTCTGATGCCCGTATCATAGCACAGGGCTCGATCGATGCCTTTCCTCTGATACCCAGTATTTCCTGTGTTTCCGTGGTGGCCTGGCTTGGTCTGGTTACTAGTAAACTGGTGTTTTCTCCACGCACTCATGGTTGGTGAAGGCCAAGATCGTTCCTTCCTTCAGGCAATTCGGCATCCTGCTCGGTGGATAGCGGCAAAGAAGCTGTGATCAGTGAAGGATGATTCTGTTGGAGCCAATTGTAGATCTCTCGGCCGAAGCGCTCCGCCTCCACAATGAGCTCAAAGGCGTCTCGCTTGGAGATGGTCCCAGCGCGGTCGTATTCCACGGTGTTCCGTAGTTGGCGGCACTGGTTGAAGTATGGAATCACTGAACTCAATTCCTGTGGCAACAATTCCTGGGCTGCCATCAGAGCCACCCAGTGGTTGCCCCCGCCTGATGCTGTTCGGTATCCCGAAGCGGCGAGCACGATCTTGGTGAGAAGCAGGGCGGAGTTATAGGCGATAGCGAAACGACGGTCCGCTGAAATGGATACACTTCTCGCATCGCGCAGGTCACGATGGACTACCTGCCACAAGTTGGCGATCTCTTGGGGACTAGTACGGTGTGCCCGCAAAGAGCCGTTAGCTAAGAATTCGTTGCAAAGCATGCTCATCACCAACCAGGAAGATCTTTGGAGCACCTATGATTTCCAGTAGGAAATGGTTTTGCTCCTGCCATTTTTTCTGCAACTCTTCGAGTGGGAAGACCACCGCGTTGATCTCTCTCCGCAAACGGAGCTGTACCTCCTCCAAATTGGGGGATAGTTGCTTCAGCGAGAGATCGGTCACCAAGAAAAGGTCAATGTCACTTTCGGGTTGCTCCTCCCCTCGTGCCACGGAACCGAACAAGAAAGCAAGGCGTATTTCAGGAATGGAAGCGAATCGCCAGCGCAGGACATCGCCAAGGGCGATCGTCTTGACGAAAAGGTTGGCCAATTCACGAAACGCTGGATGGTCTGGGCGGGCTTGGTAGTACGAACGATTCCCCTTTTTGCGATACCGGATCAACCCCACTTCATTCAGCCGAGTCAGTTCACGCTGCACCGAATGCAAAGAAGACGCTGTTCGCTGCACCAACTCGCTCTGATAATAATCCACCTTTTCTTCCATCAGGAAGACAGTTAGCAAACGGACCAGGGTGGAAGAGGCAAACAGGCGGGAGACAGACCGCTTATCACTCATATTATGAGTGGTTCCACTCCCTTTTTTAGTTGATTCAGTTCCCATCTCTCATCCCTTCAACGTTTGATGCCCATATCATAGCACAGGACTGGATCGGTACTTTTCCTCAGATACTCTGCTTTTCCTACGTTGCCGTGGTGGCCTGGGTTTATCATCGGTTCTTTCAATACGGCTTCAAATTGCGATAGTAGTTTTCGTGAGGTCCAATACTGATCAGCTCGAGGTTTTTTAAGATCCCATCAGGTCTCCCTTCTTTTCCTCGCCGATCGATGGGTCTTCTGCGATTCTGCGTACCTCCTGGTCCAAACCTTCTTTTTCTTGTTTGGTCAGATTCCTAGCTTTTTGTTCAAAAGATCGTGATTGGAATATCTTCATGAGGGCTCAACCAAATAAGTATTCGGCCTTGTCACCCTGCTCCAGTTGCTCTAGCCCAACCAGAATCTCCTTGATCAGGGAATAGGGCAAATCTGGGTTCTCCTCGACATATTTGCCGATGCGAGCCCAATGCTCAACTTGGCCAGCCAAAGAACGGTGGTCGACCCGGCTGGACTTTCTTGCTTCATTGGCCAGTCCCTCGGAAATCCTTACTGCCGTTGCCATTGTTCATTCCTCCGCGAGCGGTTCTTACATCCTGTAATCACTCAATTTAATTTGGTTGCATAAGGCCATCTCTCGTTTCAGCGTGAACGGCCGAGAGCAACGGTCGCTGTAGCTTGGCCTGAAATGGGTAGCAAGCGGGCTAGGACTGTTAGAAGTAAGGACTTGACCCCAGGGATTTAGGCGAGGAGCGCGTGAACGGCGAAGAAGGTCATCATTCCAACAAAGAGAAGGGTGGCCAAAGCGCTTCGCCAGAGCCTGGCAGGTGATCGCACCTTGTCCGTGAAATACCTGTATCCATGAAGCATGGCTGCCTGAAACAGGTAGAGCGAGTAGCCGAGCAGCACCACGGCCTGGGCGTGCGTCCCCCAATTCGCGAAGACCGCGATCAGCGCCATGAAGCCAAAGGCGAGGTTGGCAAAACCTACTTCGAACATCCAGTCTGGTCTGTCCGTCTCCCATCCCAGCCTTTCGGCATCCGACTTGTGGAAAAGGACATGGCGCACGAAGGCCAGTATGCCCACAATTCCCACAGTTGTCACCGTCACGATGCCAAGAGAAGTCTGCGGAGCACTGCCAAGATAGAAGAACCCGAAGAAGATGCCAATGGTGCCGATCACCATGCCTGCAATACTGATCAATTTGGCCATAGATGCCCCTTTCTCGTTTCATACCTCACGATCGTGTCCATCCGCTCGTGTGAAGCGCTGCGGAATTGCGCTCCGGTTCCACTCCTCTTGAAAGTCCCTCGGACATCTCGCGGGAAACGGCCAGGGGTATGACCTCCTAGCCTTCACCTGCGAATACTTCAACAGAACGACGCCATTTTACCATTGAGGGGCTCTCCCTGCGGACAGTCATCCCTCACAGACTCCGCTGCGTGGCCATGCTGTTCCGATTGCTGCATCGACTTCTCAGCGTTCTCCAGCCTTTGTCAAAGTTCATTTCTTTTTTTTCATTTTCTGCTTTTGGCCTTATTTGCATCTTGACAAACCTCCAATGCTACTCTGGGTGCCGCTTTGAAGTGCCTCAAATGGCTTATCCTCAGTGTTTTGCTCTTCTGCTACATCTGGTGAGACGGCCAATAGCTGTCAGGACAGAGGAGGCAATACCCCCGGGCAGCAGCCTCCAGGGAAACCATCAAGGGATGGACCCGATACCCACCAAGCTGCAGTTGAAGCTGGTGAAAGGTGTCGACCCGGTTAGCGGCAAGACGCTGTACACCAGCGAGACCATCAGCAACATCCGCACCGCTGCCACTGACGAGAACCTTCGCCTGTCTGCGATGGAGATCGCCGCCCTGTTGGACCTGCCCATCGACTCCATCGTCCGCACCGACGCCGGCACTTTGGTGGAGGGGTAGGAAAGACAGTGGCTGAGTGGCTCAGTAGTCAAGTGGCTGAGTGGCTCAGTAATTAAGTAGCTGAGTGGCTAAGTAGTCAAGTGGCTAAGTCATTCAAAGGCAAAGCAGCTACACGAATTCAGAGCATTTAGCTCTTCGGACTTCTAGATAAGAAAGGAGGAAACAAGAGATGGCTGACAAGACCACCAAAGTGCTTCGCCTGGTCTTCGATACCGAGACCGTAGGCAAGCAGTACAGCATCAGCTTCCGCAATCCCAAGAGCACCATCACTGCCGCACAGATCGCCACCCTGGGCGCCAACATCCAATCTGTCCCCATAACTTCACGAGTGGGCGGGCGGTAACCCGCCCACTCAACTACAGGAAACATTCGTCAGTAATCAGGAAGAAGCAAAGACAAAAACAAAGGAAAAACGCAATGGAAGATTTACAGAAGAAGAAATGGCGCATTGCCATCGACTCGGGGGCAGTTGGACCAAGTGGAGTGAAGGAGGATGAGGCAGACGCCCTCTTCCCCGACATCCCTGCTGACCTCTGGGGCGGTACTGCCCGGTCAATGACACTTCGCTTGGCCGAGCTGGGCGTGCTCTCCGGTTATGAGGACGGCACATTCCGGCCTCAGCAGCCGCTCAGCCGCATCGAGGGGGTCTCCCTGGTCTACCGCGCCTTGGCGGTTCTTGGCAAAGTGGCGGGAGTTGACCATGGAAAGCATCCTCACCATGATCGCTAACTTCGGTTTTCCCATTGTCGTCTCCGCCTACCTGTTGGTGCGCATCGAGGGAAAGCTGGAGAAGTTGACCGCAGCCATCACCGATTTGGCCCAGGTAGTTGGAGAGATAAAGGTGAGCTCCTTCGCAGAGCCATAAGAGAGCCTTTTTACCCATTACAAATGCACAGAGGTTGTGCACTTTATGCAGGCAATGGACATTAGTGCAATGATCTCCAAAAGGGCATTTTTCTCCGGCCCATAACCAGAGAAGGCGCCAAGCAGCATGAAGGACGAAGCGATGCAGCCATTCAGAAAGGAGATGTGAAATGAAGAGGAAGATCGTCGAGGAAAGCCGCACCCTCTCCAGTCTGACCTTGGAGATGGATGCCAGTGGACGTTTGAAACCGATGGTGAAGTTTTTCAGCAAAAGGAGGATGAAAGTGTCATGAGAGCGCGCAACCTGAAGCCGGGCTTCTTCCACAACGAGCAGCTCCTCTCCCTCTCCCCGCTCCATCGTATCCTTTTCACCGGCCTCTGGTGCTTGGCCGATTGGAAGGGTCGCCTGGAGGATCGCCCTGGGAAGATCAAGATCGAGGTTCTCCCGGGCGATCCCTGTGACATCAACCAGCTCCTTGATGACCTGGCCGCTGCTGACCATCTCATCCTCCGCTACCAGGTGGAAGGCCGTCGCTTGATTCAGGTAGCCACTTTCGAGAAACACCAGCACGTCTCGGAGAAAGAAAAGCG
>JAPLHW010000183.1 GCA_026389425.1 Coprothermobacterota bacterium
TCTTATGAAAGACTCGATGGAATACAATGGCTATTTTGGGTCCGTCCATTACAACGATGACGATAAGGTTTTCTACGGAAAATTGGAGTTTATTCGCGCCCTTGTAAGTTACGAGGGAACGGATGTTGTTTCACTTCGAGCAGCTTTTGAGGAAGCCGTTGACGATTATCTTGAATTCTGCAAAGAGACGGGCAAGCAACCTGAAAAGTCCTTCATGGGCTCCTTCAATCTTCGCCTTGATCCTGAGCTCCACAAACGCCTTGTAAACAATGCCACGAGTGAGGGGAAGACCTTGGACGACTTCATTAAAGAGCTTCTGCAACGGGCTGTTTCCGAGACTCACGCCTGAGTCAAAAAGGGGACAGATTTATTTATTAATCCGTAGGTCGCTCCAACGGGGACAGTTGACCGGCAGCACGTCCTGAGCCCTTCGCTTTCCTTCGCTTCGCTCGAGGACAGGCGCCGAAGGGAAAACTCCGTGGCGAAGGATCGGATCTTGCTCTCCCCATCTTTCCTTTTTGTTTTGGTTCCTTTTCATTTCAAGTGGATAGCCTACCAGCCTGCAGCAGTATGTCTCATCCAGCTTCCCTGTCATCAAGGCGATGATGGTCTTCATAAGTCTTGTCAGGCCTGGGACCGCCGCACCCCAGTGCGGCTCCTGTTCTCATGGATCCACCTCGGCGCATCGTTCTGCCACAACGATGCGTTCGTCCTCAAAGAGAACCCCCCTCAAACGGTTCGATAAACAGCTTCTGGCAGGGTGTTCTCTGACATGCTGCCGTAGGTTTCACCGAGCCCCATTGCCTCCACCCTCCTCATAGCGTCCTGTGCTGAAGTGGGGCAGATAACCACGGGAGCACAATCATTGGAGTGCTTGCTCTCCGGGGCAGTTGTCTGCTGCCTGTTCACTGCTAGATGCCGCACTGGGGTGCGGCGCTCCCAGGAAAGCCGATGGTCCCAAGAGCCGCGTTATCCTCAGAACGTCTTACCCACTCAATATGAGAAAGAACCTTTGTTTTTAGGCGGATTGCGCACGGAGCTTTAGTCCAAGAGCCTTAATGACTTTTAGGATCGTGCCAAATTCCGGGTTGCCGTCAGAGGAGAGGGCTTTGTATAGATTTTCTCTCGCCAGCCCGGTGTCTCGGGCAAGTTGGGACATTCCATGAGCGCGAGCAATCACGCCCAGCGCGTGGGCAATATATGCTGGATCGTCCCCTGCTTCTTCCAGGCATGCATCAAAGTAGGCGGCCATGTCTGCATTCGTTTTGAGATATTCAGCCGTATCATACTCTGTGAATTTCTCAGACATAATCTATTCTCTCCATTCTTGGGCAATCCTTTTTGCCCTTTCAATATCGCGGGACTGGGAGGACTTATCCCCGCCGCACAACATCACAACTTTCAGGCTCTTCTCCTATTGGCGCCACATCGCCGAAGTTTCCTATCCGAACGCGGTCAAGTCGTGCAAGAATGCGCATCCGAGACTGGTGATCTTCCAGCCCGCTTAACCATCGATAAAATGTGTCACTCTGAACTGCCTCATACAGGGGGTCTTGTAAGTTACAAATTACACCCGGTGGGGCATATTAGCAACAAATGGGAAAATAAATCTGTCCCCTTTTTCTCCGCTCGATCAAATAATGCTACTGCGGCTTGTTGCGGGTCGTGCCGGGTAACGTACAAGATTCCGTCCGGCTTGTCTGGATGCTGAAAGACTGCTTGTGACCAGCGCTGAGCAGTAGAAGGGTCTCCCGAGTTCAGGCTTCCGTTCACCCCGAGCCAGGCCATGGATCTTGCACGCACTGATAGATACGAACCCAAGCGCTGCCGGAGGAAAATGATCCCAACCGAAGATCCGCAGGAAGGTATATTTTAGATGGCGCCTTGCTCTCCAAAGGAGAGGGCTGCCTCCATAACGTCAGATATCTTGTTTCGCCGCAATTCCTCCAGGGGAATTTTTTCCTCCAAGCGGCCATTCGACGTGAGCAGAAAGGCCAGCTTCATCCAGGGATCCAGATCCCGAAGCGCTAAGAGGACTTCCTCCATTCCTGGCCACATCCCCTTTGCCGAGAATTGCCAGACGGGGAAGAGAAAGGTTCTACCTAAGGGGAGAGCCAACAGCTTGCCTTGCTCCCTTCGCCTGGCAATGGCCTGGCGAGATATCCCCAGGATTTTCTGCACCTCTCCAACCTTGATAGATCCTCCTTCTACCTTCAGCAGGGCTTGCATCCGAGTCGTTAACTGAAGTTGACTGCAGGCGGCATGATTCGCATTTTTCGCTAAAGCCCGTCGCAATGCTTCCATCAGTACATCAATATCAGTTTCCTGGCTCGCGGCTTCCTTCAGGTCTCGAGCCGAGAGCGCAGCGATGGAGACGGTGAGAGAGCGCAATGAGCGATGCATGACGACATTCCGGTCTGCTCTCGGTTCGAAGTAGGAATGCAAAACCTGATCGATCAGCTCCACGTCAGTTGGCGTGGGCTTGGCGTCAATATCCTTCCGT
>JAPLHW010000009.1 GCA_026389425.1 Coprothermobacterota bacterium
TCAAGAACCTCAATGGAGGCAATGACTGCTTCCAGTGCATTTTCCCTCTCTAGAATGGCAATCCCGCGGTCAAGCGCACGTTGGATACCCTCTTGATAACTTTTACCAGAGACCTCGCGCCAAGATCCCCCGTGATCGTTCCAAGCCCCACCATGAATGACAAGTTGCATGCCGCTTACCCCTTTGCCTGTAAAACTATCAAGGTGGTCTGATGCTTCCTACTCATTGAGAGTCAACTGCCCATTTTCTATATAACCCCAGAGCATCGCTTCAGTGTTGAAGGCCTGAGCCAGACACCCTCGCCAGTCAATTCCGATCAAACCGCAGCTACAACCCTGCTCCTTGGCTTCCCTCACCAGACGAGGGATCACTCGCCCAGCAGGGTGAAGCCGCATCCCTTCCACCGCTTCGAAGCAGAGAAGCTTCCTCCAAATTTGCTCACCATGACCTGTAGCTGACGCACCTCCCCAACGTGAGGCATAGGTTCCGGCTCCCAAGATGGCCGAATCCCCAATACGTCCGGGGAGCTTGGCAGCATACCCTCCCGTGGAAGTGGCTACAGCGATGCGACCCATCCGATCGCGAGCCACTGCACCGACGGTTCCCTTCGCTTCTTCCCCTAGAAAGCTGTGCAGGTTGGGAAGGAAAGCACTGCCCTTGTGCTTGACATCCTCTAGCTCGTTCCGACGGCTCTGGATGACAGGCTCGTAGAGTGGGTATCCCCAATGACGAGCCAGGCGTTCTGCCCCATCTCCGACGATCAAGAGGTGGTCCGTCTCTTCCATCACACGTCTGGCAATCAGGATTGGATGCTCGACTCGTTTTAGAGAACCAACTGCTCCGAAACGTTCCTCGCTGGTCATGACGGAGGCGTCCATCTCAGCTTCTCCGTCCAAATTCAAAGCAGACCCGGTCCCGCAATTGAACAACGGGTTTTCCTCAAGAGAGAGAACTGCTGCTATGACGCCTTCCAGAGCGCCTTCCTTCTCCAGAACAGAGTAGCCACGACGAAGGGACTCTTCCAGTCCCTCTCGGTATGGCTGGGAATTACGGACTTTCCCGGCTCCCCCGTGGACGATCAGTTGGCACATGATTCCATCTCATTTCTCAGCACGATGACTCGATCGATTTTCCTTCCTTGGGCTGCCTGATCCTGACAGATTCCTCTCTTTTACGGTTCCGATACAATGAGCCTATCAAGAACAAACATCAATACCCCCACCCAACCCTGCAGGAGCGAGAAGCATTGGAAAACAACAATTGAGAGAGTCTCAAAAGAGGGATCTCAAGCCAGCGTGGATGGTTTATTCGCTGAGGTTTGGCTTTTTTCCAAAGCAATCAGTAAGGAGGAAAGGCCGGCACGTGAAGGGTTTTGGTGAGCCGTGCAGGACTCGAACCTGCGACCCCCTGCTTAAAAGGCAGATGCTCTACCAGCTGAGCTAACGGCCCACACATGCTACTGGCGCTGGAACAAGCCCTGATTATAGGGAAAAAGGGTTGGGCCGGCAAACCAGCCACTAACTGCTCCTACGGTGCAGCGGGGATCTTTTTCGAGCTTTCCCCCTCAAACTCTCTGACTCTGCTTAGAAGGTATCACCGTGGGCACCCAAATTCTCGAAGCGGGTGTACTCTTTAATGAACTTCAACTTGACGATGCCGGTTGGCCCATTGCGCTGCTTGGCGATGATGATGTCCGTGGCACCCGTTTGCTCGCCACTCTCACGTTGTTTGTAAAGGTCCTCTCGAAAGAGCATTAAAACGGTGTCTGCGTCTTGTTCGATGGAACCGGACTCTCTCAAGTCTGACAGTTGAGGCTTCTTCCCCTCCCGCTTCTCTACCTCACGGGAGAGCTGCGAGATGACGATGATTGGGACTTGCAGCTCTCGGGCGAGGTTCTTCAAGCCTCGCGTCATCTCAGAGATCTCTTGCACGCGGTTCTCGGCCCGGGTTCGGTTGGACATCAACTGCAGGTAGTCAACCATCACGATTCCCAAGCCCCGTTCCATCTTCAGGCGCCTCGCCTTGACACGAATCTCCAATAACGAGATGCCAGGTGTATCGTCGATGTAGATGGGGGCTCTGTAGAGCTCAGGCACAGTGTTGCTTAGGCGCTCCATGTCTTCGTTACTGAGGAAACCTGTGCGCACCTTTTGGGCATCGACGCGCGCATGGGAACAAATCATCCGCTGGACCAATTGTTCTTTGCTCATCTCCAGTGAAAATATCGCGACGGGCAGCTTCTCCCTCAATGCTACATTTTCCGCCACATTAAGGCAGAAGGATGTCTTGCCCACCGAGGGTCGAGCTGCCACAATGACCATGTCGGAAGACTGGAAACCTGCGGTCAGGCGGTCCAGGGTGTCAAACCCGGTCCGCACGCCGGTAGTTAAGCGCTTATTGTGGAATAAATTATCAATCCGTGCATATACCTCGGTAACCAATCCCTTGATCTCAACGAAATCCATCGAAAGGCGTCGTTGGGCGATGGTGAAAACTAACTTTTCGGATTGGTCGATCAATTCCTCAAGGGGGGTATCCGTGTCGTAACCGAGCGTAGCGATTCTCGTTCCAGCCTCGATTAAGCGACGCAGCACCGATTTCTGCTCGACAATACGCGAATAGTAGAGCGCATTTGAGGCAGTGGGAACTACCGAGGCAAGGGAGGCGATGTAGGCACTCCCCCCCACTGTCTCCAGCTTTCCTTGGTTGCGCAGGCTATCCACTACTGTAACGATATCGACCGGCTCCCCACGTTCTAATAGGTCGGCGATAGCAGAGAAGATGATGGCGTGCGGTTCACGATAAAAATCGACCGGGCTGAGTATCTCCAGAACCTGGGCGATCACATCCCGGTCGAGCAATAAGGAACCCAAGACCGCCTGCTCCGCGTCTAGATTGTGGGGAGGTAAACGGGAGAGCTCAGTAGACAAGGCTTTATTCCTTCGCTTTAACTTCCAGCTCGACCTCGATGGTCAGCTCTCGATGGAGTTTGATCGGAACCTTGTGCTTGCCAAGAGTGCGAATCGACTCCTCTAGTAAGACCCGCTTCCGTTCGACGGAAGTCTGACAAGTGGAAAGAATCGCCTCGACGATATCTTGTGCAGTCACAGAGCCGAACAACTTACCGCTCTCCCCTGCCTCGGCGAGTAACACCAATGGTTTTCCTTCTATTGTGGCGGCTATCTTTCTTGCTTCCGCCAACTCTCGGTCTTCGCGCTTCTTCCAGCCAGATTTGCGTTGCTCAAGCGTACGCAAGGCACCAGAAGTGGCCTCCTCGGCCAACTCTTGGGGAATGAGGTAGTTGCGGGCATACCCATCTTTCGTGTCCACCAGGGCACCTTGTTTCCCCAGTTCTGGGTGATCCCTTAAAAGAATGACCTTCATTCTAGTTCACTACGTACGGCAAGAGAGCCATTACGCGAGCCCTCTTGATGGCGCGGGTTAAGGACCGCTGGTGCTTTGCGCAATTCCCGGTGACGCGGCGAGGGATAATTTTGCCTTTTTCGCTAAGGAACTTGCGCAAACGGTTGGCATCTTTGTAATCGATGAAAAGGTTCTTTTCGGCGCAGAATGCACAGAATTTCTTGCGGGGTCTTCTATCTTTGGTACCACGTGTACGGCGTCGCCGCGGGTCCATGGGCTTTCTAGAATCCATCGTTTTTCCTTCTTCCTAACCTACAAACTCGTCGTTGGAACGATCGGTCGAAAAATCGTCGGGTGGAAAGGTCTCGCTCTCCTCGATTGAAGGAGAAAATGGCTCGGGACCACTATCAGCGGTGGTGGCCGGTCGGTCAAGGAAAGTCACCGAGGTAGCAGAGATCTCCACCCGATAGACTTTCTGGCCATCTTTCTCGTAGGTGCGGCTGGTCAACCGCCCCTCCACCAAGGCTCTTCTCCCTTTCTTTAGGAAATTAGCCACGTTCACTGCTTGTTTCTTCCACACCACCACATTGAAAAAATAGGCATTCTCCCGACGCTCTCCACTTTGTGTGGTGTAGTTGTCGTTCACTGCCAAGCGAAAGGTCGCCACCGAGACGCCGGCTGGCGTATACCGCAACTCGGGGTCAGCGACCAGGTTTCCCATCAAAATAACGTGGTTGATCATGAGATCCGACTCGTCACTGTCGCACGAACATGAATCGAATGACTTCCGGCACCAGCGTCATTTGGCGTTTGGCCTCTACGATACTGGGCGGGGTACCTAACAGGGTA
>JAPLHW010000131.1 GCA_026389425.1 Coprothermobacterota bacterium
CCCGATGCCTCACCGGTGACCATGATGATCCTGGCGGTCCCACTGTATCTGCTCTTCGAGCTCTCCATCTTCCTGGTCGGCCTGGCCGAGCGCAAAGCCGGGTCTCCCGCCTTGGCGGAAACAAGCGTCAAGGATGGCAACTAAATGGTCTACAGCAGTAGATGATCATGAAAAAGAAAGGAGGGGTGCGCGTTGTTGGGAACCACTGAGCTTCTCATCATCTTCGGGTTGGCTTTGTTGCTCTTTGGCGCCGATCGTTTGCCTAAATTGGGCCGCTCGATCGGACACACGATCAAAGAATTCCGCGAGGGACAGAAGGAAGTCGCTCTCAAAGAGAGCAAAACGGACGAAGGGAAAGACACGGTACATGCCGGTAGTTAAGACGAAGGAGAACTGAAAAATGACGGAAGTGAAAGAGGATCTCACCCTCGACACCAAAGGGCTCAGCTGTCCGATGCCCATTCTGAAGCTGAAGAAGGCCATCGATGGGCTGAGCGGCCAAGTGCTGAAGATGCTGGCCAGCGATCCCGGCTCGGTGGCCGATGTGAAAGCCTGGGCAGAGAAGACCGGCCACACGTTGCTGTCCTCCAGTCAGGACGGCGCGATCTATGTATTCTTTCTGAAGAAGAGCTAGGAGAAAGAGATGACAGAACGCAAGAACCGACTCGCCATCATCGCTTCCAAGGGCACCCTGGACATGGCCTACCCGCCCTTGATTTTGGCCACCACAGCGGTGGCGATGGAGATGGAGGCCGGGATCTTCTTTACTTTCTATGGCCTGAACATTATCCGCAAAGACCGCAAGAACAAGCTCTTCGTCGCGCCCATAGGCAACCCGGCCATGCCGATGCCGATGCCGAACATCCTGGGGATGCTGCCGGGAATGACCTCGATGGGCACGATGATAATGAAAGGGATGATGAAGAAAGCCAATGCCCCCTCAATAAATGAGCTGCTGGAGATCTGCCGTGAGTCCGGGGTGCGCATGATCGGCTGCCAGATGACAATGGACGCCTTCGGCTTGAAGAAAGAAGCGCTAATCGACGGCATCGAGGTCGGCGGGGCAGCGACTTTCCTGGCCTACGCCGCTGAAGCCAGCGTCTCTCTGTTCATCTGAGGAGGCGAGATGGCAGACTCCAACAAGATCCTCATTGTGATGACTTCCGGCCCCGAGACCCCGCGCCGCTGCGGCACCCCCTTTTTCCTGGCGGCTGTAGCCGCGGCCATGGAGTATGAGGTGGAGATGATCTGCACCATCGACGGCATCCTGCTCTTGAAGACAGGGGTTGCCGAGAATTTGTATGCCGTCGAAGGGGGAAAGCCGATCCTGGACTTCATGCGCGACGCCATCGAGGCTGGGGTGAAGGTTTACGCGTGTACCCCTCCCATGGAACTGCACAACATGACCAAGGACGACCTGATCCCGGAATGTGCCGGCCTGGTTGGTGGAGCCTATTTGATCAGCGAAGGAGTGAAGGCCGACCTGGTGCTGAATTTCTAGTTTCGGCTCCCGCGAAAGTGGGGGCAACGAACGACGAGGAGGAATCGATCGATGGCAGAGATCCGCGGATGTAAGATCCCTGAGGACCGTTATTACTGGGTCGAGAAGCATGTCTGGGCGGTGATCGTCTCACCCGAGCTGGTTCGGGTGGGGATGACGGCGGTCGCCCAAAAACTCTCCGGCACTTTGAATGCCATCACCGCCAAAGCTGCAGGCAAGGAGGTCGTCAAGGGCAAGAGTTTGGCCACAGCGGAGAGCTCGAAATGGGTAGGTCCGGTGCCGTCTCCCCTCTCCGGGAAGGTGGTGAAGGCAAATGAGGTTCTTGCCGCCAACCCGCACCTGGCCAACAGTGACCCATACGGGGAGGGTTGGATCACCGAGCTCGTCCCGTCTAATCTGGACGAGGAACTGAGATCGCTGTCGAGCGGCGCGGAAGGCGTCGCCGCCTACCGTGCCTTCCTGGAAAAAGAGGGCATTTCCTGCACCTAAGGAGACGATATGGAAAAGGAAAGCGGAACCTTGTTCAGCTTGTTGCGCAAGCCGATCGCTCGGCGAGACTTCCTGGTGGGGATGGGTGTACTGGTGGGCGGGGCTGTACTGGCCTCCAGCCTGCTGGGGCAACTGATCCCAACGAAGGCCCCGGAGTTAGCTGGTAAAGAAGAGGGGAGGCTGGGTCTTCGCCAAGGGCCAGTGTCGACCCCTCCGGAAAGCAGCGCGAGGTGAGCGGGGAGGAGAAAATAGAGAGCGCACTCCGCGAATTCCTGGAGCGGAAACGAATCAGCCGCCGCGATTTCCTGAAGGGGTGCGGTGTCTTGGCCATAGCGCTGGGCCTCAGCCAGGTCGACGGGGCAGCGAAGGTGGCATTGGCTTTGGCCACCAAGCCGAGACCGCCGGTGATCTGGCTCTCGTTGCAAGATTGCACCGGCTGCACGGAATCTCTCACCCGCTCCCAGTCACCGCAACTCTTGAACTTGATCCTCTCCGATCTCTCCCTTGACTATCACGAGACGCTGCAGGCGGCGGCCGGAGCAGGGGCGGAGGAGAGCCGCCTGGCGACCATGCGGGACTACGCCGGCAAGTATGTGCTGGTGGTAGAGGGCAGTCCCACTCCCCAAGATGGGGGCGTGTATTGTGTGTTGGGCGGCCGCTCAAACATCGATGTGCTGAAAGAGACGGCAGCCTCTGCTGCGGCGGTGGTAGCGGTAGGCAACTGCGCTTGTTTCGGGGGCATCCCCGGCGCTCGCCAGTCCCCATCCGGCGGGGTGGGGGTGCGTGATATCCTTGGAAACGGTGTGGTCCATATCGCTGGTTGCCCTCCCATCGCCGAGGCCATCACAGCCGTCTTCGTCCACCTTCTGGTCTTCGACCGGCTGCCAGAGCTGGATGGCTTGGGCCGTCCGCTGGAAACCTACCGCAACACCATTCACGATCGGTGTGTTCGCCGCACCTTCTACGACTCTGGTCAATATGTGAAGAGCTTCGACGATCAGGGGGCCAAGCAAGGCTATTGTCTCTATCTCCTTGGTTGCAAGGGCCCCACCACCTATAATGCCTGCCCGACCTTGCGCTGGAACGGAGGCGTTTCCTACCCGATCCAGTCCGGGCACCCGTGCCTGGGCTGTTCCGAGCCGCATTTTTGGGATGGTGGCGGATTCTACGCCGGCCAGTCGGCGCCGTTGGCTTCCCCCTCCGGGGTGATCACGGCAGTGGCTGTCGCTGCCGGCGCCGCGCTAGGTGTCGGCGCCATTTTGGCTGGACGGGCAAAGAGCCGTACCACGTCTTCTCCTGCTCCTCCTCCACCGTCTGACTCATCCAGTCAGGAGGAGAAGACGCGATGAACGATGTCTTGGCTTTCGCCCGTGGCCCTCTTTTCTACGGTTCCCTGATCTTTTTCCTGGTAGCCATGGCTTTTCGCCTCTTCCGGGTGCTAGCCCTTCGCTGGCAGGTTGACCGAGCCAAACCGAAGGGCAATGCCGTCGAAGGGGCCGTAGTGAGTCTTCTTAAGGCCTTGTTGATCTTCCCTTTCTTTCCCGGCTTGAAAGGCTTACCGCAACGCAGTGCTTTGGTCTTCTTCGCTGGAGGGATCTTCCATCTCTCCCTCTTCCTGGTGATCTTCTTCACAGCGGCGCACACCCTGGTTTGGCAGTCGCTGCTGGGATTCCGCTGGGACCCCATTCCAACCCCGATCATCGATGGTTTCACGGCCGCCACCATCCTGGCCTTGATCGTCTTGGCCATCAACCGGGCCACCAACCCTGTCTTGAGGCTTCTAAGCGGGCCCTCCTCCTACCTCAACCTGCTCTTCGTCTTGACCCCCTTCCTCACCGGTTTCATCATGTACCATCGTCTGATCCAGCCCTACAACGCGGTTTTCGCCATCCATATGTTGGCCGTCGACTGGTTATTGGTTTGGATCCCACTCAGTCGCATTGCTCACTTCATGTTCTACTTTTTCTCCCGTCCGGCGCACGGGGCGGAATTCGCCCGGCGCAACGCGGTTCCTTAGGGGGCGGTCATGGACCAATACGGAAAACAAGCTTACGATGAATACCGCCAGATCCTGCGGGCCGGAATGGCCGCGCAATTTGAATCCTGTGTTCGCTGCGGGATCTGCGCTGGAAGCTGCTCTTTCTACACCGAGACAGGTGAGCCCCGCTACACGCCGATCTGGAAAGCCGAGTTGCTGCGCCGCGCTTACGAGCAGGATGCCACCCTGTTGGGCAAGCTGCGCTCCCTTCTGGGTTGGGGCTACAAGTGGGACTACGATACGCTGAAGCAGTGGAGCGTCCTCGACTACGAGGCTTGCACCAGCTGCAATCGTTGCGCCCAGTCCTGCCCGATGGGAATTTCCATCGGCACCCTGATCCACAAGGCTCGAGAAGGGCTGGCCGCAGCCGGGGTGGTACCCGAGGACTTGCAGAAGGTGACGCGCAAGGCGGTCGAGGAGGGAAGCCCCCTCGGGGTCACCCAAGAGGTCTTCGAGGAACGGATGGAATGGATCGCCGAGGAGTGGGAGGTAGAGATTCCGACCGATCTGAGCGGGGCAGATGACTTGGTCGTCTTCACCTCTATCGAGATCCAGAAATTCCCAACCGGGATCGCGGCCATCGCCAAGATTCTTAACACCGCCGGCCTCTGCTGGACCATCTCGCGGGAAGGCCGCGAGATCACAAATTTCGGCGCCTTCGTCGGCGATACCGCCATCACCAAGCAGATCGCCTTGCGCATCGTGGAAGCAGCCGTGAAACTGAAGGTGAAGCGAGTGATTATCTCCGAATGCGGTCACGCCAACGATGTCATGCGCTGGAGCCTGCCCAACCTGCTTGGCCATCGCCCACCCTTTGAAGTGGTGCACATCACCGAGGTGATGGCCGACCTGCTCACCAGCGGCCGGATCCGTTTGAAAGAGGGCGCCTACAAGGGAGGGCCGATCACCTACCATGATCCCTGCAAGATCGTCCGGCGCGGCGGGATAGTAGAGGAGCCGCGCATCCTGATGAAGGCCGTGGCGGGAGAGCAGTTTCGCGAGATGAAGGAGAACCGGGAGAAGAACTGGTGCTGCGGTGGCGGCGGCGGGGTGATCTCCATCGGCGAGGCCGAGCCGCTGCGCATGAAAGCCTTCGGCGTGAAGGTCCGCCAAATAGAGGAGATCGGCGCCCAAGTGGTGGC
>JAPLHW010000075.1 GCA_026389425.1 Coprothermobacterota bacterium
AAGCGTCCTCGTTGGCGGGACGGTGATGCCCTCGGTCAGAGAGACCCACGGCTTGGAATCGCATCAGGTGAAGTGGTAGCGCTGTGGGGAATTGAACCCCAGTTTACGGATTGAGAGCCCGTCGAACTAACCACTGTTCTACAGCGCCACGCCTGTGAATATAGCAAAGGTCCGCTTTCTCCGTCAACCGCGTTGCCAACCGTCATGGATATCATACAATGGGTAAAATGGCTGAACGAGTGCTATTAGTGGAAGATGAGCGCAGCCTGAGCGATATCCTGGCTTACAACCTGGAACGAGAGGGCTATGCGGTCCAATGCGCCTATGATGGCGATACAGCCTGGGAATTGTTCGATGGGAGACCGCCCGACTTGGTGCTGTTGGATGTGATGCTTCCCGGCTTGGGAGGGCTGGAACTGTGCAGGCTGATCCGCGCCCACTCCTCGGTGCCGGTGATCCTGCTGACTGCCCGGGGCGAGGAGGCCGACAAGATCCACGGTTTGGATTTAGGGGCTGATGACTATGTCACCAAGCCTTTCTCTGTAGGAGAGTTAATGGCCCGCGTACGCGCCCAGCTCCGACGAACCGGCGCACTTGGACAACGGATCGAACGGGGGGGGCTGCTCATCGACCGCCAGCGCTTCTCCCTGGAGAAGGACGGCCAACCACTCCCTCTTCCCCGGAAGGAATTTTTACTGCTGTGGGAGTTGGCCAGCCACCCGAACGTGGCCATCCCCGGTGAGACCCTCCTGCGACGCGTCTGGGGCGAGGATTTCTATGGCGAGGAACAAACCCTGGCCGTGCACATACGGCGCCTGCGGGAAAGGATTGAAGAGGATCCCTCTCGCCCCGTGCTGATCGAGACCGTGCGGGGGGTAGGCTACCGGTGGGCGGGTTGAAGGTGCACTGGCGTCTGGGCTGGAAGTTCGTACTGGCTGCCACCCTGGTGCTGGTGATCAGCTCGCTCTTCGTCGGACTCTATTTAGCCGGCGCCTTGCGTTCGGCCAGCGAAGCGGACCAGGAGCAGTCCCTCCGGCGAGAGACGCGGTTGGCTGCCAAGTTCCTGGAAGTCCTTCCGATGAGCGTGGTGCAGGAGCAGGGCGATACCCTCGCTCGCCAAGCTGCCAGTGGGGGTGAAGTCCGAATTACCATTTTGGACGGGACCGGGAAGGTGTTGGGAGACTCGGCCGAGCCGGCTGCTATGCTGGAGAACCATGCCGACCGGCCGGAGGTGCAGCAAGCACTGCGCGGAGAGGAGGGGGTCTACCGCCGCTACAGCACCACCTTGGGCGCCTCGATGCTTTATGTTGCGGTGCCGATCCCCGCCCTGCCGCCGGTTGAGCTGGTGGTCCGGGCCAGCATCCCCAGCAATTTCCACGAGGACTACTTGATGGCATTGTTGAAAACCCTGCTGATCGCAGTAGGTGGGGGTTTCCTGATCTCCCTTCTGCTGGTTCCATGGGCGTCTCTTCTGGTAACACGACCGCTGAAAAAAATAGTGAGGGGGATCCGGCCTCCACCCCCGGGCGCTCCTTATCCTTTACTGCGGATGTCCCGCACGGACGAGCTAGGGGATCTGGGGAAGGGGATCGATGGCTTGCTGGGTCGGGTCAACGCCCAGGAGCAAAACCTGGGCTCCACTCAGGAGAAGCTCGGCGCGTACCAGGACAAAGAACGAGATGGTCTGCTGGTCCTCGATTCGGAGGATCGAGTTCGCAGCGCAACATCCAAAGCGGAAGAGTTCCTCGGTGTCCCCCAGTGGCGGATGACGAGGCGTACGCTTTTGGAGAGCACCCTCGATCACACCCTGGCCGAAGCAGCGCACCAAGCGCTTTCCGGCACTTCGGGAGTTCCCGTTTCCTTCGCCGGCCGCGAGCTCTTCCTGCGGGGGAGGAGGTTGACCCGATCAGGTCCCGAGGCTGCCCTCCTCTGGCTGGAGGACCGCAGCGAACTTGCCGCACTGAAAGCCACGCGAAGGGATTTCGTAGCCAACGTCAGCCACGAGCTGAAGACCCCCATCGCCTCCCTGCGGGCGATGCTAGAGACCATTGGACTGCAACCCCCGCCTTCGAGCGAACGACAAAGTGAGTTCTTGGCCTGCTCTTTGAAGGAAGTGGAGTACCTGCAAGCTTTGCTCGAGGCACTGGCCAAGCTCTCTCGCGTCGAGACGGGGAAGGTTGATTTCCAGATGACGAGCTGCGACCTGTGCCGGCTTTTGGCTGAGCTGGAAGCCAGCTTGGCCGAGAGAGCCAGTCAGCGTTCGCTGCGTTTGGAGTTTCGGATAGGAGAGGAACCGATCTACGTCCGAGCCGACCCGTTGTTTCTCCGCGAAGCGTTGCTGGCCATCCTGGACAACGCCATGAAATTCTCCTACCCGGGCGTTGCCGTTACCGTTACAGCGTCAAGTAGAGAAGGTTGGGTCACCCTGGAGTTTCGCGACCATGGCCCGGGGATCCCAGCAGAGGAGGTTCCACGAATCTTCGAGCGATTCTACAAAGTGGACAAAGGCCGAGCCAGCGAAGGCTTCGGCATTGGGCTTTCCCTTGCCCGGCACATCCTGGAGAGCTTCCGCGGCAGCCTGACTGCATACAGTGACCTTGGCAAAGGCGCTCTCTTCGTGGTTCGCCTGCCGCTCGCCCCAGGGGACTCTTTCGGAGAAGGACGATCTCGCCCGCGGCAAGATGATAACCCGCGGCAAGATGATAGCCCGCGGCAAGATGATAGCCCGCGGCAGCGCGAACTGAAGAATTAAGACAAACGTAACCAACAGGTAAGGTCCCGGTAATCTTCTCCCGCTACACTGGGTCCGAATAAGAAAGAACCTGTGAAAAAGGAGAGAAGAATGAGAAAAAGTAGAATTTTGGGGGCCGTAGCCCTGTTGCTATCGGTCAGCTTGTTGTTGGCCGCATGCGGAACGCCGGCATCGACCAGTCCCACCACCCCCTCACCCACAGCCAGCAGCACGTCTCCCAGCCAGGAGGGAGGAACCATCGTGGTGAAGGGATCGGACACCATGGTCAACCTGGCCAGCGCCTGGGCCGAGGATTACATCACCGGGCACCCGAATGTGAAGATCACCGTGTCTGGAGGTGGCTCGGGTATCGGCATCGCTGCTTTGTTGAACAAGACAACCGATATCTGTAACAATTCTCGACCGTTGAAACAGGAAGAGGTGGACAAGGCCAAAGCCGGTGGGATCGACCCGGTCTCTACGATCGTCGCCAAGGATGGCGTAGCCGTGGTGGTGCACCCCAGCAATCCGATCAGTGAACTGTCTCTGGAACAACTAGCAGCCATTTTCGGCGGGAAGATCACCAACTGGAAAGAGCTGGGCGGCTCGGACACCGAGATCGTCGTCCTCTCACGTGACAACAACTCCGGCACCCATCTTTTCTTCAAGGAACATGTCATCCAGGTGAAGGATAAGAAGGCTGAGTATGGACCCAAGGTCCAATTCCTGCCCACCAGCCAAAGCATCGCCGACGAGGTAGCCCGCAACCCGAAGGCTATCGGTTACTACGGCCTGGGTTACCTTTCCAACCAGCAAAAGGCCGTGGCTGTGAAGAGCGCGACGGGTCCTGCCGTGCTGCCCTCCTTGGCCACCGTTCTGGACAACAGCTATCCGGTTTCACGGCCGCTCTTCTGCACCACCAACGGTCAACCCAAGGGCGCTATGCAAGATTATCTTGCCTGGATCCTGAGCCCCAAAGGGCAAGAGATTGTGAGATCGCTGGATTTCGTCCCGGTGCAGTGAGACCGGCTTGAAGAGCTTTTCCAGAGAGTCGAAACCGCTGCGCTCACGGCCTAGATGGGACCGTGAGCGCCCGATACGGATGGTTCTAGCTGCCGCCGGATGGATGACAGTGGTGATTCTCGTTTTGATCATGATCATGCTTTTCGTTGAGGGATTGCCCATCCTCGCTGTCACCAACCCCTTCAGTTTCCTTTTCACCAGCCAATGGTACCCGGTCTCGGACCCTCCCGTCTTCGGGATTCTCTCCCTTATTATTGGCAGCCTGATGATCACCGCCACCGCCTTGGTTATCGCCATCCCCTTGGGGATCGGGGCAGCCGCCTTTCTGGCGGAGATCGCTCCACCGCCCGTGCGTGAAGCGATCAAGCCAGTTATCGAGCTGCTCTCTGGCATTCCTTCGATCGTGCTCGGCTTCATCGGTTTCCTCCTGCTGGCGCCGGCTATCCAGCGGATCTTCAACCTCGATTCCGGCCTCAACGGGTTGACTGCCGGCATTTTGCTGGCCTTCATGTGCTTGCCGACCATCGTCAGCATATCCGAGGACGCCCTCAGCGCTGTCCCGCGCGAGTATAAGGAGGCTTCCCTGGCTTTAGGCGCCACGCGTTGGCAGACCATCTACCGGGTTTTGATCCCAGCCGCCCGTCCCGGCATTGTCGCTTCAGTGATGCTGGGGATGGGCCGCGCCATCGGGGAGACGATGACGGTGCTGATGGTTTCCGGCGGGCGCTTGGCGATCCCCAGTTTCATCACTGACCCGATGTCGGCCATGACTGGCCGCATCGCCATCGAGATCAACAATGCCGTCTTCGGCGGGCTGCAGTACCAGGCCCTTTTCGCCATCGGCATCGTCCTCTTCCTGATCACCTTCGCTATCAACCTGGTGGCGGATCTGGTGCTGGAAAAACAGCGAAGGCGGTACGCATGAGCCCGACTGCAGGAAAACTGGAAGGGCGTCACTTTCGCTCCCGCAACGCCACCCAGACAGCAGCCTTCATCTTTCTGGGCGCCTGCGTTCTGCTGATCCTGGTTCCAGTCATCTACATCATCGTCTACACGATCGTCAACGGAGCTGGCGCCATCAGTTGGGATTTCCTCACCCAACTACCCAAGCAGCGCGGCTTGCAGGGCGGGATCTTCTCCGCTATCGTGGGCAGCTTCTACCTGATGGTGGGGGTGGTGGTCTTTGCCCTCCCGGTGGGGATCATGGCTGCCATCTACCTGCACGAGTACGCCCGCCAGGGACCGTTGGTGCGCCTGATCAATCTCAGCATCGTCAACCTGGCCGGGGTGCCGTCCATCGTTTATGGCCTCTTCGGGTTAAGTTTCTTCGTGCTGATGCTGAAGATGGGCTCCTCCTTGTTGGCTGCCAGCCTGACCCTATCCTGCATGGCCTTGCCGGTCGTGGTAACGGCTTCCAGGGAAGCCTTGGCGACGGTGCCCAACAGCTACCGCGAGGGGAGCCTGGCCTTGGGCGCCAGCCGCTGGCAGACGATCGTCCGCGTGGTGCTTCCACAAGCCTGGCCGGGCATTCTCACCGGGTTGGTGCTGGCGGTCAGCCGGGCGGCGGGGGAGACAGCCCCTATTCTGATCACAGGCACCGCCTTCACCGCCATCTTGCCCACTTCCCTTTTCGACCAATTCAACGCCCTGCCCTATCACCTCTACGTGGTGGCTACGCAGATCCCCAACATGCCCAAGAGCACTCAGTGGGGGATTACCTTGGTGCTGCTGGTGATGGTACTGCTCTTCAACTTGACCGCCATCATCCTGCGCATCCGTCTGCGAGCCCAACGAAAGAAGTGGGGACTGTGAGGAGAAGCAGATGAGCATCGTTAACTTGACCATGACGGAAAACCGCACCGTGCCTGTCGTCTTTGAAGAGAACGTAGCAGTAAAGATGCGCTCCCAAGCCGTCAGCCTCTTCTACGATAAGGTAGAAGCCCTCAAAGAGGTCACCCTCCCCATCTTGGCCAACCGCATTACCGCCATCATCGGCCCTTCAGGTTGCGGGAAGTCCTCCTACCTGCGCCTCTTCAACCGCATGAACGACCTGATCTGGAATGCCAAGGTGAAAGGCCAGGTCTACCTCGACGAGGAAGCCCTCTACGATCCCAAGATCGATGTGGTGGAGCTGCGCAAGCGGGTGGGGATGGTCTTCCAGAAGCCCAACCCTTTCCCGATGTCGGTCTTCGACAACGTCGCCTATGGGCCGCGGCTGCACGGCGCCAAAGAGATGGGCGGGCTCTCCGAGATCGTCGAGCGCTGCCTGCGGCAAGCCGCCCTCTGGGAAGAGGTCAAGGACAAGTTGAAGGGCTCGGCCTTCGCTCTTTCCGGCGGGCAGCAACAACGGCTTTGCATCGCCCGGGTGCTGGCGGTCGGCCCTGAAGTAATCCTTTTAGACGAGCCTTGTTCTGCCCTCGACCCCGCCTCCACGATGCGCATCGAAGACCTGATGCAGGAGTTGAAGGTGAACTACACCTTGGCCATCGTTACCCACAACATGCAGCAGGCCGGACGCGCCTCGGACTATACCGCCTACTTGCTGATGGGCGAGCTGATCGAATTCGGGCCGACCAAGAGCCTCTTCACCTACCCGCGAGACAAGCGGACGGAAGACTACCTAACAGGAAGGTGGGGTTAAAATGAGTACAAGCCTACGACTGATTCTAGACAAGAGCATTAAAGACCTGGAGGAGATGACCTTGGAGCTGGGTTCCCAGGTGCGGGCTAGCCTCAGTTCCAGCCTGAAGGCCTTGCGGGAGCGAGACAAAGCCATGGCCCAGTGGGTGATCAATAACGACGATGTGCTGGACGACCTGGCCAAGCGCATCGATGTCAAGGCAGTAGAAACCATTGCCACCCAGCAGCCAACCGCCCGCGACTTGCGCGTGATCATCGCCATCATTCGTATGATCGCCGACCTGGAGAGGATCGGGGACCTCAGCGCGGGCGTCTCCAAAGAGACCCTGAAGATTGCTGATTTACCCCTCTTGAAACCGCTCATCGACATCCCGCGCATGGTCGCCATCACTAACGAGATGCTGGAAGACGCTCTTCAGGCTTTCATCCTGCGGGATGCCAACCGGGCGGAAAAAATGTGCAGGCGGGATGATGAGGTGGACGGCCTGCGCAACCAGATCCAGCGGGAGTTGCTGACCTACATGCTCGAAGACCCCAAGTCGATCTTCCGGGCCAACGCCCTGATGTTCATCTCGCTCTACCTGGAGCGGGCCGCTGATCATATCACCAACATCGGCGAGGATGTGATCTACATGGTGACAGGAGAGATCCGCGACCTGAACGATTGAGGCTGATCAGTTTTTTAGAGAAGCGCCTCAAGCCAGAGGAAACCGGAGAACCTGCAATGCTGCTAAAGGTGAAGATTT
>JAPLHW010000017.1 GCA_026389425.1 Coprothermobacterota bacterium
GGCAGTGTGCATTCTGGGTGGCTGGTTGGCCATCTCCAACGCGATTACCGTCGGCGACATCCAGGCTTTCATCCAGTACGTGCGCTCCTTCACCCAGCCAATCGCACAAATCGCCAACATCTCCAATATCCTCCAGCAGACCGCTGCTGCCGCCGAGCGTGTCTTCCAGTTCTTGGCCGAGGCCGAGGAAATCCCGGATACAACGGACCCCGTCCAGCTGAAGACTGTTGAAGGAGCCGTGGAATTTCGAAAGGTCCGCTTCGGCTATAGCCCAGACAAGATCATCATCAAGGACTTCTGCGCGACCATCACCCCCGGCCAGAAGATCGCTATCGTCGGCCCCACCGGCGCCGGCAAGACAACTATGGTCAAGCTGCTGATGCGCTTCTACGATGTCAACAGTGGCGCTATCCTGGTAGACGGCCACGACATCCGTGATTTTACCCGCCAGGACTTGCGCCAGATCTTCGCCATGGTCCTTCAGGATACCTGGCTTTACAACGGCACCATCATGGAGAACATCCGTTACGGTTGCGAGGGCGCCAGCGATCAGGAAGTGATCGCCGCCGCTAAAGCAGCCCGCGTTCACCATTTTGTCCGCACCTTGCCGGACGGCTACAACCTGGTGCTGAACGAGGAGGCCTCGAACGTGTCACAGGGTGAGATGCAGCTCTTGACGATCGCCCGCGCTATCCTGGCCGATCCAAAGATCCTAATCCTGGACGAAGCCACCAGCTCGGTCGATACCCGCACCGAAGTGCTGATCCAGAAGGCCATGCTCGACTTAATGAAAGACCGCACCAGCTTCATCATCGCCCACCGCCTGTCCACTATCCGCGATGCCGACCTGATCCTGGTAATGAGCGACGGGGACATCGTGGAGCAGGGCACCCACAAGAAGCTGCTGGCAGCCGGTGGCTTCTACGCCGAGCTCTACAACAGTCAGTTCGAGGCCGCAACCACAGCCTGAGCCTGGCGGGAGTCGTATCGCATCGACCCCTCTCCATTGCCTGACCCTTCCTTTTTAGACCGATCGCGACAGAGCAGCTCTTTCCTGTCGCTACCTCCATGCTACCGCGCTTCTATCCTCCGCTGTGCCCCGAACCAGTGCGCCGCGCAGCCTTGGCGGAAGCCCATGCGTTGAGCCAAGCGCTGAGGTGGGAGGTTCTCCTGCAAGGCCCCATCGCCCCATCCCAGTGTACCAGCGACCAGGCCACCGGCCCCTCCCCTTCGAAGACAGCGGTGCTTGGATGATCTTCAATCAACCTACGAAGATACTGTTCCGATTCTTCATCGCCACCGTGCTCCCAGTGGCGATTGACCAATGGGGCGTCTTCCGGGCGAAGCGGGTGGGTGGAGAATAGCACGGGAGGCTGCTGTAATGCTCCCGGCGGAAGGTGCCACAACCAGCACCGGCTTACCCAAAGGATCTCCCACTCCTTAGTCAGGTGTTCCAGGATCCAGGGGGCCACTCCTGCTACCCTGATCTCTGTGAAGTCCTGCAAGGCAGGAAGGAGCCGTTCCAAGGCTTCCGAATTGCGTGCGAAGATCTTCAGCCAGTCGCCGATGATCAGGGCTCCGTTGGTCTCTTCGGCGTTGTCCAGGAAGACCCGGTGAGGCCGGAAACCGGCGTAGCAAAGCTCCCCGGTGAGGGGCAAGGAGGCAGGGAAGTTCTCCTCCAGCAGGCGCCCAAGGCGCGGGTCAGTGTCTTCAATAGCGGTCATGAGATGATCATAGCGCTCTATAATCCAGTCGAGGAAGAGGCAACCCTTTTGGCTGTTGCCTTCTCTTTCTTCTGACGTTCAACAGGGCGCCAGTCAGATCCAGTGCGCATTCTCCGCGGACCAGGGAGACATTCCCCCACCACCCGAAATCTCTGGAACTGGAGAAAGGAACTGGCGAGAAACTTCTGGCGGTGTAGCTTCAAAGGAGTAACCCGTGTTTTTCCGCCTCAGAAGGAACCTGTGTGCACCAATCCGCCACGGTTCAATGGTGAGCAATTCAACCATTGCTGCTACACTGGTGTTAGCCTGAATGGGTGAATCTACCCTTTGGAGGGATAGAAATGATTTGTCTCCAGTGCGGCCGGAACATTACACCGCAAGCCCGGTTCTGCCCCCAATGCGGCGCTCCTCTAACGCTTCCGGAGACAGAAGGGAGATCATCACCAGCCTTGACTCCAACGCCCACACCGGCAACGGTTTCATCGGCAACTCCAGCCAATGCACTACAAACGCTTACGACTCCGACGTTGGCCGCACCCATCGCACCAGCTTACCCAGCAGTACTCAAGACGACGAACAATGCGTGGCCCCACCCAGCTTACGCAGGTGCCGATCTGCTAGAAATTCTGGCCGACCTCTTGGTGATCGCCGCCTTCTTCCTTCCCTGGATCGGCACGGATAGCGGGACTAGCCCATTGAATCTGATGATCAACAGCAAAATCATCTGGTGGATGTGGTTAGTCCCCCTCGCCGCGGCCTTCGGTTCATTCGTTGATCTATGGGTGACTCTGGCGCGGCTGCTGACCGGCAGGCCGACGCTCTCCTGGCGCAGATGGAACTATTTCACGAGCGGTCTCTTTCTTGCAATAGTGGCCGTGGGATGGTGGATGGCAGTCGTGTACGCGCCGGTCTTCCCCACCCCGCAGGGGTATATGCGCTTGGCTTATTTGCTCTTAGCGGGTACCTTCGTAGGGGTCGGCATCGGTCTGGTCTTCCTCTTCGTAGCTGCCGTAGCTCAGATCGTCGCCGGGACCTTGGCCTACGCCCTACCCTCCCGCCGTTAGTCGAGCAGCTGCTCACCGCAGCGCGGTTTGCCGAGTCCCGGAATCGTCAATGCCCTACCGAGAGAGAGGTCCATCGGAGACCGGTCCCTCAGTTCCGGCGCGAAACCAAGCTGATGTAGTAGAGCAATTGCAGCACAGCCGTGACAGCGGCAGCCACATAGGTCAAAGCGGCGGCGCTGAGTACCTGCCGGGCTCCACCGGCCTCCGCCTCCGACTGTAAAAGGTTGGCTTGGCGCAATAGGCGTAATCCCCGCCGGCTGGCGTCGATCTCCACTGGCAAGGTGAGGAAAATGAAGAGCACCATCAGAGCAAAGAAAGCGATTCCGATCCAGATCAACCCTGTCAAGCTCAGCCAAAAACCCAAGAGGATGGCAATATAGGAGATCATCGGGCTGAACTGCAGCGCGGGCAGCAAAATATTCCGCATGACAATCCAGGGGGAGTGAGCTTGATGTTGTTCGACATGCCCCAGCTCGTGAGCGGTGATGGCCATAGCCGCTACCGAGGGTTGGTTGGCGACCGCTTCGGAGAGGCGCACCACGTTGCCACGGGGGTCAAAGTGGTCACTGAGGGTGCCGGGTGTGCGCTCCAAAGGGATCGGTTTGAGGGAGGTTCGCTGAAAGAGAGCTTGCCCCACCTGGATACCGGTGAGCCCTTGGCTATTGCGGGTGTTGCTCCACTTGGAGACGGTAGCCTTCAGATAGAGCTGCACCCCAAGCGAAAGGACAACGGTCGGGATGAGCACATACCACAAGTAGGTTGTGTCAAAAAAGAACATGGTCTTGGCTCCTCTATCGTATTCTTAAACCGGGTTCTCCTCATGCCCCTTGGAGCCCAGCGTCAGGTGGTCGACCCCCAGCCGACACGGTCTGTGGGGGAAGCCGTCTACCGGCTTGAAGTATAGCAGGAGCAGCTCCTTCGCCAGCAACGCTTGCCCCTCGTCGCATCGCCTCACTTCCGCACAGGATGGGGGTCTCTCGCCCAAAACCGCCCATCCACCCGAGAATACGATTTTAGAGAGAAGGTGTGACCGAAGGATCGCTCCGCTGGTTGCCCTGTTGTTGAAGAGCAGAAAGACAATCATTCGAGATGAAGAGACGGAAGCGGCGGGCTAACTGCGCCCGCCGCTTCCGTTCTCAGCGAATGTGAGGTTTACGACTCGGGGTAGAGCCCGAACGGTGCCTCCCCGAAGGCCAGATAGATGTTCTTAAAGTTGGAGTATTCGTCCAGTGCCATCTTGTGCGTCTCGCGACCGAAACCGGAACGCTTGCAGCCACCGAAGGGAACATTGGCCGGGACTTGATCGTAGGTATTGACCCAAACTTTCCCGGTGCGGATGGCTTTGGCCACTCGCAGCGCTTTGCTGAAGTTCTGCGTCCAGACTCCTGAGCCCAAGCCGTACTCGTTGTCATTGGCCATCTTCACGGCTTCTTCTTCAGTCTCGAACTTGATAACGCAAAGCACCGGCCCGAAAATCTCTTCTTGAGCGATGCGCATCGAATTGGACACATCCACGAAGACGGTCGGCTCGAGATAGTTCCCCTTATCCAGGGGTTCCGTCAGACTGCGGTGGCCGCCCACTTTCAAGGTGGCGCCTTCTTGTTTACCCAGCTCGATGTAGCCTAGGATCTTCTCCATCTGCTCGGGGGAGACAATCGGCCCCATCCCGGTCTCGTCATCCCAGGCTGGGCCAACTTTGAGGTTGGCCAGGATCTTGCAGACCCGCTCCACGAACTCGTCATAGATCCCCGCCTGGACGAAAGCCCGGGTACCGGCGCTGCAGACCTCGCCCTGGTTGTATACACCCAGACCGATAATGGCACCCTCTACCGCCTTGTCCATGTTGCAGTCGTCGAAGAAGATGTTGGGTGACTTTCCCCCCAGCTCCATCGTGGTCGGGGTAATGTGACAGGAGGCTGCGCCCAGGACGCTTTTCCCGGCTTCCACCGATCCTGTCAAAGAGAGCTTATCGATCCCTGGATGACTGGTAAGCGCTTTCCCGCAGCTTTCTCCACCTCCGGTGACCACGTTTAAGACGCCCTTGGGAAGGATGCCGGCCTCGTCGATCAGCCGGGTTGCTTCCAGGATGCTGAGCGGAGAATAGCTGGACGGCTTGAAGACTACTGTATTCCCAGCCGCTAGGGCTGGAGCCAATTTCCAGGATCCGATTCCCAGAGGGAAGTTCCAGGGTACGATCAAGCCGCAGACGCCGATTGGCTCGCGAATGGTGACGCCCATATTCTCCGGGTCGATCGTCGCCACGAACCCCTCTTCAGCGCGAATGCAGCCGGCGAAGTATTTAAAGTGGTCCACCGCGCCAGGGATCTCAATGAAAGTGGAGGATCCCTTCGGCATCCCCATCTCCGAGCTGACCAGCTCGGCCAGGTACTCCGCGTTGTGATCCAACACCTCGGCGATCTTCCACAAGGCATCCTGCCGCTGTATTGGCGTCGTCTGGCTCCATTCCGGAAAAGCGGCGCGGGCTGCTGCTACGGCCGCATCCACATCTTCCGGCCCTGCTGAGGGAACATGCGTCAAGATTTCTCCGTTGGAGGGGTTGCGTACGTCCATCATTTTTCCGCTCTTCGGGCTGACCCATTCCCCGCCGATGTATAGTTTGTATTCCTCTTTGAGATTCAATGCCATGCCGTTCCTCCTAGTTTTCTTTATTGGCCTTGGTATGCCAGTTGGTACAGCTTCAGGTAAGTGTCTTCGTCGATAGGTTTGGGGTTTAATGGATCACAGACATGTGCCTTACAAGCCTTGGCCATCTCGGCGAAATTCTCCGGCTTCACCCCGAGGTCCGCCAAAGTTGGGATCTTCAGCGCAAGATTGAGAGCCTTCACCCGCTCAACAGCCTTCCGCCCGGCTTCCATTTGTGAAAGTCCGTGCGTATCCTCACCCAACAAGGCGGCCACACGGGCGTACTTCTCGGGAACGGCATCCAGGTTGTAGTCCATGATGTACGGGAGGAAGACGGCCATTGTGATGCCGTGAGGAAGGTCATAGAACCCACCCAGAGTCTCACCGAGGGTATGGACTGAACCGAGATCCGCATTGGAGAAGGCGATACCGGCCATATGGCTTCCCAGCAACATTCCAGCGCGGGCTTCGAGATCGTCACCATCATGGTAGGCGCGTTCGATGAACCGACCAATCAGCTCAATCCCCCCGCAGGCCACGGCATCGCTGATCGGGTTGGACACTTCCGTCGTGTATGCTTCGATGGCGTGTGTTAGTGCATCCATGCCTGTCCCAGCGGTAACCTCCGGAGGCAACCCTCGCGTGATCTCGGGGTCGAGAATGGCGACATTGGGAAGCAGGTTGTGGCTGAAGAGGATCAGCTTTTCATGGGTGAGGCTGTCCGTGATGACAGAGTAAATGGTCACCTCGGAGCCTGTACCGGCGGTGGTCGGGATGGCGATGAAAGGTGGGATGGGATTCCTGACTGAATCCTCATCCAGCATATCTTTCACGGTTCCACCATTGGCGATGATGGCTCCGATCGCTTTGGCGCAATCGATGCTGCTGCCACCACCGGCGGCGACGAGCATGTCACACCCCGCTTCGCGATACTTTTCCACGCCTTGATTGACAATCGTATCGGGAGGATTGGGGATCACCTGGTTGAACACCACCCCCTCAACCCCGGCTGCTTGCAATGATTCAAGCGCCTTCTTGAATACCTCGGAAGTGCTCAATTGCTTATCCGAGACTACCAATGCCCGTTTCCCCAGCGCTGCGGCCTCTTCTCCGAGGCTATCCAGCTTTCCGACCCCAAATGTTGCCCGCGTGGGCATCGAGAAATTGAACTGTTTTTCGGTGAAGCTCACGTTTTCCTCCTTGTCGCTGTTTTTGTCCTGCATGAAGGTTGAAAATGAATGAATGGTAGCCGATCGTCGCTAGACTCACCTCCATCCATCGGTGGTATCGGAACGCAGGTTCCGTGGCATCAGTGTTAACGGATTGCGGATCCCGTTTTTTCAAGAATCCGCAACTTCTCCCGGTACAACAGGGAAGCTCTGGCAATGGTCTTGGCCGAGTCGAGGACCAGCGCGATCAAGATCAAGCTGCCCTTGGCCACATTGAGAAGGTAGACATTCACCCCGGCAAGGGTCAGGGAATTATCAATCAGGCCAAGAAGCAAGGTTCCCCCCAACATCCCGAACACGGTACCGCGCCCGCCGGATAGGGCGATCCCTCCCAGGATGGCTCCCGAAAGAGATTGGATGGCCAAACCGGTCCCCATCGCGTTGCTGATGGATCCCTGCCTTCCAGCGGCCAGGATGCCTGCGATGGCGGCCAATAGCCCACTCAACACGAAGGCGGTAATGATGATCTTGTTCACCTTGACGCCTGCGATGAAGCTTGCTCTCGGGTTGCCGCCAGAGGCGATCAGGAAACGGCCGAAACGAGTGGCTCCCATGATGAAAGCAAAGATTAAATAAAGGCCCAGCATCACAAAGATGGCCACGGGAATATTGAAGAGCCAGCGTCCATTGCCGAAGACGGTGAACCCCTGCGGCAATCCCGTGATGGCGAAGGGTACCAGGAAAAGGACGAGGCCCCGCAGGATCGTCATCATGGAGAGCGATTCCAAGAGGGCATTCATCTTCAACCGCGTGATGAGGAAACCGTTAAGCCAGCCTACGACCATTCCAATGAACAGAGCGAGAGCAATTTGAATGATCGGACTGATACCGGGCACGAGGGCATTGGTCACCAGGATGGCGATCCCAGGGGCAAAACAAAGCGTGGATTCCACCGAGAGGTCAAGGTTCCCGGTGAGAAGCACCAAGCCTTGGGCCAATACAAGGACACCCAGGATGGAAGAGTGGTAGAAAATGTTGGTAATGTTGTTGACGCTCAGGAAATTGGGGACGTAGATGGACATGATGATGAAGAAGAAGGCAAAGAGAACCCAGATTAGGTTGTCCAGGAGCGTGAGTTGCAGCCAGACCCCTTTATTCATCTTCCGTTTATCCTTTCCGGCTCATGCGATTTGTTCGGCGTTGCGTTGGCACCCGGACGCAAGATGCCCTGTATAGCTTGATAGATGACCATCTCATCGAACTGCTCCCGCCGGAATTCATCGACCAGGTGACCATTAAAGAGCACCAAGATGCGATCACAGATGGAAAGGAGGTCCTCGAGGCCCGGTGATGTGATCACAACGCCGGCGATCTGCGTCATTTTTGTCTTCACCGAATTCAAGATGCTCTCTTTCGCGGCGATATCGATCCCTTTGGTCGGTTCATCCAAGAGAAGTACTTTAGCTTGGGTCGCCCAGACACGCCCGGCCAATACTTTCTGCCTGTTGCCACCGCTCAGGTTTTGTACATCCTCTTCTTGCGAACTGGTCAGAATCTCAAGCGTCTCAATAAGCTCACGCGTGAGATTCCGCTCTTGCTGCTGTCGGATCAAAGAACGGAGGGCGATTCTGATTAGATAAGAGAGAGTGGCGTTCTTGCGGACGCTGAGGGTGCCCACCAATCCTTCTTCATCGCGGTCTTCGGGGAAGTACACGACCCCCTCCTGGAGCGACCTGTTGGGATCTTTAAATCGTGTCGACAAACCTCCGGAGAGCTTCAAAGTGCCGCTATCCAGCGGATAGATTCCTGCAATCGCCTTCAATATCTCCGTTCGGCCGCTGCCGACAAGACCGGCGATGCCGAGGATCTCGCCATGCCGTAAAGAAAAACTAATATCTTCAAATACGCTCCGGCGATTGAATCCTTCCACGCGAAGCACTACCTCCCCCAATGCTTCATGCGCTCCGCTTTCCGGGATCTCGCAAGCTACGAGATTCCCGCTCCCCTCCCCCACGACCAACGAGCAAAGCAGATCCTTTTCCAGACCGGATCGGTCCACTGTCTTGATGGCTCTTCCATCTCGGATCACGGTGACCCGGTCGCAAATTACCATCACTTCATCGATGCGGTGGGAGATGAAGATGATCGATTTGCCGAGTTTTCGCTGCGCTTCGATGATTCGGAAAAAGAGGGCTTGCTCTTTTCCGGAAAAGGAAGTCGTCACTTCATCGAGGATGACGATGTCAGCTTTCTCGAAATAAAAAGCCTTGATGATCAGGAAAAGCTGCTGCTCGCTGAGCGTGAGATCGCTCATGCGCCGGTTGAGGTCAATCTCAAAACCGGTGGATGTCATGATCTGCCGAGCGTCCGCCGCCATCCTTTTCCAATCGAGGATCCCTGTCGCACGTTGGTAATAGTTGGGCAGGAAGAGGCTTTGGATCACGGTAAAGTCGGGGATTGTCTCCGGTCGTTGGGGTGCGATGGTGATTCCTTCCTTCTTCGCATGAACCGGGCTGAAGCCAGTGAATAGCTTACCCTTGACGAAAACCTGCCCCGCAGACGGACGGATGATCCCCGAGAGAATGCTCACCAGCGTGCTTTTCCCGGCTCCGTTTTTCCCGATGATGCCGTGCACTTCCCCCCGCTTGAAGACGATGCTGGCGTGTTGAAGGGCGACAGTTCCTGGGTAGACTTTGGAGATATCTTTCACTTCCAAAACGACTTCCCCAGGCTTCGGAATCATCTCCGTCTCATTCATGCAATCTGCTCCAATCTCAGAGGTCGGTCATTTGGCAGAGGAAAAGAAGCCACCCACAGGAGAACTTCACTAGTGCATGATCGCGCCGCCACAGACGTTCACCGCCTGGCCGGTCATGTAGTCGGCATCAGAGGATGCCAGAAAGACTGCTACTTTGCCGATCTCGGCGGGAGTAGCCAGGTAGCCGAAGGGGATCTTGGCTGCGTAGTAGTCGCGGATCTCCTGCCACGTCTTTCCCTTAGCCTCCGCCTCCATCCTTTCGCATCCCCGCTGAAGCTCGGTGTCGACGTATCCCGGGCAAATGCAGTTGACATTGATATGGTAAGGAGCCAATTCGTAGGCGAGGCTCTTCATCAGCCCCCAAAGGCCATGCTTGGAGGCTGCGTAGTCCGAAGTATAGGCCTCTCCCTCTTTCGAGTTGAGAGAAGCGATGGTGACGATCTTTCCTTTCGTCTCCAGGCGCAACATCTCCCGCACCACGGCTTTTGATACGAGAAAGGGGCCCTTCAGGTTGGTATCGACGACCAAATCCCATTCCTCTTCCGGCTTGTCGACCACCAGGTTGATGCGGATGACACCCGCCACATTGACCAGGATATCGATCCTGCCGAATTCTTTGATCGTCTTGCTCACGACCTCCGCAATGGCCACACCATCGCGAACATCCATCGGAAAAGCCGATACTCTACCCGTTGAGAGTGCACGAATCTCTTCGGCCGTCTCCTGCAGGAGATCTGCCTGGAGATCGGTCAAAATCAGGCTCGCTCCTTCCCGGGCGTAAGCTTCCGCGATTCCCTTGCCGATTCCCCGGGCTGCGCCAGTGATGAAAGCAATTTTGTTCTCTAGTCTACTCATGTTCCTCCTCATTGATGAGGGTTATTTCTTTTGAGGGCGGCGAATCGCCGCCCTCAAAAGGATTGAACTGAGATTTACCTCTAGGGTGTTTCTGCCAATAGATAGGCGTTCTCCCAGAGGCGGGGATCATCCGGAGAGACCTCGGACGGGACCATCGGGCCCTGCAAGATCATATAGAGACCAGGGCAGTAGGGGTTCTCTATTACCTCGGCAGGAGACCAGATCGCTCCTTCTTCGACGATCTTATCGCCCGCTTTGGGAACTGGTAGTCCCTTCGCGATCTTGTAGAGAAGATCCAGGGCGATCTCAGCGGACGGCATGGCCGGCTGTTCAAGGATATTGCTGTATTCACCGGCCTTGATCACCGGGATCATCTCGGGGCCGATGCAGATCCCCGCGGTAGCGAACACTTTCGGATCCAAGCCGGCTTGTTTAATAGCATTCACGGTGCCCAGGCCCATGATATCGGGAGTCTGGCAGTAGATGGCAACGACTTGATCTCCATATTTGGTAAGCAAGTCGGCAGTTCGACGGAAGGAATCATCGTTGTTCCAGTTCCCTTCGCCTGTGGCGACGGTGAGTTGGGGGTATTGATCAAACACAGCGTGGGAACCCTTGATACAATCCTGGGCAAAGACATCGGTCAATGCCCCGGTAATCTCGATCAGGACGCCTGTGGGGACTTCACCGCCGTGCTTCTTCTTCAGATCCTCAATCAATGCTTTGGCGGCTTTTTCGGAGGAGCTCACCACATCGAAGCCGATGAAATAGTTGATCTTTCCGCCAACGGGTGAAGAGTCAATTGCACAGATGGGGATCCCAGCTTGGTTCATCTTTTCGATCCCGGGAGTTACCGCGTTTTGGTCCTGGGAACCGCCAAAGATGTATCCGTCGACCTTCATCGTAATCAATTGGTCCATTAAGTCCAACTGATGCAAAGGATCAGCTTTTGCATCGAAAACTACCAGCTTCACACCAAGCTCGTCGGCTTTTTTCTGGGCACCGATGACCATGGACCGAGAGAAAGGAGCGGTCAGATCGCGCATGATCATGCCGATGGTCAGTTGTTTCACGCTCGGGGTGGGGGTTGGGGTGGGAGTTGGCGTGGGTGTCGGAGTGGGTGAAGCCGTTGGCGAGGGAGATGCCGAGGATGTTGGAGTAGGACTTGACGTTGCGGCTGGCGCACAGCCTGTAGAGAGTACCGCAGAACTGACCAGAATTCCGGCCAACAACACAATGATGAGTAACCGAGTGATTTTCTTACCCATTACCTTTCCTCCTTTGAGATCGAAACCTTGTTCGACACCATGTAATCGTGTCTCGTGTCCTGTGTCAATGCATTTATTTGTAAGTACAGGAAACCAGCTGATGAGTCACGTTTTCGTTCCACCTAAGGAGCTTTTCTCTTTGCAGCCGAGGCTGCGTGTGCCAACAATCCTTCCGAAGTGGCGAAACGCTCGGTCACCGGCGCCAGTAGGGCAGCTCCTTCTGATGTCATCCACTGGTGTGTCGCTGTCTTTAGGAACATGCCCACCCAGAGGCCGCCGTGCAGGCGAGCGGTCCCCATGGTCGGCAGGGTGTGGTTGGTGCCCGAGGTGTAGTCTCCAAAAGCCACCGGCGCCTCCTGGCCGAGGAAAAGGGAACCGTAATTGGTTAACCGGCGCCAGAAGGAAGGCCAGCTCTTGACGTGCAATTCAAGGTGTTCGGGAGCTACCTCGTTGCTCACCGCCACTGCCTCATCCAAATCAGAGACCAAATAGATCCAGCCATTGGCTTCCCAGGAACTCCTGGCGATCTCTGCCGTGGCCAGGGTTTCCAGTTGTATCTCCATCTGCGCCAGTACTTGGTCCACCAATTGCTTTGAGGTGGCCACCAGGATCGGCTTGGCCCGCGGGTCGTGTTCGGCTTGGGCGAGGATGTCCGCTGCCACCAGCACCGGGTCGGCGCTTTCATCGGCGATCACCAGCACCTCGCTGGGTCCAGCCAGGAAATCAATGGAGACATGCCCGAAAACCTGCCGTTTGGCCTCGGTGACATAGGCGTTGCCTGGGCCGGCGATGATATCGACCGGCCGGATGCTCTCCGTTCCGTAGGCCAAAGCAGCCACCGCTTGGACACCGCCTACACAATAGATCTCCTCGGCGCCGGCGATCTGCATGGCCACTAGCGTGATCGGATTGATCCCCCCGAAGCGGGCGTCTGGGGGACTGACAGCGGCGATGCGTGTAACCCCGGCCACGCGGGCCGGGATGATCCCCATCAGCGCGGTGGAGGGCAAGGGGTAACGGCCGCCGGGTACGTAGATTCCGGCAGAGGCCAAGGGGATCAAGCGGTGGCCGACGTGCACTCCCGGTAAGATCTCGTGCTCGATCTCGTTCAGAGAAGACCGCTGCAGCTCGGCAAAAGCGCGAATGTTCTTCGCAGCAAAGCGTAGATCTTCCACGATCTGCTGCGGTACTGCCTGCCAAGACGCTTGTTTTTCCTCTTCGCTGACGGTAATGGTTTGCCGCTCGACTTTATCAAACTTGGCGGTCAACGATCGGAGGGCTGCATCACCTTCCGACCGAACCTGTGCGATGATCCCAGCCACTGTAGCCTGCAGAGCCGTCGTGGCGCTCCCCTCCGCTGGGTTGGCGCTCTTCAGTATAGTCCTGCTCATACACTTGCCCCTTTCCCGGTGTATTTCGTTCGGTGATGGGTCAACTCGACCCTCTGCTATCAAAGCAAGCCTAGCATATAGTGTCAATGACTTAGCATATAAATTATAATCCTGGAGAGAGGAGTGGCCAAGGCGAAAGGCTGCCTGCTCTGTCTGGATGGGGGCGAACGCCAATTCCTCCATTTTCTGCCCGTCATTGACAGTAGCCCATCTTCCCCTAGAATGAGGCCACCACTCGCACCATTGCGAGATTCCGCATCTAGGAGGCATCAGATGGAGCTGACACGGATCTATCCGCCTGCTCGTTTCCTCGTCCCCACGAAAATCCTCTTCGGGATCGGGTCAGTGCAGAAGACTGGGGAGGAAGCGCGGGCTCTCCACGCCGGCCATGCCCTCCTCTTCACCGATAAAGGACTGGTCAAGGCTGGGGTGTTGAACAGCGTTTTGGAGAGCCTGGGCAGCGCAGGAGTGGAAGTGACCGTGTGGGATGAAGTCTTTACCAACCCAACAGTCGAGTTGTTTGAGGAAGCCGCTGCAGCCCTTCGCTCCACTTCCGCTGACCTGCTCGTGGCGGTGGGAGGCGGGAGTTCCATCGACACCGCCAAAATCGTGGGAATCCTCGACGCCAATCCCCAACCGCTCCTCTCCCTGGAGGGTTACGGGCTGGCCGCGCATCGCCGGCGCCTTCCCCTGATCGCCATCGAGACGGCCGCCGGTTCCGGTTCGGAAGTCTCCGAATTCGCCATCGTGCGTGATCTCCAACGCAACCTCAAGGTTGGGATCAACGGGCCCTTCATGTTTCCCGATTTGGCTATCTGCGATCCTTTGCTGACCCTCACTCTCCCGCGCCGGGATACCGCTGAAATCGGCATCGATGCACTCAGCAACGCTATCGAATCCTACCTTACCCGCAATGCATGGCCGCTCTCCGACGCATTGGCGCGGCAGGCCATGGGTTTGATTTTCGCCAACCTGCGACGTGCCGTGGGGGACGGCCAAGATCTCCGTGCACGAGAGGGTATGATGGCCGGCGCCCTCTTGGCCGGGCTCTCGATGAGCGTCGGCCTGGGTATCCCGCATGCCTTGGCCGAGCCGATCGGTGGCCTTTACAATCTCACCCATGGCCTCACCGTGGCTCTCTCGCTGCCGGCCGGTTTGGCGTTTTGTGCGCTCACCTCAACCGAGAAGATCGCCGATATCGCCGAGGCGGCAGGAGAGCGAACTGCCGGGTTGTCCGTCAGGGAAAGGGCTGAGCGGGGGATCCTCGTGGTTCAACGCTTGATCTGCGACATCGGTATCCCCAGTGCCGTTGAGGTTGGTTGTCGCCGAGAGGACATCCCTGTGTTGGTGAAGGCAGTGAAAGCTCACGACTGCCTGCGCGAGAGCCCACGCTGCCCCGATGAGGGAGAGATCCGCTCCCTCTTGGAGGGTATCTTCCAAGAGACTCCTAGAAACCAGGATCCCCGTGATTGATGCCAAGTGAATCCTCTCGTTATACTTGGGGAGCATCGATGAGAACAATCCCTTCACAAAGGAGAGGTGAGAACAGATGAGCGGAAACACTGGAATCGGTCAGCGGCTGAAAACGCTGCGAGCCGTTGCCGGACTATCCTTGCAGGAGATGGCCCAGCATACCGGGCTCTCAGTCCCATACCTATCTCGGGTAGAGAATGAAAAAGCCAACATCAGCATCATCAACCTTCGCCAGATCGCCAACGCGCTGGAAGTGCCGTTGGCCTCTCTCTTCCTCGACGAGGTAGAGGCTTCCATTCAACTCTCCCGCAAGGAAGAGCGACGGGCCATGATCCTAAACGTCTGCGGAAGTAAGAGATGCACCGAGGAGTGGCTCCTGACCGACCCCAAATCGAAGCTGGAGCCTGCCCTGATCCGTCTTCCAACGGGGACCAACGGAGGTAAGCCTTTCGGCCACGAGGGATGGGAGTTCATCTGGATTCTGAAGGGTGAGGTGCACTACACTGTGGGAGCTTCCGAGTTCGACCTAAATGAAGGGGACACGCTCTACTATCAAGCAATCCTCCCCCATTACTTCCGCAATGACGGCAAAAAGACGGCTGAGTTCCTGGTGGTAGCCACTCCCTGGAGCTTCTAAC
>JAPLHW010000124.1 GCA_026389425.1 Coprothermobacterota bacterium
CTTGGCTTGCGGAAATGTAGCGACAGACTCCCTTTCCCGTTTTTCCGAAATTCTGGAGCAATTTCCCCTTTATTTTGTCACCTTGAGGAGCGCACTATTTTGTCACCTTGAGGAGCGCACTATTTTGTCACCTTGAGGAGCGCAGCAACGAAAGGTCTGGCCGTCCATCATGATGAAAAGTAAGCAAAACACTGAAGATAAGCCATTGGAGGCACTTCAAAGCGGCACCCAGAGAAGCCTCGGAGGATTGTCAAATTGCAGATGACAAGAATCAACCACTGAAAGAAAGTTCCGCAACGCGCTCCGTTAAGTGAACTCCCGCATCAACGAAAAGCACGCCTTCCATCCCTGCATGGCGAGCATGGAGGTGCCGCATCTAATGGGGACAGATTTCAAATCTTTCCCCATTAGATGCTAACCATCACGCGGGGGGAAATTGGAATCCGCGATCGATGGTTTGGCGCAAGATGGCGGCGCCAGTGGAGCTGCTTGGGGGTGGCGGATAGCAGGCAACCTCGCAGAATGGCCTACACTGCATGACCCTCAGCAGTTTCAGGAAGAAATGCTAAATCTAAAGACCTGACCCCATCTTTCCCGACCTCATCTTTCTGAAGCAAGCCAGTGATGGTACACTAAGGCAGGATGCGGGATCAATGCAAACCCCACCCAGTGAAAACTTATGTTGCACGATCGTGGTACAAAGAAAGAAATCATAGCGGTGATGGTTCCCAACGCTTCAAGAAGGAGTGGGTTCGAATGAGTACCCCCCATACTTCCAGCGTGGCTGCTCTAGCTCAGGCCTTTGGCTTGACTGCAGTGTACGTATTCGGCAGCAGGGCAGGGGAAATCGTCGCATCAGTTTCCGGGACGGCGCCCTCTGGCGAGCGCTCCGAATCGGATGTAGACATCGGAGTCCAGCCAGAGAGGGGATCTTCCCTCTCAGCGCGGCAGCGAGTTCAGTTGGCCCTGAAGATGGAGGAAATGTTCAAAGTCGCCCGCGTCGATCTAGTGATCCTGCCAGAAGCCAACGCTTTCCTCGCGGCCGACATTGTGCGCGGCGAGCTTCTCTATTGCTGCGACTCGGTCCAGGAAGCCGAACTCCAGCTCTATTATTTGCGCCGTGCGGGTGACCTAGCGCCGTTTCTCCGGGAGAGGTGGCGCGAGCTAGTGGGCGCCGAGCTGTGACACCATCAAAGATCAGGGCAAGCATCGTCCTAGAGAGAGCCGAGCGGATCACCGAGCTGCTTCGTGGCATTGATGCGCTGCCATTAGGCAGCTACCTTCAGTTCCAAGGTGATCCGCGCAATCCAGCAGCGGCGGAATCTTTCCTCAGGCGGGCGCTGGAAGCACTGCTCGACCTGGGGCAACACATCCTGGCCAAAGCATTTGGCCTGGGTCCATTGGAATACAAAGAGGTGGCGCTCACTCTCGCCCGGCAAAAGGTGCTCGGCACGGTTCAAAGTGCGCTTCTCGTGGAGCTTGCCGGGTATCGAAACCGTCTGGTGCATTTCTACGATGAGGTATCAGCGCGCGAACTCTATGACATTTGCAAAAGCCAACTGCAGGACATTCGCAACCTTCTCCGAGCCCTCCTCGACTGGATCCATCAGCACCCAGATTTGGTGGATGGGGTTTTATAGGGACGCTGTTCAATTGTCAACTAACTTTCGATGATCCTCATCAGTGCGTACTTTCTCGCACCAGAGCCTCTACTCGATTTGCAGCGATACTGACGCCCGATCCGTGAAATGGGGACTGGCTCGTTTTCTGCCTTTCGAAAAAATGTCTGTACCCATTTCTCTTCTGGATGTGGGCGACTCGTCCTCTTCACCGACGCCTTCGGCCGGGGCGAGCTGTGACCCTACCGAACCACATTCAATGCCCGGGGCGATTCTCCAGGAACCAGCGATAAGAACGCGCGATTCCCTCTTCCAGGGAAGTCGTTGCCTTCCATCCCAAGGCCTGAATGCGGGAGACATCCAAGAGCTTGCGCGGGGTCCCGTACGGTTGGGAGGGGTCGAAGGCGATCCGGCCGGAAAAGCCCAGGATGCGGGCCACGGTCTCGGCCAGTTCGCGGATAGCCTACTCTTCCCCCGTGCCGACATTGATGATCTTGGGATCCTCGTAGCAGTCCAAGAGGAAGAGGCAGGCCTCGGCCAGGTCGTCCACGAACAGGAACTCCCGGCGGGGGGATCCTGTTCCCCATAACACCCGAAAAGGGAGGCCGCAGCAAGCACCCCTCCTTTTTGTCATCCTGAACGAAGTGAAGAATCTCGCCTTTCGTCTTGGTTCTAGGCTCAAGGCCAGACCCTTCGTCGCTGCTCTCCTCAGGGAGACAAAGGGGGGTTGTCATCCTGACCACCCTCCTGTCATCTGAGCACCCCTCCTGTCATCTTGAGCCCTCCCTCCTGTCATCTGAGCACCCCTCCTGTCATCTTGAGCCCTCCCTCCTGTCATCTTGCGCCCCCCCTCCTGTCATCTTGAGCGAAGCGAAAGATCTCGCCGTTGCGGTTTTGGTTTAGAGGCGAACTCCAGATGCTTCACTGCGTTCAGCATGACAAAAAGAACATGCAGCATGACAAAAAGTAGAGAAATGGGGACAGTTGAATCGTTCAGAGCCAAAGACCTCGAGGTCGTTTCTAAAACGCGATTAGGGTAAAGAAGAAAGCCGAGAATGGGTCGAAGACAGAGACTACGCTGCAATCTCAAGGGAACGAACGCGTATATGCCAATCCGATGCAACCACC
>JAPLHW010000054.1 GCA_026389425.1 Coprothermobacterota bacterium
AGGAAAGCTGGCATTCCACTGGGTTGTCTGATTTGGATGGAGGGAATTGAATTAGCTGGAGGCAAGTATTCTCCTCAATGGGCAGTCTTTGCACAACATGGGACGATTATCGAGCTTTTCTACTCTCATCGGCAACCCCGACATGTGCAAATGGAGTCGACTATCGGCTTCGGTCGATCTTCAAGAATCGCCCTTTCCAGGTTCCTTTGCCGCTATAAGCGCTGATCAAAGAACGTGTGGCAATGAAAAGAGCGACCAAGATGATCAAAGGGCCAGCCAGGGCGACCGAGAGTGGAAAATGAAGCCGGCGGCAGGTGAAAAGCCAAAGGAGGAAGGAAAGGAGTGACGCTGCTACGCTCCAGGATAGCGTGCTCAGCGGGATGGGCAGAAAAAGAGCGAATAGAAGAGTAATCAAGGGGCTCCAGGTAGCATAGGCGATCAACGGCCAGGCGAAGAGGAAAAGGGGGAGGTTGTAGCGGAATGCCGCGAAGAGATTCTTGCTGAAACCAGCCGATGCCTCGTTGAAATCATGATACATGCGGCACTCGATTCGGTCAGCGCCGTCCACGACACGCAAACGCAGACCGCAATTTTTAGTAGCCCGAGCCAGAGCCAGGTCATCGGCGACATCACCTCGAACGCCGGCAAATCCGCCCACTTGAGCCAAAGCTTCCCGGCGGAAAAGCATGAACTGACCCACCGCTACTGAAAGACCGTGCAGTCGAGTGCGGTGAATGAGGAGGATCGGCTGAAAGCAAAGGAAGCTCCAGCCGAAGAGAGGGACGGTCAGTTTCTCACCCCAACTGCCCAGGATCTCGCGGGGAAATGCTGTCAACATGTCGGCGCCCTCCCGTTGTTGGGCAGAAACTGCGTTGGCCAAAGTCTGGGGGTGATGAACGGTGTCGGCGTCGGTGAAGAGCAGCAGCGAGCCCAGTGCCTTTTCGACCAGTTGCTGGCAAGCCCAGTGCTTACCCAACCAATCGGGGGGTAGGTCCGTCCCTCGGATTAGACGAAGGCGCACATCTTCCTGGGCTAACCGTAGAATGATGGCTTCCGTATCGTCACTTGAGTGGTCGTCCAGTGCCAGCACCTCCAAATTCCTATAATCCTGACCCAAAAGACTCCTCAAACAGCGCTCCAGGGCTCGTTCTTCGTTACGGGCGGGGACCAGCACGCTGACAAGAGGAGCATCGGAAGGATGGCCGTAGTCAGACAAGAGCCGCAGCTCCCGCCAGTTGGTCCAGAAGATCAGACCGACGGCCAGAAAAAAGATCACCAAACTGGCTTGTAACTGTCCCCAGTCCATTATGGCTGCTTATCCTCCCATTGACTTAGCTTGTGACGCAGGCGAGGAGGTTGACGCAGCTCGGTTCGATGCTTCCAAACCAGCACAAAGGTGTTTCCTGCCCAGACGATGAGGAAAGGCAAGCCATAATCAGCAACCCAGAGTGACACCAGCATGATGCCCATCGCCAGGATCACCGACCACGAATCAACTGTCTGCAAACGCATGAAGAGGACCAGGCCGAAAGCCAGCGCAATTGGCCCGAGCCAAAGGGTGAGGCCGCTCCAAATTCCGAAAGTGACAGCGACCGCTTTCCCCCCGCGGAAGCTCAGGAAGGGGGAGAAAGCATGTCCCAGCACCGGGGCCAGGGCTATTGGGATCAGGGCATAGCCGCTGACTCCAGCGAAGTAGTGGGCGATCCCCACCGGGGCAAAACCCTTGGCGAAGTCCAAGACCATCACGGCAACCCCGAGGGGCCAACCGCCAGCCTTCCAGGCGTTAGCCGTGCCGGGGTTGCCATCTCCTACCAGGCGCACATCAAGGTGGGCAACCAAGCGGGCGAGGATCCAGGCGAACGGGATCGACCCCAGCAGAAAACCAATGGCCGACCAAATCAGGGTCTTAAGTGTATCGCTCATTCAGAAATATTTTAGCTGATTCTTGCCTTAATGGGAGATTCAGGAAACGCTGGGAACCGATCCGCTTCCCGCTGCGACCTTGATCTTATTGCTAGAGATGGGTAGAGCAGCCATGAGAACTGAACAGACCAGGGCGCCCGCAGCCCCATAGACGAACATCGCCCAGGGACCCACTGCACTCCAAAGGTACCCAGCCAATGTGGAAGCCACCAAGGTAGCGAGCCCGGAGACGGTCCCCAGCAACCCCAACGCGCCACCTCTTATCTCGGCTGGAACCAGGTCCACTGCCAAGGCTTTCCCCACGCCGTCGGTAGCGGCGACATAAAAGCCGTAGACGGCGAAGAGCAACCAAACCTCCCAAGAGAAACCAATGAAGGCAAAGCCGAGATAGACCGCAGCAAAGACCAGTAAACCCCCCACAAGCACCCATTTCCTGCCCAGGCGGTCGGAGAGCTGGCCTAAGAAAGGGCTGGCTCCGGCGTAGGTCAAGTTGTAAAGGGCGTAGGCGAGTACTACCAGAGTGGGGGTGAAACCGATGGATTGGGCGCGCAAAATCAAGAAGACATCAGAGGAGTTCGTCAGTGCGAAGATTCCCCAAGCCAAGAGATAGAGGCGGAAGGGTCTGGGCAGGCTGGCCCAAACCGCCTTGGGCGCCTGGGCTGGCGATGGCGCCCGCCGCTGTTCCTTCACAAATAGCACCAAGAATGCTCCAAGCAATCCCGGGATGACAGCCAGGATAAAAATCAGACGAAGGTTGTCATTGGTCATGGAAATCAGCAGAAGGGCAAGAAGGGGGCCTACCACCGCACCCATCGTATCCATCGCCCGATGCCAACCGAAGGCTCGTCCGCGCATCTCGGGAGCGACACTGTCAGCCAGGAGAGCATCGCGTGGGGAAGAACGCATCCCTTTTCCGAAACGATCAGCGATACGAGCGCCCATGACCAAAGGCCATCCGGCGGCGAGGGCAAGCAACGGTTTAGAGAGAGCTGAAAGGGTATAACCGAAAAGGAGGAAAGGTCGTCTTCGTCCAGAGCGATCCGACCACCGGCCGGCCACTACCTTCAACAGGCTGGCGGTTGCTTCCGCGACCCCTTCGATCAGTCCGATCACTGAAGCCGGAGCGCCCAGAACGCTGCTAAGAAAGATTGGTGTAAGCGGGTAGAGCATCTCCGAAGCGACATCGGCGAAGAAAGACACCAATCCCAAGCGCACTACGTTGGGGTGAAGGCCGCGCAAGGGACCGCGCTGGACCGCTTCCTCAGCAGGAATCTCCTCTGTGGCCGAGGAATGAGTCGACTGGCTTTGAATCCTCTGTTTTTCTTTCACTTCGTCCGCTATTGGAATAGTTTTCTCGCTTTCTACCGGATTCCCACCTGTGCGTTGTCGTGGCAGGCGCTCCCAGGGTTGATTCGCTTGATCCGTGGTCGAAGCCGTTACCAGAATGGGCGGGGATGTAATCAGTAGCGCGATTCTATGTTGAGATCCTTGCAAAGACAAGATCCAAGTGAAACGCTTACCCCCGCGAACCTTTCTCTTTCAGAGGCGGTTTGAGCGACCGGTTTCGGAATTCACCCTGGCGAAAGAGGCTGGCACGTGATACCGTCCCTTCCCCATATTTCCCCCGGATCTGGTCGAGGGCACGAGAAAGAGAAGCCTGATGGGTTTCGCGAAAGCTGGGAAAGGTCACTGCATCGCCGCTTCGGCTCAACTGGGAGAGGCTCACTCCCAGCAATCGGACGCGCTTCGGCCACCCTTTCTGAAAAAGGGCTCGCACCACACGGAAGAGGTCGTCGTTGCTGTCGATGGACTGTTTCAAGGTCTGCGCCCGGGTTGTAGTTTGGAAGTTGGGGTCGCGCAGCTTGATCGTCACTCGGCTGGTTCGCCAGCCCTCTGCCCGTAACTGGTGAGCCAGGGAATCGCTGATCTCCAGCAACGCTTTGAGCATCTCGGCTGAGTCGGAAAGGTCCTCAGCGAAGGTTCCCTCAGAACCCATCGACTTGCGGTCACAATCCGGCACTACTGGGCGCGGATCGATCCCTTGGGCGTAGAGGAGAAGATCCTGGCCCAACTTGCCGAACTCCACCCGAAGGAAGGCGGAGGGTAGAGAAAGGAGATCGCGCACAGTCCGCAGTCCCGACTGCGCTAGCTTCTCTCGGGTACGGAAGCCCACCCCCGGCAGCTCTCCCAGGGGAAGATGGTGGAGAAAGCCCAGGGCGTCCTCCTCCAGGATGGAGGTGAAGCCGTGTGGCTTTTGCCAGCCGGAAGCAATCTTGGACAGGAACTTGTTGTAGGAGAGGCCCACCGAGCAAGAAAGGCCAACATCTTCCTGGATGCGGTCTTGAATGGCGTGGCCGATCTCTTCCGCTGTCCCGAAGAGATGCAGGGAGCCCGTCACGTCTAAGTAGGCCTCATCGAAACCCATCGACTCAACCAGAGGCGTGTACTCCTCCAGGATGCGATGAAAGTCGCGCGAAGCCTCAGCGTAGCGGTGCATCCGCACAGGCAGGAAAACCGCTTGGGGGCAGAGTTGCTTGGCCTGCCAGAGGGGCATGGCTGAATGCACCCCGAAAGCCCGGGCAGGGTAGCTGGCCGCCGAGACCACCCCTCGCTTGGTGTTGTGCCCACCCACAATCACCGGCCTACCCCGCAGGCTGGGATCATCCAGCTCCTCTACCGAGGCGAAGAAAGCGTCCATGTCCATGTGCAGGATGCGTCGCTTAGGGGACATCGTTCACTTACCTTACACCCATTTTCTCCGGGACAGCCACCCTGGCCATCTCGGAAAGGCGTAGACCGTCCGGGAGAGGCTCCCTCCCGCCCTCTTCTGGCGGGTTCCAGGGGGTCAGCTCTCGAAGGACGAACTCGCGAGCGCCCTGGCGCTCGACCACCTCCCCTTCCAGCAGGAGGATGGAGCGCGCCCGCAGGCGCAAGGCGAAGCGCCGTGCCTCGGCGGGAAGGAGCACGGCTTCCCATTGCCCGGCCAGGTCGAAGAGGCAGAGGAAGGCCATCCGCTCGCCCCCACGGGTCTTTTCCAGGCGATAGTGGACCAGGATGGCTGCCGCCTTGAGGGTCGAACCGGGCTTTAACAGGCGCAGGCAGGCGCCCCCCTCCGGGGAGTAGGGGGCCAATGCGGCGCGGTGCAAGGCGAGGGGGTTGGGCAAGTAGATCTCGGTGGCCTGCCAGGAGAGGCTCGCTTCCTCGGACGGGCTGAAAGGCTCCAGATGGAAGTCTGGCCCCTCCTCGGGCGGGGCGAAGAGGGAACCTTTGTTTCGGGCTAAACGGATGGCGCGCGAAAGCCGGGCCAAGAGGGTGGGGCGGTTGAAGCCCAAGCCGTCCAAGGCGCCTCCCTGGATGAGAGCCGCCAAGGCCCCACGGTCGACCAGCGGGTAGAGGCGCAGGCAGAGATCCTCCAGGTTGGTGAATCCTCCTGGCGGCCGCAGTCGCAAAATCTCGCCGATTTGAGCTGGGCCGAGATCTTTCAAATAGGCCAGGCCCAAGCGAATTCCCCCGCTTCGCCCACGTTTTTCCCCCGCTTCCGCAGGCGCCATTGAGGGTGACCTGGGACAGGCGCTCTCCAGGGTGCAGGCTGCCTGGCTGCGGTTGATGTCCGGCGCCAATACCGAGATCCCAGACAGCACGGCCTCTTGGGTGTAGACGAAGGGAGGATAGTAGCCCATTTGGGTGGAGAGGAGCACGGCGAAGAAGTGCGCCGGGTGATGCCGCTTGAGCCAGGCATTACGGTAGGCGACGATGGCGTAACTGGCGCTATGGGCTTTGTTGAAACCGTAACCGGCAAATTTCTCCAGCAAAGTGAAGGCTTCGCGGGCGACTCCCTCTTCCACGCCCTGTTTTTGCGCTCCCTCCAGGAAGCGAGGCTGGAGGAGGCGGATGGCCTCGGCATCCTTCTCCCCCATGGCTTTGCGCAGAATGTCGGCCTCTCCCAAAGTCAGGCCGCCCAACTGTCGAGCCACCTGCATAACCTGTTCCTGGTAGAGGACCACGCCGTAGGTCTCTTGGAGGATTGGCCGCAGCAGCGGGTGCAGGTAGCGAACTGCTTCCTCGCCCCGGTGGCGGCGGACGAAGGGCTGCATCATCCCTCCCTGGAGAGGGCCCGGGCGATAGAGGGAAAGGGCGGCGGCCAGCTCTCCCAAGGAGCGTGGCTGAATCTTCATCAACAAAGAGCGCAAGCCGCTGCTCTCCAGTTGAAAGACGCCCAGCGTGCGCCCTTGGGCGATCATCTCCCAGGTGTCGGCGTCGTCGATGGGGATCTCCCCGGCCTTGCTTACTTGCACCAAGGCTGTTCCAGCCGGAGTATCGCAACCGGCCCTCTTCAGCGTCTCCTCGATGATGGCCAGGCTGCGGGAGCCGAGAAAATCCATCTTCAGAAAACCTAGGGCAGCCAAGGTGTGCATATCGTATTGGGTGACGACTCCCTCTGGGGTGACGGCCAGGGGCAGTTCCTGCCGCACTGCCCCCCGGCTGATGACGAATCCGCAGGGGTGGGTGGTGAGGTGGTGGAGCTGGCCCACCAGTCGCCGCGCCAGCGCCAGCCAGGAGCGGGCCTCCTCGCTGCGGGCCTGACCCTGCTGAGCCTCCCGCTGGAATTGGTCGATCTCCTGTTTCCCCTTGCCCAGGACTTTGCCTACCTCCCGCAAGGCGCCCTGCAGGCGAAAGGTGGCGGAGCCGCCGACGTGGACGATACGCTCGGCCCCGTACTTGGCGCGAACGTAGTCCATCAATTCCTCGCGACGATCCCAGTCGATATCCAAGTCGATATCCGGGGGGTCTTGGCCGCGCTCCGGGTTGAGGAAGCGCTCGAAGAGGAGCCCCTCGGCGAGGGGATCCACCCAGGTGATGTGCAGCAGGTAGGAGACGATGCTGGAGGCGGCCGAGCCGCGCCCGAAGACGGC
>JAPLHW010000126.1 GCA_026389425.1 Coprothermobacterota bacterium
ACCAACATGGCCGGGCGCGGTGTGGACATCGTCCTGCAAGACGGCGTAGCTGACCTTGGTGGGTTGCACATCCTCGGCACCGAGCGCCACGAGGCGCGCCGCATCGACAACCAACTGCGCGGCCGTTCCGGACGGCAGGGAGACATGGGTTCGAGTCGTGTCTTTCTTTCCCTGGATGACGAACTGTTGCGGCTCTTTGGCGGGGAAACGATCTCTCGACTGATGGAGCGAATGAAGGTTCCCGATGACATGCCAATCGAAAATATACTCCTCTCCAAGGCTATCGAGAACGCCCAAAGGAAGGTGGAGGCACGTAACTTTGATATCCGCAAGGACTTGCTGGAATATGACAATGTACTGAACACGCAAAGGGAAACGATCTATCGCGAGCGCCGGAAAGTGCTCGACCAGGCTGATCTCAGTGAGCATCTTCAGGAGATGATTCAAGGCGCCATCAAAGAGGCTGCCAGCCAACACCTTTCCGAACACTCGTCCCCCGATCAATGGGATGTAGAAGGTTTTTGGAAAGCTTTCGCCCAGTTGACCGGGCAGAGCCTGCGCCCCAAAGATGAGGACCTAAATCGCCGCGAGATGGTGGAATGGGCTACCGAGCAGGCACTTGCTCTCTATCAAGCCAAGGAGCAGGAGGTCGGCAGCGAGATGATGCGTCAAGTCGAGCGGTACATCATTCTGCGCGTGGTGGACAGTAAGTGGAACGATCAGCTATACAACTTGGACTACCTCAAAGAGGGGATCGGGTTGCGCGCCTACGGGCAAAAATCCCCGCTAGTGGAGTACCAATTGGAGTCTTTCCAGATGTTCCAGACCATGCTGACCTCTATCCGTGAAGATGCTGTCAAGTTCCTCTTTCGCGCCCAAGTGAAACCGCAAGCTCAAACAGCTCCCACGCCAGCACCGCAACGCGCCGGTGGCCCGGCTGCCCTGCGACACGTCGGCAGCAAGCCCATGCCCGCATCCGCTGGGACGAGCCCTCGCGGAGCGGTCCAGGGCACCCCCAGTGACCCCGGGAACAAGAGCGTAAACGCAACGCAAGTTCCACGTGTGAGCAGCCCACAACATCCCTCTGCCAACGCTGGCAGGGTCGGGCGCAATGATCCCTGCCCCTGCGGAAGCGGTAAGAAGTTCAAGAGATGTCACGGGAAAGACCAGTAGACCTAGCTTTCTTACGCCAGGAAGTGCAGCTCTTGAGCGCAGCTTTCCGGCAGCTGACCGGTGCTTTCAACCCGGAAAGCCTTCTTTCTCAGAAGGCAGAGCTGGAGAAGACGAGTTCTCAGGGTAACTTCTGGCAAAGCGCAGGCCGCACCCAGGTGTTGCAAGGGATGACCCGCTTAGAGGAGTCACTCACCCTTCATCAACGCTTGGTCCACGAGCTTGAAGAGACCGAGATATGGTTGCACTTGATGGACGAGGAGGATATCACGCCTCTTCTGTCCGATTTGGAAGATCATCTTACCCTTTGGAAAAAACTGAACCGTGAGATGGAGGAAACCCTTTATCTGAACCGCCCCTACGATTTTTCCGACGCCATCCTTTCCGTACATGCCGGCGCTGGAGGAACTGACGCTCAGGACTGGGCCGAGATGCTGGTGCGGATGTTCCTTCGTTGGGCGGAGGAGAGCCACTTCAAGGCTGAAGTGGTTGATCTCTCTCCGGGGGAAGAAGCGGGTATCAAGTCTTCTACCATCCTAATCAAGGGCAGCAAAGCGTACGGACTGCTGCGCAACGAGAAAGGAGTGCACCGGCTGGTGCGCATCTCCCCATTCGACTCGAACCACCGACGGCATACATCTTTTGCTTTGGTTGACGTGATTCCGGAGATCGAGAGCCAGGTGGTGCAGATCAACCCAGACGACTTGCGCATCGATACCTTCCGCTCCTCGGGCCACGGCGGGCAGAACCTGCAGAAGACCGACTCGGCCGTTCGCATCACTCACATTCCGAGCGGAATCGTCGTCTGCTGCCAAAACGAGCGGTCACAACTGCAAAACAAGGCCACAGCGATGAAGATCCTGCAATCCAGGTTGGCTGCATTGGCCGGCGAGGAAGAGCGGAAGAAGATCGACGAGTTACGTGGGGAATTCCTCACGGCTGCTTGGGGTAACCAAATCCGATCCTACGTGCTGCACCCCTACACGATGGTAAAGGATCACCGAACCGGGTATGAGGTTGGGGACGTGATGCGTGTACTTAACGGTGACATCACTCCCTTCATCTGGGAGAATTTGCGGCATGAGCAAAGAGCGCAGGCTTAGTTTGAGAGAGGAAAAAGGCAGCATGATAGCCCCCGGCAGGGTGTCCTGGCTGGTTATCCTCCTTCTAGCCTGTTTGCTGGTGGGTGGAGCTCTGAGTGTGGGTCGGACTTCCGCGCAAAGCGGGCAACCCGGGACTGCCGAGGACCCGATCATCACCAAGAGCTACTTGGAGCAGTTCCTGACACCCCAGGTCGTCGAGTTACCGGCTGGCCACTCCATCATCGGCCAAGCCGGGACTCAGTTCATTCTGCGGGTAGGCTCGGCCTATTGTTTGGCCGATCCCACCATCACCATGGGAGGGCTCTCCGACGTCACCGGGGGAATCGACGTGAAGCATCAGGAACCGGTGCGAAGCAACCATCTACTCATCGTTCCGCGCTCGGACGGGCGCGGCCTGCTGGCTCAGACCGACATCGTGCTCCTGGTATGGGGACTCTACCAGAGGCCGGGAGACTGAAGTGCCCGGGTCAGGTATCACCATCGTCGAATTACAGAATGTCTCAAAAGTCTTCCCTCCCAACCTGGTCGCCTTGGATCAGATCAACTTGACTGTGGAGAAGGGGGAGATGATATTCGTCACCGGACCCTCCGGCGCCGGCAAATCTACCCTGTTGGAGCTGCTTTACCGTGCTGAAATTCCCACCCAGGGGCGGGTGGTGGTGGACGGGAGAGACCTGGCTCGACTGAAACATAAACAAATCCCCTTCCTGCGACGTACCATCGGCACGGTCTTCCAAGACTACAAGTTACTCCCCCGACGCACCGTGGCCGAGAACGTGCTCTTCAGCCTGGAAGTAATTGGTGTCTCCGAGCGGGAAGCGAAGAAGCGAATGCGCTATGTCTTGGAGTTGGTCAACCTCATCGATAGGGCCAATCTTTTCCCCTGTGAGCTCTCTGGGGGCGAGCAGCAACGGGTCAGCATCGCCCGCGCGCTGGCCAATAACCCACCCCTCTTCCTGGCCGACGAGCCCACCGGGAATTTGGACTGGGCCACTTCCTGGGATTTGATGGAGCTGCTCAAACAAGTCAACCTGCAAGGGACGACGGTCATCATGGCCACCCACAACGAAGAGATCGTGCGCAAGGTTGGCTGTCACACCGTGATCCTCGAGCGGGGTAAGATCGTATCGGAGAATCTCGATGGCTAACAGAATACGCAGTCGCCCCTATCGTGAACGGGGGAGCCCGATCCGACTCTCGCGCAAGATTCTTGTCGAGACTTGGCTGAACGTCCGCCGCAACGGTGTTTACTCTGTTGCTTGCATCGCTGTGGCGGGGATCTCGCTTTTAGTTTTCGGTATCTTCCTCCTCCTGGACGGCAGCGTGAACAACCTCGTGCGCAACTTCGAGGAGAGAGTCGGCGTCTCAGCATACCTCAAGGAAGCCGTCACTCCTACGCTGGCTGCCGCTTTGCAGGCCAAGATCGTTACCTGGCCGCAGGTGGAGGCGGTCAACTATGTCTCTCAAGAGGAAGCGATGGAAGCCCTCAAGCGTGACTTGGCCGGTTTCGAGGACGTCCTCACCAGCTTGATGGTGAACCCCTTGCCGGCTTCTTTAGAGATCAAGCCGAAGAGCCCACAGGTCACCGCCGCCCTGGTCGCTCAGCTAAAGGCGATCCCAGAGATCGACGAAGTGCAGTACGACGCGGCCATCGTCAACAACCTCATCGCCTTCGCCAGTTATTTCCGCATCGCTGGTATCCTCATCTCGCTTCTCTTTGTGGCCAGCACCTGGTTTCTGCTTTCCTCTTCGATTCGGATGACCGTCTACGCGCGTAAGGAAGAGATCGAGATCATGAAACTTGTCGGAGCCACCGACGGGTACATCCGTTACCCTTTCATCATCGAAGGGATCTTTTATGGGTTGATCGGGGCGATCACCGCCAGCATTCTCCTGATACCGGTGCGGTCCGTCTTAGTGGCCAGCCTGCAGCAGATCAGTTTTATGTCGGCGATGGCGCCGGACAGTAGCTACCAGATTTGGGTGATCTTGGTGTTGGTAGCGGTGGGTTCCTTCCTTGG
>JAPLHW010000140.1 GCA_026389425.1 Coprothermobacterota bacterium
TCCCGGCCAGGGCCAACCAGAAGAGACTAGCGGGCGCTGCTCCCACCAGAAAGATGCCCACTCCCATCCCCACCAGACCCGCCAAGGTGGTGAGAATGCGACGCTTGAAGCCGCCCCAGATGCTCAGGACCAGGCCGCCCAGGAGCGTGCCGATGCCTACTGCCGCCTCGATAGCGCCTAGTTCCAGAACTCCCATGCGGAAATGTTTGGTGACCAACAAGGGGATCAAGGTGAAAGCTGGGCTGATCAAAAAGTTTATCAGGGCAGCCATCACTAACACCGTTAGCAAGCCAGGCCAGTGCCAGATGTAGCGGAAGCCTTCAGCCAAGTCCTTCCAGTAACCGGAGGCTTTCTCCTGGGCAGCGATTCGCAGTGGTTGAGGAATGCGGATCCAGAGGAGAGGGAAGACGGCGATGGCAGCGGTGACGATGTCCACCAAGAGCACCGCCCAGAGAGGCCAGATCGCCAGCAACAGAGCGCCCATGGGGGGAGCCAGGATGCTCATGGCGCCGTAGAGGGTCTGGTTCAGGCCGGCTACGCGGGAGAGCTGGCGCTCCGGCACCATCAACGATGTGCTGGCTTGCATAGCTGGATAGTGGAAGACGCCGCCAATGGCGCGAAGGACCAAGGCTGTGTAAATCTGCCAGATCTGGAGGAGGCCGGCTGCGGTAAGGAGGACCAGGACCAGGGTCACCAGGGCGATCGAAGCATCGGCCAGGATCATCACCAGGCGCCGGTTCCAACGATCCACCAACGCTCCGGTGAAAGGCATCAGAATGATCTCCGGCAGCAATGCCACCAGAGTGGCTGTCGCCAGGATGGTGGCCGAGCCGGTGGTGATGGTCAGTTGCCAGACCAGCGCGAACTGCACCAACCGGCTCCCCAGCAAAGAGAAAGCCTGACCGCCCCAAATGGTGAAGAAAAGCGGTTTCCAGCGCTCATTGCGCCAATTGATGCTCATCATTCCGCAGCCTTTTTCACCCCGAAAGGGTATCGAAAAAACTTCTCTTGGGGAAGCCCCACCTTTCTCGCTGGTGGGGCACGGCATGCCGTGCCCCTACAAGACGCCACAGAACAGCCCCCGGCAGGGAGTCTTGCCGCACTGGGGTGCGGCGGTCCCAGGGTAGGCAGCGCTGCCAGGATACCCCCTTCAATCAGCTTGAGGGCTGGTTTATCAAGCTACGGCTGGAAAGCGCCGTTTGGTTTCCCCTGGTTCACCATCTCCCGGCAGTAGGCATAAAGGGCGTCATAGACGATCCACTCCGCGGCGTTTATCTGGTGGTCATCCTCATAGCCGAGGCGCCGGAACCCCTCAGCCACTGCGTTTAGGCCGGGTCCTTCCGCCTGGTGATAAAGGGCGTTGTCCGTATCGGCTCCGTTGACGATCCTCCCTAATAAAGCCAAGGCAGGATCCTCCCCCAGGTCATACTTCTCGAGGATCGCTTCGAAGGAGCATTTCCCGCCGTGGTGGCCTAGTTCGGCGTCTTTCACGTCGTAAGGAATCGCCTCCAACTCGGCTGCTTTTGCCTGCACCTCCGCGGCCGGTACGAAAAGAAACTCGGCCTGGGGGTCGATGAACTTCCGGATTAGCCAGGGACAGGCCACGCGATCGACTTTGACGTGCTCTCGGGTTATCCACTTCATGCTTTTTCTCCTTTTCTTAGTCAGACCCAATCTCAGTACCCCGAGATCGTGTCGTAGCGCTTGATTTTTCCGAACTTCACCAAGGCATGTCCAGGAGAAGCGTCCACTCCCGGCTTCTCCGGCGCTATCAGCCATTTTTCAAAGGCTTCCTTCGATTCCCAGATGGTGATAATCAGCCAATCGCCCTGGCCATCGGCAGGCGCCAGGACGCGCTCCATGAGGATGCCGTAGCGCTGCCGCAACTGGCGGTTAGCCTCTATCCATTGGAAGAATGCCTCCTGGTTTTCTGCTGGGATCTCCACCGAGCGAATGCATACCAGGGGATCACGGGATCCTATGCTCATTTCCTTGCCTCCTTCGTCGATTATCCTTCTCTACCGCCAACCATCCAAACAAGCCAGTGGCAATGATCATAACCCCTCCGATCACGGCGAAGCCCACCTGGTAGGAAACGCTCATCAGCAAGACACCCAAAAGGATCGGCCCCAGCGCCTGACCGATATCCATGATCGTGCTCATCAGTCCCAGTGCCGTGCCTCTCCCATCCTGCGGAGCCAGGTCAGCGACGAAAGCGCAAGTAGCGGCGGAGGCCACCGACAAACCGAAGCCGAAGCCTAGGGAGAGAAGGAGGAGGAGGACCAGGTTGCTGGTCGTCGGAAAGAAAATCATGGTCAGGGCGGTCATCAGAAGGCCGATCAGGATCTGCCGCTTTCGCCCATGGGTGTCGCTGAAACGGCCCATCAAAGGCCGCACCAGCACGCGGACCCCGACCTGGACGCCGAAGAGCAGACCGATGGTGGCGGTCCCTACCCCGGCCGACAACGCATAGAGCGGCAAGAAAGCCTCCAGTGCGCCGAAGGCGAAAAACTGGGAGGCCTCGGCCACGCTCGTCACCAGGATGGTGCGGTGGAAGAGGATCTTTCGGACCGGGATGCGGGTAGTGGATAGGCGCGGCTCCTGGTGGGCGGGCGGTGGTGGAAGCGTCGTTCGTGTGGCGGCGCTCCTGGGAAGCCAGAATATCCCAAGTAAAGCCAGCGCCCCGGCAATGGCGCAGACCGCGTAGACCCATTGCCAGGCGCCGAAAGCGAGGATGGCCGCCCCAGCTACTGGGGCCAACGCTCTCCCGGCCAACTGGCTGGACGAGAACCACCCCAGCCGTTCGCCGCGGCGGGTCGATGCCAGGTCCGTGACGTAGGCCATCGCCACCGGCCCGAAAACAGCAGTGGCCAACCCGTGGTAGACCCGCACCATGGCCAACTGAAGTGGAGTCTGGATGAAGAGATAGAGGAAGGGAGCGGTCAGGAAAACGATTCCGGACAGAATCAATAAAGGTTTCCGTCCAAGCCGATCGCTGAGATAGCCGGCGCTGAAGCTGGTCAGGATGCCGGTGATGGTGGAAGCGGCAGCGATTAGCCCGATGGACGCTTTGTCCGCCCCGATCTGCTGGGCCAGGATCGGGAGGACCGGGTTCTTGGCGATGGTAGAGCTGAAAATGGCCACTCCGCTGATCGCGCAAAGCAGTAGAAAAGCGGAAATACGACTCCGGGAGGTCTTGTTCGAATCCTCAGGCAGTTGGCCGGAGCGATCTATTGAAGCATCGCTGGGAAGCATAGGACTTTTCATACAAAGAAACATCTGCGGTCAGTACTGGCGGGGCATCTTGTTTGGCAAGCTTCCTCCATCCGCTCTACGAAGGAAAGGGTTCGTTCAAAAGGCGGGCTATTCCGTAGGGCTGGAGGGAGCTTTCCCGCGCCCGCCGCGCCTTCTCCGATGGCGTCGGGATCTTGAAGCGGCATCTGCCGGCTGCTGTACCACGGGAGGGGAAAACCGTGAGCGATTGAGGGAGGATGTTTTTTCTGTTCCTGTCTCGCTTGGAAGGGAACCGCTCCTCCCCGCAGTCTGTTGGCCCCTGCGGCCTTTGGGCGTTTCAGGGCTGCGATGAAAAGAGGTCTGCGGGCTATTTCTCCTCACGCGCGTCTCATCGGACTGCCCCCGAGCCAAATGAAGATCCCGGTCGCGAGAGATTGGCTGTCCAGGGCGCGGTGGGTTGTGGTCCATCGTAGCGATCCCTGGAAGTCTGTGCGCTGAGCGCGATCGGTTACGGAGATACGGTCCGCCCACCTTTCCAATGAGATAAGCTACTCCACAGGCAATAGCAACGCCCACCAGAACCCCCTGGATCAAGTCCAGCGCAAGCGTGCCGGACCAGCCCAGTCTGACCATGCCGGTCATGATGGCCAGCCCAACCAACCCGACGGCAAAAAGGATGCCGTAATCAAAATGATGTCGTTCGCGTTCCATTCTTCAGTTGTTTCCTTTCCAATACGCTCAATTCACAGCCCCAGGCACTTCGCCTGACGTCGCTTTCCCTCGTTCACCGACCTGCTCCGTCAGTCTCATCCAGCCTGTCTCCTCGCCTCATTGCAGTGCAAGCCAAACCAGGGGCTGCCCTCTGCCAGCGCCCCAGGATCCTCCTGCACAACGCGTCCAAATTGAGGACGCTGTCCTTCACATTCAATCCTCCTTTCCAGGCACAAATCCACGTCCGGGTTCGCTCAGAGATGATCGGACCCATGCCCTTGGCCTGTCTCGGTTCCCTTCATTACACCATGTTTACTGGTCTGCGCCTAGGTACATTACCACCATCGCGAAGGTCCGACCGTCTCCAACTCCGAGAGAACCAGCTTCCTTCCGCGCACTCAAAACCACTGTACGTCACTATGGTGAGCCGGTATTACCCAGAAGAAGCTAACGGAATTGAGGCTCTACTCGTTCTTTCGAACGTTTTGGAAGTGGATCGATGGCGAGCCGCTCTTCTGCCGGCATTCTTCATCTCGTCTTCATCTCACTTTGCTACCATAAGCTATGCGGATCCTTTTGGTTGAGGACGAACGGAATATCTCCACTTACGTCAAGCGTGGGCTGGAAGAGCAAGGTTACGCCGTAGATGCTGCCTACACCGGGCGCGAAGCATTGGATTGGGTGGATTCTGTATCCTTCGACATCATCGTGCTCGATATTCTCCTGCCTGAATTGGATGGGCTCTCCGTCTGCCGCGAACTGCGCAAACGGGGGAACCGTACCGTGATACTGATGCTCACCGCGCGAGATTCGGTGGACGACCGTGTTACCGGTTTGGATGCTGGGGCGGACGATTACCTTGTCAAGCCGTTCGCTATCAAAGAACTGCTTGCGCGCTTGCGTGCGCTCTCGCGTCGCTCTGCCGAGATGCCAAAAACCTCTGTCTTGAGGGTGGCCAACCTGAGCCTCGACCTGGCATCGCATCGCGTTACCCGCGATGGCCGACCGATCGAGCTTCCTGCCAAGGAGTTTTCTATTCTGGAGTACTTCATGCGCAATGCAGGACGCGTGCTGACCCGCACCATGATTACCGAACAGATCTGGAACTACGACTCGTTCAACCAGTCCAACGTGGTGGATGTCTACATCCGCAACCTGCGCCGGAAAATTGATGATGCCTTTGAGCCGAAACTCCTCCGCACCTTGCGTGGCGTGGGTTACCGCCTATCAGTTGAAGATGAAAATTAACTCCCTGCGTCTTCGGTTCTCGATATGGGTCGCCGTCATGCTGCTGGTAGTTTTAGGCGCCTTCGGCACTTATGTCTATTTCACCATGTCGCGTGGCCTTTTCCTGGCCTTTGATGACGCGCTTGCGCTCAATGCCTCGCAGGTCATCGCTGGACTGGAAATCAATAATAATCAGTTGTTCCTCCCGGAAAACCTGACCGAATCCCCCGAAAAAAGTGATCCTCATCTCCAAGCCACTATCCGTATCCTTTCACCGGATGGAAAGACACTACAAACCTCCGGATCCGTCTTTCTGCCTCTGCCTGACTTAGAATCCATCCCATCCTTCACCACCTGGACGGACCCTGGTGGTGGACAGACGATGCGCATCTATTCCGCGCCCGTCTCCGATAATGGCTATCTGCTTGCGGTTGTGCAGATAGCACGTTCCGCACAACTGGAACAAGACACACTCCAGCGCCTGCTCACCACCCTTCTATTGGGCAGTCCGATTCTGGTACTGCTGGCAGCTACCGGTGGCTATTTCCTCGCCGCTCGCGCTCTCGCCCCTATCGGCGTCATCACGCGCACAGCTCGCCGAATATCGGCAACAGACCTTTCCGCCCGGCTCAATCTACCCCACAACGACGATGAAGTCGGGCGCCTCGCCGCTACCTTCGATGACATGCTGGCCCGTCTGGACGACTCCTTCCACCGCGAGCGCCAGTTCACCGCTGACGCTTCCCACGAACTGCGTACGCCTCTCGCCGCCATGCAAGCCATTCTCAGCGTCATCCGCGAGCGACGCCGCAGCCCGAAAGAATACGAGCAAGCGCTGGATGACCTTGCTGAGGAGACCGCCCGGTTAAGCGGACTGACCAAAGACCTGCTCCTTCTAGCGCGTGGGGAGATACAGGCCGATCTGCACCCGCAGCTGGTTGCCCTCTCCGATCTGCTCAACGATCTGGCCGAATCTCTCCGCCCCCTGGCTGAAGCAAAAAACCTGACTCTCGACGCGCACATCCCCGACAAGTTGTCTCTCTCCGGTAACAGCGACAACCTGATCCGGTTGTTTGTTAATCTGTTAGACAATGCAATCAAATACACCGAGCACGGCGGGATTTCTCTTGCCGCCCGCGCCGAACGGCATTCCGTTGTTATCGAAGTGAAGGATACTGGCCTCGGCATCTTGCCCGAACACCTGCCTCACATCTTCGACCGCTTCTACCGGGTAGAAGCTTCCCGCACCCATCCCGGTTCCGGCTTAGGTTTGGCAATCGCCCGCGAGATCGCGCGCGCCCACGGGGGAGATATCCAGGTAGATAGCGACTACGGAAAGGGCGCCACTTTCACTGTACGGCTGCCGGCCCTTTGATGCCGATTCTTGCCATGATCATTGATCGGTGTGAGAGCCAGTAGATGCATCGAAACACGGATGAAGGAGTATTAATGTACCCGCGACGATATCGCCAAGGCGCCGCCTTCCTGCGCAGTTCGGAGCGATTGGCACGATTGGAGGTCGATCGGGTGCTCCAACTGGCCACCATGGATGCAGATATCCACAGCGTTCTCGATGTCGGCACGGGCAGTGGCGTCTTCGCAGAGGCTTTTGCCAAATCGGGATTCAGCGTTGAGGGAATAGACGCCAATCCTGAAATGATTGCTGAAGCTGAGAAGGCGTTACCCGGTGTCCATTTTTCGATTGGCATCGCCGAATCGCTCCCCTTTAAAGACCAGACCTTTGACCTTGTCTTTATGGGTCTACTGTTACATGAGACAAATGACCGGCTGAAAGCTATTCAAGAAGGTGCTCGCGTCGCCCGAAAAGGCATGGCCATACTGGAATGGCCTTATCAAGTGCAGGATTTCGGTCCAAGCCTGGAAGTGCGATTGCAGGAGGAACAGATCATGCAGATGGCCACCCAGGCAGGTTTTCAGAAGGTCGAAGTATTTCCTTTGCACGCGCTGGTGCTATTTTGCCTTTCATGAAGAAATCCGTGATTTCATTTCATGGAGGCTTCATCTCTCTTTGCTTAGATACCTCTGTGAATGGCGGACGAACTACCGTCATAGAAAAGGAGAAACACCATGAAAATTAGAAACATCGTTGCAGTTGTCGCCATCGCTCTGCTCCTGGCCAGCGCGATCGGGTTTTCCAGCATGAAGGTGTACGCCCAGGCGCTGCAACCTGTAACCGCCACTCAGGTGCAGAAAGCCCCGGATACCGGCGCCGAAGTCGCCAGCCCGGAAACTGACACCGTCGATGAACAGGTCGGCGACCAGAATGCCATGGATACGAGCGCGGATGTCGCCGGTCCGGACACTGACACCATTGATGAACAGGTCGGCGACCAGAGCGGTCCGGATACCGGCAACGAAGTCGCCGGCCCGGAAGAAGCCAAGTCTGCGGATAGCGCTGACGCCGCTCCGACCGGGACGCCCGCCATTGCCACCGATGCTGCCCAAAAGACTGCCGAGTCCTTCCTGAATGCCGGTGCGGCGACCAAGGTCGAACTCGATGACGAGAACGGCGCGCTGGTCTACAGTGTTCAGTTCAGCGACGGCGCCGATGTCAAGGTGGATGCCATGACCGGCACGGTGCTGGCAAGCGAATCCGATAAGGACTAACATCTCGCATTCAACTCGAGCGCCTTCGGTTTCCCGAAGGCGCTTTTGTTGCGGGAAATCTGGCTGAACCTGCAACTTTCTTGCCGATAAACGACTTGAATCTCTAACAGCCAAAAAAGGTGCAAAATGGGTAAGACCAGCGGATCTTTCTTGTTCATTGCTTTACTTTTTGCTCTCGTACTTACGGCCTGTGGTGCGCCGTCTGCTACGCCTACCGCGTCTACCACTAATGGCACGCCGTCTGCTACGCCTACCGCGTCTACTACTGCTAGTGAAGGTGGCGAAGGCGGCATTGAAGCCGCGCTTGTGACCTATTCCGATGCCGTGAAAGGCTTTTCCTTCGGCCATCCTGGCTCATGGACGCAGGATATGACCTTCACCAAGGGTGTGAAATTCGTCGGCGGTGATGACTGGATGAAGCTCGAATTTGTCACTCCGCCCGCTGGAACGGACGTGATGACTTATGCTCAAAGCGACGTAGCTGCCGTGACTGCCGCCTTCCCCGGCTTCAAGCAGATCGACTTAAAGGCTTCTACCGAAGTCAAAGATGCCGTTATTCTTGGTTTTACCGCGAATGGCGCCTCGGCTGTCACCGGCAAGTCCTTCACCGCCCACAACGAAATTTACTACATTCCGCAGGCGGACGGCCGCATCGCCGTGTTGACCGTTGCTGGTCCTGATTATCACTACGACCGTGAAGGGGTACGGGACATCGCGCTGACTTTGAAAGTGAAGAAGTAGCCGCTGAACCGCTAAGACTGGAAGGATAGATGCACTCTAAATTAAAGAGTTCTTTGAATTGATGCGGTGAAAGGTCATGAAAATGGAAGCCATACAATTATCCGAGCTCTATAAAATCTACAAAGATGGCGACAGGGAAACCGTCGCTCTGCGAGGCGCGAGTCTGACTGTACAGCCCGGCGAGTTTGTTGCCATCACTGGACGTTCCGGCGCTGGAAAGAGCACCCTGCTGAGCCTGATGGGTGGGTTGGCTTTACCGAGCGCGGGACGCGTCGTCATCGGCGGAACCGACATCGCCAAACTCGTCGAGTCCGAACGTGCCGCTTTTCGCCGTGAGACCATCGGCATCATCTATCAGGCTGATAATCTGATCCCTTTTCTCACTGCGTTCGAAAACGTGATGCTTCCCCTGCAACTGGCAAGAGCTAGAAACACATCCCGTCGCGCGCACGACCTACTGAAAGAGGTAGGACTCTCCGAACGGCTCCGTCACAAACCCGCCATGCTCTCGGGCGGAGAGCGCCAGCGTGTGGCAATCGCCGTCGCATTGGCCAACCAACCTAAAATCCTGCTCGCCGACGAACTAACCGGCGAACTAGACTCGGCCACCGCCGATCAAGTGATGGAACTGCTCGACCGCCTGAACGTCGCCCACGGCCTGACGCTTATCGTCGTCACACACAATAAGAATGTCGCAGCGCGTGCACGCCGCTGGGTGTCTATCGCCGACGGCCAACTCTATGAAAGCGAAACTGGATATGCCTGATATTGCCCTGCAGACCAAATCCCTGCGCTGTGAGTACCGCGTGGGACGGGATACCGTCATCGCTCTTGGCGGCGTGGACATCGCCATCCAGCACGGTGAGTTTGTCGCCGTCATGGGTCCCAGCGGGTCCGGCAAGTCTACCCTGCTTAACCTATTGGGGGGCCTCGACCAGCCAACCGCCGGCGAAGTGTTTCTCGATGGGCATAACCTGGCCGACTACAATGACGATCAACTTTCCGCTCTGCGCCGCCAGAAACTCGGCTTTATCTTTCAGCGCCACGACCTCTTTCCCCTGCTGACTGCCCGCGAGAATGTTGAATTCCCGCTCCTGCTGGGGGGCGTTTCACCCGTCCAGCGCCGCGCCCGCGCCAATGAAATCCTGACCCTCGTCGGGCTGGCTAACAAAGCAGAAGCTCTGCCTGACGAACTCTCCGGCGGCGAGCAGCAGCGCGTCGGAATTGCCCGCGCACTGGCCAACCGACCGCTCATCCTACTGGCCGATGAACCCACCGGCAACCTGGATAGCGCTACGTCCGCCGAAGTGATGACCGCTCTGACAGATTTGGCTCGCAGCTCGCGGCTGACCCTGGTTATGGTGACGCACGACCCCGAAGTCGCTGCCTGCGCTGACCGTATCTTGCAATTGAAAGACGGACACCTCGTGACCGGAAATGGATCTGTTCAATGATTTTCTATTATGCCTGGCGGCTCGTCGTTCGCAACTCACGCCGCACCTGGACCTACCTCTTTGGCCTCGCCCTCGCGGTCGGGCTTTTTGCCGGAATCCTGTTCTTCGTGGATGCCACCACTTACCGGATGACCACTCTCGCCCTGGCTCCGGTCAAACTGGACCTGGTGGCGCACGCCACCAGACCGGACGTTGATGTCGCCTCTACCATCCCTACGCTGACGACTCAACGCGGCATTCTGGCTGCCGAACCCGTCGCTGCCGCCGACTTCACGACCGCCATGAAAGTGGGTGGCGTGCAAACCTCGCCCGCCGGACGGGTGTTCGCCATTTCACCCTCCTATCTGAAAACCTTTGATATTCTGCAAATCAGTGAAGGCCAGTTCGACCCCCATGGCGTGATGGTCAGTGAAGCGATGGCGATTGCCCAAAACCTAAAAGTGGGCGATTCCCTGCAGATTACTTTCGCGGGCGTGGACAAACCTGTGGTCCTGCCCATCACGGGCATCGTCAACCTGGATAACGCCGACGCGCTCTTTGCCACGACGACCGAAGCGGAGAACGCCATCGTTGCCGATACTGCCTTCATGGACTTCAACTGGTTCCAGTCCCACCTGCAAACGCCGTTGACGGCCATTGCCGCCAACCCGCCGGCCAATCTCACTCCCGGCGCCATCATGTTTGACCCGCAGGTGCACATCAAGATCGACCGTGCCCTACTACCCTCCGACCCGACCCTGGCCGCCTTGCACGCCGATTCCCTGCGCCGTCAGGTGGAACGTCAGTTTCCAGGCCAACTGAAGGCGGTGGACAACCTTTCTGGTGCACTTCTATCGGCCAAGGGGGATGTTCTAGCCGCGAAAATCCTGTTGATCTTTCTTGGACTGCCAGGCGTGGCGCTGGCCGCTTATCTCTCCAAATTTGCCGCAGAGTTGTTCGCTGAATCCCAACGCCGTGAGATCAGCCTGTTGCGCACGCGTGGCGCGGCGCCTGCGCAAATTGCCGGCATTGTTGCCGCCTCTTCGGTGTTGTTAGCCATTGGTGGGTCGGCGCTGGGGCTTGTTGTTGGATTGATCCTGCTCGTCATCAGCGCACAGGCGACGGGGAGTCTGAATCCGTTCGCCGCCGGGTTCGATTGGGGCGCATTCGCCAACTCCGCATCCATCGCCTTTTTAGCGGGGCTCATCCTCACATTCCTGGCCGCTTTCTTGCCCACCTTTGGAGCTTTGCGCCGCGAGATCACGCAGGGGAGGCGAGTGGCCCGCCGCTCTGAAACTGCACCGTTCTGGAAACGCACTTACCTGGACGTGATGGCGCTGGTTGCAGCAGGTATTATCCTGTTGGTGACCCAACTCAATGGCGGTTTCAAGCCATCCGGCAACGAAGGCCAGGCAGTGACGCTTTCGTTTTATATCTTTCTCGCTCCGTTTTTTACCTGGGTCGGGCTCACCTTGCTGATCCAGCGACTGGTTGAGGGAGGGGTGTCACGCCTAGGCGCGCGCTTGGCGTCCTTGTTCCGCCACATCTTCGGCGAAATCGGCGAAGCAGCGGGTAAGTCAGTTGCGCGTCGCGCTGCCCGTATCGGCGCCGCCACCACCGTCATTGCTTTAACGCTTTCCTTCGGAGTGAGCCTGTCGCTCTTCCAAGGAACTTACGCCAGCGAGAAGCAACTTGACTCGCAATACATCGTCGGCGCGAACGTGCGCTTCACACCTGCGCTCAACACTCCGCAGACGGCGGACTTTGCCCGCCAATTGCAAATTCCCGGAGTGCAAAGCGTCACAGCTGTCGCCCGCGATCCGCAAGCCCTGGTTGGCGCGGAGAAAAATACCGTCTATGGCGTTGATGTCGCTTCATTTCGTACCACCGCCTATCTGCCCGACACCTTCTTCGTGGATGGCGCCACGCCGCAGACCGTCGCCGCCATGCGTGACCGCACCACCAACTACAGCCCCGGCTCCGCCCAACAAGTGCTGGACGCGTTGGCGAACACCCCCAACGGTGTCATCATATCGGTCGAACAGGCCGAAAAGTACAACATCCAGGTTGGTGACCCGGTGCTGTTGCGTCTCTATAACCGTGTTAACAAGCACTACACCGATGTGAAAACGCAGGCGGTAGGATTCTTTATCTACTTTCCCACCTCGGCGCAGGATTCTGATTTTATCCTGAACCGGGATTTCATGATCACCAGTTCGGGATACTCAGCGATCGACTATTTCTTGCTCAAGACAGACCCTTCGCCTAGCACCGTGAACCAGGTCGCTGCCACGTTGACAGCGAAGTACAAGGACCTTATTCCGGTACGAATCCAGACGACCGAGAATGTCATCAAGAACGAGACCAGTTCGCTAACCTCGCTCAACTTAAGTGGGCTGGGGGTGATGGAGATGTTTTACACCGTGCTGGTGATTTCGCTGGGGCTGGCGATTTTCCTACTGGCGATGGTCAACGAGCGTCAGCGTGAGTTCGGGACGATGCGCGCCCTGGGCGCCAACCTTGGTCATCTGCGTCGTTTCCTGTTTGCCGAAGCCGGCACGATCGGCGTGTTAAGCCTGCTCATTGGTACAGTCGTCGGCGTGGCCTTGGCTTTCCTGCTGGTCATGCTCCTGGGCGTCATTTTCACCATTCCTGCTCACGGATTGTCTCTGCCTGGTCTCGAATTGCTCGGTCTGGCGGCGCTAGTCGTGATTGGAATGATCACGAGTACCCTGTTTAGCGCCCGCAAACTGACTTCACTCAAGGTGGTGGAGGCGCTGCGGGAGTTATAGGCACACCTGCTTAAAACTATCTCCCTGCTGCCTGATTCCACGACCAGGCAGCACGGTGGGGAAGCGCTTGCACAGCAGCCTTCGCGGTATTTTTTCAAAACAGGTTCAGGCCTCAGGCAGCCGGCGCACTTAGCACTCTTTATTCCGAAGAGGCTCCTCCTTCCCGACCCCTATTCCTTCTACCGTGCTGCTGTTGCAGAAAACCTCCAGGAAGTGAACCATCTGATCGAGGAAGTGCAACACCAGAGGAAAGCGCCTACCAAAGTGAAAAAGTTACCGGCTTCAGATGAGAATCACGATGGATCTTCCGCGGCTGATATAATGGAGTCAAAGTGATCCCGGTCTCGTCCTCCACTCCGCACAGCTCGCCATGCGTCAACCCCGACCCTCTCCTCCCTCCCTGGGCGCATCCGGGAGATCAAGTCATAGGAGGGTGTCATGAGGTCGAGATGGTTGATTCTTGCAGTGATCGTATTGCTGGCATTCTTCTGGATGCCGGGAAACGCAATGGGCCCGCTTGACGCCGGAACGAAAGGGTCAGACCCTCCCCAGGCCGTTTCAGGCGATTCAGGACGGATCGTCTTCGCCTCGATGGTCGTGGTCGGCCAGACGGATCTCTTCACCATTGACCCGGATGGCTCGAACCAGGTTCGGTTGACCAACGGTTCGGGTGAGAACTCCGTTCCCTCTTGGTCTCCGGACGGTACCCGCATTGCTTTTATGTCAAACCGGGATAACAGCAAAGGGGAGATCTACGCCATGGCAGCAGACGGGACCCAGGTGGTGCGCCTCACCACCAACGACGCCTGGGACACCACCCCAGCCTGGTCCCCGGACGGCAGCCGGATCGCCTTCGCCCAAACGGTTGACGGTTTCTACCAGATCTTCACTGTCCCAGCGGCGGGTGGATCGCCGACCCGTCTGACCTACTTCCCCCAGGCGAGCGCCTACAGCCCCTGCTGGTCCCCGGACGGTTCGCACATCACCTTCTTTATGTTCTCCGCGGATAATCCGAACGGCGATATTTACGTCATGAAGGCCGACGGGACCCAGGTGGTGCGCCTGACTGACAGCCCCCAGCAGGACACCAGCCCCTGCTGGTCCCCGGACGGCAGCCACATTGCCTTCGCCTCCACCCGCAGCGGCGCCTCCCGCATCTACCTGATGGCGCCGGATGGCAGTGGGCAGACCGCCCTCACCGCCGGCCCCGGCGATGATTACGTCCCCTGTTGGTCCCCCGATTCCCGCCAGGTCGTCTTCATGCGTCTGGGGGCTTCACCGACGCCCACACCCACGCCGACGCCGACGCCGCCCGTCTCCCGC
>JAPLHW010000203.1 GCA_026389425.1 Coprothermobacterota bacterium
AAATAGCCTGCTTGGCCTTCCCGGACGATGGGAACCATATGGAAGCGGCGCAGGTCCTCCGGCACTTCCGGCCCCAGTTGGAACTCCCAGCGGTCCGGGTACCAGACATTCGTTACCGGGTAGAGGCCGGGATCTGGGGAATGCTCGGCTCGCACCCATTGGGGGACTGCCATGGTTCCCCAGGCATCATGCGCTGTACCGTCCGTATCGACCCATTTTCCTTCCACCGGGGCGCTCATTGGCCCGGGAGGAGTGGGGCTGCTCTGGTTGTAGAAGGGCTTGTTGGCTTCGGAGTGGGGCGCCGCCACCGTGACCTCCCGCCCATCCTGGAAATGAGCCATGAACCAGTCCCAACCGCCAGGACCTGGACTGGTGAGGTTCTTCGCCGCCCGGATGGCTTCCACGCGCGGGTTTCCTGAAGGGGCCAGACCGGTGCACCACTGGTGGTCGAACCAGAAAGTTCCTTCGCGGAGGCGGACCGTCATCCCATCCAGGGCGAGGCTGCTGGCAGTGGGATCCAGGTGCAGGCGCGGAATCGAGTAGTAAAGGGTTCCCACTCCGGCGACACTCGGACAGGCCCCGTTCTTTCCCTCCATGAAGGGAGGCTTGGCATCGTTGAAGACCAAGTGCACATCCAACTGCACTGGTTTCCCCCTTCCCAGATCCCAGGCCCGGCCGATCAGCTCCTGGGGGAAGAAGCGGCCTTTCTCCAGGGAGCGGATCGAGTTGCGGCCAAAAGTGTAGAGGAAGGGATCCTCCTGGAAGGAAATCAACCCAGTGGTTCCTGCCACCAACGAAGTCCGTGCCCGGTAATGAAGGCCACCCGCTACACTGATAGCCAGATGTAGCTCTAGGGTCTGATTTTCCCACTCGGTGAGGCCAAGCGATTGGGCCAGTGGTGGTGGGAGGAGGGTGGCTTGCCAGATCATGAACTCCACTCCGTACTCCTGTCCGTTCTCGCCTCGGCAGCTTCCCACATAGAAGTGCCAGCCAACCTGGTATCCAAGCTGGGGGGCATGATCGCGTGGGAGTTGGATGTCGGGAACCTCGGGGATCTCCTGGAAGCCACGCGAGCTGTCTAACCCCAACAACATGGACATCACATAGGCCTGGTGTGGAGAAAGAGCCTTGCAGTGGGCCAGCAGGGTTTGGTAGCGGTGACGGTAGCTGGGGGTGTAGCTGTCGGGATGTTCGAGCAAGTCGCGCAGGCGGGCCTCCATCCGCCGGCCGAACGCTTGCGGGCTGTTCTTGGGGTCGACGAGCCGAGCCAGAACCTCTGCTGGGATCTGGTTTTCATCCCATGCCGGGAGCCACAGGACATGGGCTATATCTTCTTTGGTCTGGTCATCCAAGCCTTGCTGCAAAGCATTGCTCTCCATCGTCAAGCCTCCTCATGCATTGTCTCCCCTTAGCTTACACCTTGCAGATCCCCCGGGGAGTAACCAAGGAACGCTAAGCAACCCTTTTTCCAGAAAGATAGCTCAGCACTCGCTGCAACCTTCCGCCGAATCCCCCTCAGGGGTCCAGGGCGGATCGACGATCACCAGAAACTCCATGGATTCTTCCCCCTCATTGCGCAGCCACTGCCTGGCCCCGGGCGGAACCCAGCAGGCGCTCCCCGGCTCCAATGGGAAGGCCTGCTCTCCCACATGGAGGAGGCCTCTCCCTGTCAAGAGAAAATAGGTCTCGGACTGCTCCAGGGAATGGGGTCGGGTTTGCTTGCCGCCTTCCAACCTGGCGTAGGAGAGGCTGTGCCGCGT
>JAPLHW010000228.1 GCA_026389425.1 Coprothermobacterota bacterium
CGGCCCGGGAGCTGATTTGCTCGATTGGACGCTGGTTCGGTTCCAAGCGGAAAATTTGAAGGTATTGATCCGGGCATGTTTGACAAAGGCCCCCGTCGAAGAGCTATACGGGCATCTTGTCTCCCTCCCCAAGGAGTTAGCCTCGAATACCCAAGGGTTGGCTGCAGCGGAATCTCCGGAAGATTTTGTCCGGCTGGTCCCAAAGGGGCTCCTTTGGGAGAACCTGGCAAAGGCCCTCAAAACCTATCGTGATTATCCCCGACCGTTCTTCTTTGAGGCAGCGCTGGACCGCGGCTATTTTCAGGGGTTGGTTGCCAGGACGGAAGGACTCTCGCGGGAAGACCAGGAAATCATCAAACCAATGGTTTATCAAGAAGTGGACATCTTCCACCTCATGTTGGTAGCTCGGGGAAAATTCCACTATAGTTTGACGCCTGAGATGTTGCGGCCGTTACATGTCGCAGGCACCCGGATCCCGCGCGCGATTTTTGCCGCCATGCTCAATGACTCGGATCTCTATACGTCGGTGGGCCGCGTCGCGGAGCGCGTGCTCGATGCAGCGCCTTTCGAACACGGACCGAACGATGGATCAATGACTGTTGATGCCTCAGCCCTGGAGGGTCTCGCGTGGAAGCGATTCTTTCGTTTGGCTAACCGGGCCTTTCGTCAGAGCCACATGGGGTTGGGGGCAATTATGGGCTATGTGGGCCTCCGTCGTGTGGAAGTGGCCAACCTCATCACTATTTCCGAGGCGATTCGCAACGGCATGGCTGCCGAGACAATTCGTGGACGTTTGATCCCACGGACTGACGTGGGGGTCTATGTTTAGGGCGGTGCCCATGATGCGGCTTCACGCAGTTGTGCTCGCTCAGGATGAGCGCGCCGTGCTCAAGGGCTTGGGCCGGTTGGGGGCAGTGCACCTGACGCGCACGCAGTCCGGGCCCGACACGGCACCTCTGGCCCCTACCGACAGTGCCGGAGAACTGGCGCGATATGATCGTATCCGGGCTCGCGTTCAGGAACTTCGCAAATCATTGGAAATGAACTACCCCGCGGCAAGCTATGGGGTAAGTACCAGCGGGGCAATCCCCCTTTTGTCCGAAGAACCTGCGAAAATAGATAGCTCACCTCGTGAGCGAGAGGGAGCGACCCCCTTACGGGGACAGGCGCAAGCCCCGGCAGGAAAAGATTTTCTCAGCTCACACAGTGAGCGTGAGGGGGAGGTTCGCACGGCTTCGCCGGGTGAGGGGGCGACGCAAGCCCCGGTAATAGAGATGACCCTGAATCAGGCCGAAGAGAGCCTCCGCCCCATGGAACAACAGAGCGGAGACCTATTGGGGCATCGCCAGCGTCTCATACATCGCCAGAAGGAGTTGACCGCCACTTGTGAACGAGTATCGTGTTATCGCGGGCTCGAGATTCCACTGGACGGGCTCGACCAATTTTCGTTCCTCCATTTTGTCACAGGGAGTTTGCCGGCGCAGAACCTTGAGAGTCTGGGAAAAGAAGTCGGCGATAACGTGGCCCTCCTTCCCTTAGCCCAACAAAGAGGGCAACAGTCACTTTGTGCGATCACCACCCGACAGGGCCAGCCCGCCTTGGAAAGGGCGTTGCAACAGGCCGGCTTTCAGCGCGAGATGCTTCCTGTAGTTGAAGGCGCGACAGTTGATAGACTGTCCGAAGAAGGAGAGAGAGAACAAGAACAGTTAGCGGCGGAATTGGAGCAATTGAGTGGCAGGCTCAAGACGATTGCAGCCGGGTTCGCGCTGCCCTTGGCTGAGATTGAAGGGTTTGTAGATATTGAGTGCCGACTCCTGGATGCAAGCCAGAAGTTTCCACGCACGGGGGCTGCGGTTCTGATCGCGGGATGGGTCCCAGCCGGCGATGTAGGTGCTTTGGAGCAGCGTATGGGAGAAATCACCTGCGGCCGGTATGCCATTCAGGCTGCCCTTCCGGACAATTCAACAGAGGACCAGATCCCTGTTCTGCTGAGGCACTCACGGTTGCTGCGTCCCTTCGAGATGCTGGTTTCAACTTATGGCCTCCCGAACTATCGGGAACTGGAGCCTACACTGTTTGTGGCCCTGAGTTATCTCGTGATGTTTGGCATGATGTTCGGCGATGCGGGACAC
>JAPLHW010000084.1 GCA_026389425.1 Coprothermobacterota bacterium
GGTGGATCGCTTCCTGATAGGAGCTGCCCGTCTGGTGGCCTACAGCGCCAACCTCACTACCACCAACGCGAAGGATCCCCTCTTCCTGGGCGGGCAGGATGTGCTTTCGCGGGCCCAGTTCTTCTCCATCCAGACGCGGGACGAGGCGACCTACGGATTACGGTCGGTAGTTCTCACTACAGTGGATGTCTTGAAACCGACCAGCAATCCAACGCCCCTGGTCAACGCGGCCAATCCCTCCAAAGGGCTGGCCATGAACTGGAGCGCAACGGTATTGCCGGTACCGGAATGCCCTGCCTATGACCGTTGGGATTCCACACAGGGCCAATTCCTTGGCCCTTCCACCGATTGGCTCTTGCTTCTGACCGACTTCGGCCCAGCGGTGCCTCAATACCAGGGTCCCGGCTGGACCACCCAACTGCTAGACAGCGCTCTTCCCGCCCCGCTATCCCCCAGTTTCTCGGTGGATGCCTACAACGACGATTACCAGCTTTCCACAACCGGCACCTCCCTCGGCACCACCCTCTACGGCTGTGGGTTCGCCTGGGCTCGTTTAGGCGGCGCCCAGGCTTTCTCTCTCGTCTACCCATGGAACACGCCCAACCCGCATTGGCGCGTGGAAGTGGATACAATGCACATGAGCGGAGGCGGCGCGGGCGGTCAAATGTATTTCGCCACGAGCAACGAGCTGACATCCCAACCAGGAATCCTGGGGGTGAAATTTTGGGGTGACGCTGCCTTCAAACCCGGCCATGTTTTCCACGCGGAGATCACAGGAGTGTTGCAGGATTCGAGGCCTTTTACCTATCAAGGCCTGTTTCCCGCTTCAGTTACTTGCCGCGTGAATCTCCAAACTGACCTCTACATCGGGAAAATACCGATCGGTGATGTCTCGATCAATCTTCAAGCTCACCTGGGGATCTGGGATCTCACCACCGGAAAGGACGCACAGGGGAACACCCCCACGGCATGGATCGGGACCGGGTTTGCGGTTAGCAACACATGGGACAAACAGCATGGCACCAACGGATTCGTCACCTTGGAGCAAAAAGCGGTTCTGCAGCCCGGACATCAATACGAGCTGTACTTGAGGGTGGAATCGGATTCGAGTGCAGCGGCTGAACATGAATTCGGCATGACCGTCAAAGAGATGCGTGACTACATCAACTTCATGGGAGCAACGTTGCTGCCCAATTGACCTTCACAACAATAGTACGAACAGGCTCGCAAAGGATACTCTGCAGGTCGCATGACTTGGGCGGCAGAAGAGGAATGTGCCCTTACAACAGCTTCGCTGCGACCGCACGTGATACCCAAGTGGCGATGAAGACTGCAACAAGCGAACCCAGCCAACCGAATCCGACCAACAGCAAGAGCGTTGACGACAGAGCTTCTGCTTCCCTTAGAGAACGACCCGCGAGGACGAACCCGCTTCTCGCTCCCTGGTAAGGGACAACTACGATGGCGCTGCGCACCCCGGGACGGGGCTGCCAGGTGACCCTGTTCTGCCCGCGATCGCGGGCAGAAGTCAGCACCCCCTGGGGCACTGCCGGCGCCGCTTGGTCCAACTCGCCCGACCAGGCTAAAGGTTGGCCTTTTTCGTCATAAACCACCAGGTAAGCCGCCAGGCTGCGAGCGATGTCGATGGGACGGGTACCGGTGAGGGACGCCGGGTCTTCTCCTCCGGCTAGCGCTGCTGCTGCATCCTCAGCCATCTGGACCTGAGGCTGGTTGGCTTCCAAACGAATTGACTGCTGAGCGACGACGTAAACGATCCCACACAGCAAGGTGACAGCGACCGCGATCGGAACCCACTGTCGCCAGATCTCCAGCCACAACCGTGGGGAATGTGCTTCCATATTCCTCTCCATTCTCCTGGTCACCCCTTTTCCCCAAGCTCTCACTTATTTCCATCTTCTCGCAACTGCGGCGGCAGCTCCAGACCGAATTGCTGTCGCAGGAGTTCCATGTCACGACGATCCTTCTCCATAGGCAGGTAACCATGTGCGTGGCAGAGCACCTGGACAGCCGGGGACAGGCAGTGGACGTTCCTCCCGTCAACCGTTCCCAGTCCGCTGAAACCATCTGCCGGGTACACCCAGTTCTCTCCGTTTTCCATCCGGTAGATCCCATTGCCATCCGGATCGAAGGTAATCGCATGCACGTCCACCTCTATCCCCAACCCATCGGCCAGCACGAAAGAGTTTGGCGGTCGGCCCTGCTTGAGGGCAAAACCCTTGTCCTCCAATAGCCGGCATAACCTTGGCACATCCCCAACATGGAGGACAAGATCGACATCTTTGTGCGGTCGTGTCTGAATCCCCAGCAGCGCATCGACACCCCACCCGCCGTCCAGCCAGAGCGGGATCGATGCTCCATCAAGCATCTGCAGCAGTTCCACCAAATCTTGAGAGGTCATCTCGGGTTTCATCGCCGTTTCATTTTCCCTTTTCGAACGCCAAGATCATAGTGTTTGCCTGGAATCAACCGAGGCGGGGCACACCTGATCTCGCAGACTGACTCACTCGCAGCAATGTCCGACACGTCCTCTTGACTTGGGAAAGCATCGGAGGACGCCAAACCGGTCAGTCTCCCAACCTGGAGGGGTGAGAAAATAGGAATCTCTCCGCTGAAAATCCTGGGGTATATCCCCATCCGCCTTCTCCCTTTATACTGTGGCGAGATGAATCATCGCCGGCTTCCCCAAATTCCTGATGCTGTTCCAGCCAGGCGCTCTCCCCATGGTCGCTTCGGGGTTTTGCGGGGCCTGGGTCTGGGGTTCTTGCTGCTGATCCTGGCTGCGGCTGCGCTGCTGCTCTCCGATCGCCCCAATCCCGCGTCGGATCCTTCCCTTCATGCCCGGCTTGCGTATGTCGCCTACAGTGACAATCCCCTCAACGAGCAAACTCTAGCGGGCCTACGCGAGGGCTTTACCGAGGCCGGCTGGACGGAAGGAGAGGACTTTTCGCTGCGACTGTACAACGCCCAGGCCGACCTGGGGACGCTCGCCCAAATCCTCGACGAGGTACGACAGAACCCTCCCGACCTTCTCCTGACTTCGGGAACACCCGCCCTCCAGGCCGCATTGCAGCGAATCCAAGGGATCCCGATGGTCTTCGGCAACGTCGCCTACCCGCTGATCACCGGGGTGGGGGAATCCTTCCAGCGGCATCGGTCGGATATTACCGGGATCAGCGTGGCGCCGGACTTCGATGGCACGATCGACCTGCTCCTCCGTTTGTTTCCACGTTTGCACCGGATCGGGACCCTCTTCTGCCCCGGAGAGATCAACGCAGTGGCCACCATTGAGGAATTTCAACGGACCTCGCAGAACGCCGGCATCGAGCTGATTACAATACCGGTGAATTCCTCCTCGGATGTTGCCGATGCTGCCCTTGCGCTGACTGCGCAGGGACTGGACGCTATCGTCCAGATCGTCGACAACCTCACCAGCGGATCGATGGTCGCCATCATCCAAGCCGCACGTACTAGCCACACGCCGATCTTTGCCTTCCAGACAGACCCCGTGACAAAAGGAGCGATAGCCGCCCGCGCGCGTGACTACGACCAGGGAGGAAGGGACATGACCCGTTTGGCCATGCAAGTGCTGGGAGGAGTCTCGCCGGGGGATCTACCGATCGAGCTGGTAAGTGAAACCCTCCTACTCTTCAACCTGGATGCGGCCGGAGAATTCGGAGTGAGAATCCCCGCAGATCTGCTTGCCCAGGCAGACAAGGTCATCGGGAAGCAGGCAACGCCCTAGGATGTGATCCATAGCGCAAGGCAGAGCATGATCAGGGAAGCCTACTCCGAAACGAGCCGGCTCATCTCTATCCACCAATTCCCTCCTTCTTGACAATTCTTGACATTCAGATTTTTCTGTATTATCTATATATTCTGATTTATCAGTTACCTATGAAAGGAGTCGGATGGAGTCAACCGAAAATGAAACGAGCTGTGGCACACCAACAGAAGGCGCTGGTCCTTGCTGCAAAGTCGTTGCCATCGTCAGTGTGGACGCCAAGGGTCAGATGGTCTTACCCAAAGAACTTCGCGAAGCCGCGGGGATCTCGCCCGGCGATAAGCTGGCTATCACCACCTGGGAGCGGGAAGGGAAAGTTGTCGCCTTGTGCCTGACACCGGCGAATCAACTGGCGGAAACGGTGAAAGCGTTGTTGGAACCCTTGATGAGAGGTTCCGAATCGAACAAAGGAAAGGGGTAAAAAGATGGAAAAAAGCGACATTCACACCCTAGTGCGAGAAGCCTACGCTGCGGTAGCCACACAGGGAAAGTGTGTTTGCGGTTGCGGAAATAGTGAAGCACCCTCGCTGGAGACAGCAGCCAGCAAACGAATGGGCTACAGCGAGGAGGAGTTAGGCGCGATCCCGCAGGAAGCCAACCTGGGACTGGGATGCGGGAACCCTACTGCTCTTGCCGACTTGTCTAAAGGAGAAGTGGTATTGGATCTTGGTTCGGGCGGTGGGATCGACTGCTTCCTGGCTGCCTCCGCTGTAGGCGAGGGGGGCCGGGTGATCGGCGTGGATATGACCCCCCCGATGATCGACCAGGCCCGGGCCACCGCTCGAAGCCACGGGTATCACAATGTGGAGTTCCGCTTGGGAGAGATCGAGAACCTGCCGGCGGCTGATGCTTCGGTGGGGGTGGTGATCTCTAATTGCGTCATCAACCTTTCCCCCGACAAGCCCCGCGTCTTTCGTGAAGCCTTCCGCGTTTTGAAGCCGGGAGGCCGGTTGATGGTCTCGGACATCGTCCTGGTGGGCGAGCTGCCCGCTTCAGTGAAGGATTCCCCCGATTTGTACGTCTCATGTTTGGCGGGGGCAGTGTCCAAGGATCCTGGTGGGCGAGCTGCCCGCTTCAGTGAAGGATTCCCCCGATTTGTACGTCTCATGTTTGGCGGGGGCAGTGTCCAAGGAGGAGTACCTGGCTGCCATCGCCGAAGCCGGCTTCCGGGGGATAGAAATCCTCAGCGAGCAGCCAAGCGGAGCCAAGCGGCCACACGAGGAACCTTCCTGCTGCGGCGACCACGAGGCAAAACCTCGCCAGCCGGCAACTGTGGAGGAATTGCAGGCTTTCGACCAGCAGCTCGCTGCAGGGGAATTGGAGGTTTTTGCCACCAGCGTCCAGGTTCGGGCTTTCAAGCCGGCCTGAGAACCCAGAGGAGCAAGCCCTTGCATCTTCCTAGCCAGAGGAAGATGCTTTGGCTATGGGCGACCCCACGGGGACCGCACCGTCCCTCTCGCCCCAATGAATTAGTTAAGGAGAGGAAGATGAAAAGCAAGATCAGAAGGAAATTGATTCCATGGGGTTTGCTCGTGGTTATTCTGTTGCTGCCTTCCTGCATCGGGAATCCCCCATCCGCTCTCACCCCTTACAACCTCGACGCGGACACGCAGGGCGTGATGGAGAAGATCAACAATATTGTCAACACCTCCATCGTCTCCAACGATCCCAATCCCTACAAGGCGGAATACGAAGCGGGGTTCATCCAAGGCCGGT
>JAPLHW010000104.1 GCA_026389425.1 Coprothermobacterota bacterium
GGAGCCTGCACCCGTCGCCCCCTGTCTCCCCGAAAACAGGGACAGCGAGGGAATTGATACTATCCGCCTTCTTTTTCGGCTTCCACCACAGAGGCCAAGCATTGCAGGAAGAGGTTGAAATCCTTCATTTCAGTCTGAAGGATACGATAGATCTCTTCCGGGTCGATCTCCCAATAAAGGTGGACCAGGCGGTTGCGAAAACGAGCCATCTTCTTTAGATCACCGACCAAGGACTGACCGAGATACCCAGCCTCGAAAAGGACTTGGAAAGTGTCGGCGTAGTCCTTGGGTGAGCGCAACCCGGTGCGAGCCGCCCAGTGGCCTGCGAGGTCGATGACCGCTTCGATGGCGGCAATAAAATTGTACTTGGCGCTGCTCTGTTTGTGAGCATCGGATAGGAACTCTGCCTCCGAAAGGAGGGCAACCTCCTTCAGTAGGCGCATGCTGGCGCGAAGCGAGCCGGTGAGCTTGGTCAGGCGTTCTAGATCCAGGCTCATGAAATCCCGAGGGCCTCTCGCAGATAGGCGTCCAACTTGGGCCGAAACTCCCAATACTCTTTTCGGGTAAGCAACTCGTAGTCCTCGCGGTAGTCAAGATCCCGGTCCAGCAGCACCACGCCCTCGTCGGCGACGCGGCAGCGGAAGGCGAGAGGCGCTCGATTCAAGACCTGAAGGTCGACCGGGAAGGAGATAGCTTCCTCGATGGTCATCTCCAAGGGGATGGCGAAGCCCAGGGTGAGGCGGTGTTCCTGGTCGAGCACGTTGAAGGCCGGCTCGGTTAGATAGACGGCCAAATCCACGTCGCCCGGCTGGGTGGAACGAAGGGAAGAACCGTGCAGGTAAGCGAAGAGGATCTCCTCGCGAGCAGCCAGGCAGCGGACGATCCGTTCGACCTTCTCTAGTGGCAGGGCAACTGATTCCATTTTTTGGCTATCTCACTGTTTGGGCAACGCACCCATAATTACAGCCGGCGGGGGTGGTCGGTGTGCGCCTCCTGGGCCAAGGCAGAAAGCACTTCCTCCACGTGCCCTTTCACCTTCACCGCTGACCAGGCCACACGAAGGTCCCCCTTGGGGTCGATGAGGAAAGTGCTGCGGATGACTCCCTCGTACTCTTTGCCATACAACCTCTTCTTCCCCCAGGCGCCGTAGGCGATCATGACAGCATGTTCCTGGTCACTAAACAAGCGGAGCTTCAGTTGGTGCTTGGCCCGGAAGCGGCTGTGGCTCTCCGGCGAATCCGGGCTGATCCCGATCACCTCTGCCCCCAGGCTGTGGAATCTCTCCAGGTGGGAAGTGAAATCGACGGCTTCCAAGGTGCAACCGCTGGTGTTGTCTCTGGGATAAAAAAAGAGAACCAACCATTGGCCGATCAATGTCTCCAGGCAAATATCCTTCCCCTCCTGGTCAGGGAGGCAAAAAAGCGGCGCCGGCTTTCCAACTTGAATCATGCTTTCCTCCTCTGCTCTTTACCCTGATTGTATCGTCTTCTCGGCTCCTGTAGTACCCATGACCCTTCCTTAATTCTGTCGCTGGTTACAGAGGGGAGCGCAGGTAGAGGGGCAGCACCCGGCTTGCCGGCCGGCCTTCGCCTTTCAGATAGCCTTCCCAGGTCAGCCGGCCGAGGCTGCCCGGACGCAGTACCCAGGTATCGGGGGGCGCTCGATGGAAGCCGGCGAAGGGGATCCAACCAAGCGGCTCCCCGGTCAGGGTAACCGGCTCAGAGTATGCGGCCAAGGTTTCGCAGATCTTCTCGGGTGTGGCAGCCTGCGGGGGGATGATCGGCTCAACAGCGCCCTCGACGACGCGGTAAAGGCCCCAATAGAGCTCGCCCCGGCGAGCATCCAGAAGCGGAACCACCAGCCCTTCACCAACCTGGCAAGCCAACGCTTCCAGCGTTCCGACCGCGACCAGGGGGACTCCCAGAGCGAATCCCAGTCCCTTGGCGAAAGCCAGCCCCGAGCGTACTCCAGTGAAGGAGCCGGGACCGTGTGAGAGGCCGATGGCGGCCACCTCCCGCCACTGGGCGCCGAGCCGCCTAAGGAGAGCCTCCACCTCGGCGGCCAGGATCGGCAAATAGGGGCGGCGCAGCCCCCCCGATTCCCCAGCTAGCCAGAGAGACTCTCCCAAAAGACCGCCCTCCTCCAGGAGAGCCACTCCCTGGTAGGGAGTAGCGGTGTGTACGGCCAACAGCAAGCGGCCGGTGGAGGGTTTCTTAAGCGCCATCGTCGCTCTCGATCATGATCTCCCGTTCTTTCTCCCCAAGCACCTCGATGGTCACTCGCACCGTCCCGGGAGGCAGCAAGCACTCCATCTTCTCCGCCCACTCGATGGCGGCGATCCCCTCCTCCCATTCCTCCCAGCCCAATTCCTCGGCGGCCGGCCGCTCGATGCGGTAGAGGTCGATGTGGAAGAAGGGCGGGTCGCTGGGATAGAACCGGACCAAGGTGAAGGTGGGGCTCTTGGCCCATCCCTCGGGGATTCCCAGGCCGCTGGCCAACCCTTGCACGAAGACGGTCTTGCCGGCGCCCAGGCGGCCGAAGAGAGCCACCATCGAGCCGGGGCTCAAGTCGGCAGCCAGCTCGAAGCCGGCGGCGCGCGTCTCCTCCGGGCTGTCACTGTGCAACATGCGCAGGGGGCTCATCAGCAGCTCACAGGATCTTGCTGAGGAAGGCGCGACAACGCTCGGTTTGGGCGTTCTTGAAGATCTCCTCGGGTGTTCCCTCCTCCAGGATCACCCCGTCGGCCAGGAAAAGAACGCGCGAGGCCACCTCCCGGGCGAAGCCCATCTCGTGGGTGGCGACCAGCATGGTCATTCCT
>JAPLHW010000031.1 GCA_026389425.1 Coprothermobacterota bacterium
GGGCTCGGATGAGGTCGGGGTAGGGGAGCCGCTGGGAGACGGTGTCGGGGTGGGAGTCGGTGTCGGCGGGGGTGGAGGAGGCGGGGGAGCCCAGAAGCCGGTTTTGCCTTGTCGTGCTTCATGCTCCAGGACGAGCATTTCCTGCGCGTAGAGGGTGTCGGGTGATTGGGTAGCGGCCAGTGCCTCCCCTTGGCGCACCATCATTCCGTTTACCGTCTCATCTCCCAGGAAAGCCCAACGAAGCAAGCGCCCTTCCGGGTCGTTGAGGGTGGTGTCCTTCTCCAATAAGACAACCTTTCCTTCCACCAGCTTCTTCAGCGCGGCAAGAGATTCGGCATAGTGGTTTTCGCTAGGCTCGGGCGGCTTGATTCCCAGCAGACGCACCGTAAAGGGACCGTCCGGCAACTGCGCCTGGAAGGTGCGGGGATCGTCCACCTGTGTAACCAACCCCAGCTCTCCCGGGAAAGAGAGGGTCACTGAGCGGTTGACCTCTGACCAAGATACCTCCGCATCCAGCGCCTCGCTGATAAAGCGCACCGGTACCCATGTGCGATCGTGACGAAGGAAGGGAGCGACATCCATTATCCGGCTTTGCTGGGGCGATCCGATGGCCCCTTGGATAATCAGCTCGCTGGAGCCAATGGCGATGCGCAGCCGGCGACCACGCTGGATGATGGTGATGGTTCGGGTGGCGTCATCCCAATCGACCCGGGCTGCCAGCGCTTCGCTGACGAAGCGCACCGGCACCCACGTACGGCCGCTCTCGATAAAGGGAGCCGAGTCCAGGGGACGGACCATGCCGTTGATGACGATGGAGGGGGTGTCGACCAGGAGCTGTATGACAGAACGGGGACCGGCTGAAGTGGCCGGCAAGGTAACCCACAAAACCACTCCGACCACCACCAGCAAAGCGAGGATGACCCACAGAGACCGCCGGTCATACAACAATGACTTCTGCGGCTTGCGAGGCGGTCGAGCCCGCGTGGTAGAAATAGGTGTTTGACTCATCTTCTGTGTTATCGTAGGTGAATCTAACAGGAGCCACAAGAGATGAACCGTCGAGTCGTTTTATTGGGAAGTTCGGCGTACCCCGAGGTAGAGGAGGTTTTCGCATGCCGGTAATCCAGTTCTACGCTGAGGAACGCCGCAACCTGGTGAAGAGCGTCCTGCTGATTGGGCTCTTCGTCGTCCTGATGGGCGCTTTCGGCCTTCTTGTGGATACCCTTTTCCAGATCACACCCTGGGCTACCTCCATTTTTCTCGGCATCGCCCTCTTGCAGGTCTTGGTGGGGTTGCTCTCCGGCCCCTCGCTGGTGCTCTCCTCGATGGGAGCCCAGCCGATCCGTCCCGAGCAAGAAGCAGAGCACCTCGAACTGGCGCACATCGTGGAGGAGCTGACCATCGCCTCCGGATTGCCCGCGCCGAAACTCTACTATCTACCCGGAGAGAAGGGCGTCAACGCTTTCGCAACGGGTCTGCGCCGGGACAGAGCGTTCGTCTGTGTCACCCAAGGGTTGCTGGACCACCTCGACCGTGAGGAAACGCAGGGGGTGGTAGCGCACGAGCTGAGCCATATCTTTCATCGCGACATGCTCTATATGACCTTGTTATCCGCCATCCTTGGGGCGATGGTGATCGTCCAGGTGCTGGCCTTCACCGGCTTGCGGGGTGTCTTCAGCTTCAGCGACTCGGATAACCTCGGCGGTTGCTTGGCTGCATCCCTCTTTCTCTTGGTGGTTGGGGTTCTTTCCACCCTTTTCTCGCTGGTCGGGCGGCTCCTGGTATTGGCTGTCTCCCGCTCGCGGGAGTACCTGGCCGATGCCAGGTCGGTCGAGTTCACCCGCAACCCCTACGGCCTTTCCCGCGCCCTGCGAAATATCGCCGGCCGGGAGAGGACAGTGCAGGCAGCCAATATCGCCACCGCCCATCTCTTCATCTCCGACCCTCTCGATAGGGCAGTCAATGAGCGAGAGGGTTTTTGGGCCAACATCCTCAGCACCCACCCACCCCTGGCTCATCGCATCGCCCGCCTAGAAGGGATCCAACCGGAAGCCGTCCAATTGGCCTCTGTCTCCCGGGGAGAAGAAGCTCCTCCGTTACTGGACGGGCTTGTTTGGCTGGTGCGGTCCGGATCCCGCCTCTCCAATCAAGAGGTTGGCAACTTAACAGCAAGCACCGGCCTTCCTCCTCAGGGGGAAGAGAGACAAGCGCTGCAGCGCTGGGGAGAGATCCTGGCAGCCTACCGGAAAGAGCCCAGTGAAGAGGGGCGGCAAGCGGCGGAAGTGGCTCTGAAGGAAGCAGGCCTGAGCGCCACGGAAGCCAAGCGGGTGCTTCGGGAAGCAATCGCTGGCAGCCAAGACAAGAAGGAGATAGCTCCCCCTTCTGGCGCGCTGGTGGTGGAGGCAGACGGCAGCGGCCGCTGCCGCTCTCTGGAAGATGCCGCCCAACAGACAACCGGCGACGCCCCCATCTTCCTCGGAGCCGGTCTCCATGTCATGGCAGCGCTCATGCGTGTGGACCGCCTGCTTACCCTGATGGGTGCTGGACTGGAACGAACCCGTCTTCTCTATAACGGTCCGGACGCGGCCATCCTGGTGGTCGAGGGAGGCACTTTCAAGGCTGAGGGAATTTCCTTCGAACACGGATCGGCGGCTTGGGGCAGCGTCCTGGCGACCGAGGGAGGGACACTCTCCCTGGAACGCTGTTCCCTGCGTGGTGGCCGTTGGGATCCCCAAGAAGAACGGGGGGGAGCCGGCCTCACGGTATCGGGGGAAACGATGGGCCGGGTGGCTGGTTGCTGCCTCTTAGCCAACCAGGGGAGCGGGGTGGTGCTGGGAGGTAAGTCACAACTTCTTATCGAGGATAACACGCTGAAAGAAAACGGATTAGCCGGTTTGGCTATCGTTGGCAGTTATACCGGGACGGTCCGAGGTAACCGCCTGCAGCACAACCAAGGGCCAGGGATCGTCGCTGCCGGGGAAAGCCGACCTCTCCTGGAGCGGAACTTCTGCCTGGGTAACGACCGGGACGGCATCCTGGTCCAGGGGCGGGCCACACCTACCCTGGTGAGCAACCGCTGTGAAGGGAACCATGGGTTTGGCTTGCATTTCCGCCAGGAGGCCGGCGGCCAGGCTCGGGGGAACCGCTGTAGCGGCAACGACCGAGGCGAGCTGCGAGTGGAGGACCAAGCCAAACCGAAAGTAGAGAACTTATCCTAGTTATCCCATCCTAAATATCCCACTCTATTCTGTCCCTGGGTTTCTTCTCACTCCTAGCATCCAGCTAACTCTCAACAGCAAGAAGCAAGGCCTGGAGCCTGAATCCAGGCCTTGTATTTCTCCTCAGTAGCGATAAAATTAGCTTTTTTGCACCTTGCCGGGATAGAAGAAAGTTTGGCAAAATAGGAAGAGTGAGGAAATATGGTCGTACCAATGGTTGCGGAACACACCGCTAGTATCAAGCTCCGACGAGATGTAACCGTCTGGGGTTCCTATATGTGGGGTTATGCCGACGTAGGCGCCGACATCTATACTGCCCTTGGGTTGGTTATCGCTGCCGCCCAAGGAGCGGCTCCACTCTCCTTCGCCCTGGCTGGGTTGGTCTATGTGCTGATCGGCCTTGCCTACACCGAGCTGGCCGCAACCTACCCGGTTGCCGGCGGGGGGCAGTTCTTCGCTCTCCGAGGACTCGGCGACTTGTGGGGCTTCGTCGCCGGATCTGCCCTGGCCCTCGACTATATTATCGACATCGCCCTCTTCGCTACTGCCTCGGCGGGGTACGTGAATTTCTTCATTCCAGCCGCTAAGCTTTACACCGTCTCTCTGGGGCCGCTGGGCAGCGTGAACCTCATCTGGGCGCTGGAAAGTCTCGTTCTGATCGTCTTTCTAACCTGGCTGAATATCCGAGGCATCCGCATCTCTTCATTGCTTAACGAA
>JAPLHW010000175.1 GCA_026389425.1 Coprothermobacterota bacterium
GGCCGGCGTCAATGTCTTCGAGGAAGCGATGAAGAAGGCCGGCGGCAGCCTGGCCAACAAAGGGGTGGTAGTGCTGGGGACAGTGGAGGGGGACATCCACGACATCGGCAAGACCATCGTCGGGGCGATGCTCTCCTCGGCCGGGTACAAGGTCGTTGATCTGGGGGTGGAGATCTCCGTCCCCCGTTTCCTGGAGGCGGCCGATGAGGCCAAGGCCGACATCATCGCCGCCTCGGCCCTGCTCTCCACCACCATGCTGCGCCAGAAGGACCTGGTCGAGTTCCTCACCAGCCGCGGCAAGAAGGAGAAATACATCGTCATCGTCGGTGGGGCTCCGGTCACCCAGGAGTGGGCCGACAAGATCGGGGCCGACGCCTATGCCCGCGACGCGCAGCAAGCCATCAAGGTACTGGACGGCCTGATGGCGACTCGGCGAGCCTGAACCCCTCACCACAGAAAGGTAACAGATGGATCTTACTGAAATCCTCAAACGCTCTGAGCTGGGCGCCCTCACCACAGGAGATGAATTCCTGCTGAAGAGCGTCTCCATGAACACCATGCGCCTGGCCCGCGAGGCCAAGCTGAAGTTTGACCCCCAGGTTCTGGTCAACCAGGACGACGAAGCTGCCGACCGTCTCTTCCAGGCCGGCCGGCAATTACTGCTGGAGACCGGCATCTACTGCACCTCTAGCCGCCGCGTGATCCGCTTCAGCGAGCGGGAGCTGGACGAACACTTGAAGCGCCTGCCCGGCCAAGTGACGGTGGGACGAGGCAAGGAGCTGCATACGGTCCGGCACCGCGGCGTGGAGGACTCCGCCTTCCCAACCATCTTCGGCGGCCCCTTCAACTGCGACACCGACGAGGCCACCTTTGTCAAGTTCAACGAGGCCTACGCCCGCGAGCCTCTGATCGACATCCTCTTCTTCCCCGGCTATCTGAAAGAGCTGGACGGGATTCTTATCCGACCCGGCTCCGGTCTCTCCACCCGGGCGGCCATCCTCTACGGGCGCTACGCCCGGGAGGCGGTGATGCGCGCTGGACGCCCCGACATGCCCATCGCCGGGCATGCCGTGATGGCTTTGAACGAGATCGCCTGCTCGAACGAGGAGTGGGGTCTGCGAAGCACCGATCCGCGAGCGATGGTGCTGATCTCCGAGCTGCAGGTGGACGACGTCACCCTCACCCGCTTGGTCTACTACAAGGCCATCGGCGCTCCCATCTATATGTCTTTTACCCCCTTGATCGGCGGGTATGGCGGCGGGCCGGAAGGCACCGCCATCACCGCTGTGGCCTCGGTCATCGCTTCCACTTTGTTGGGCGGTGATTTCGTCCATATCGGGCCGCAGCACATCAAGCTGCGGGTCCAAACCAACCAGCATTCCCTCTGGCTCTCCTCTATCGTCAACCAGGCCGTCGCCCGCAACAGCCAGATGATCACTACCACCTCCCACACAACTGCCGGGCGGCCGGGCTCGCTGCAGTTCGCTCTAGAGTTCTCCGCCCTGGCCATCGCCTCGGTGATCAGCGGCTCCAACCAGTCCGGACCTCGGCCCGCCGAGCCACTCGGCAACAACCAGAATAGCCCCCTGATGTGCCGCCTCTTCGCCGAAGTGGGGCGAGCCACCACCCGAATCGACCGAGCCAAGGCCAATGAGATCGTGCTGGCCCTCTACCAGGAGTACAAGGACCACCTCGACCTGGCCACCTCTCCTCGCGGCAAGACCTTCAACGAGCTCTACGACATGAACACCCTGGAGCCCAGTGAGGAACATTACGCTACCTACCAGGAGGCCCGGGCGAAGCTGCTCGCCCTTGGGCTTCCCCTGGACTAGGCTTGCCCTCGAGCGACGCGAAGGGAGACGATGATGGAACAGAGCTTCGCCCAGAAGTACCCGCTTCCCTTGGAGCCCTACCCCCTCTACATCGACGGCCGATGGGTCACCCCGGTCGAGGGGAAGAGCTTCCCGGTGCTGGACCCGAACACTAACGAGGTGGTCGCCGCTATCTACCAAGGTGGCGCAGCCGAGGTGGAAGCCGCCGTCCAAGCCGCCCGCCACGCCTTCGACGAGGGTCCTTGGGGACGGATGACCGCCCGCGAGCGCGGCCTCCTGCTGGACCGCATGGCCGACATCGTCGAGCGCGACGGCGAACGCTACGCCTATCTGGAAGCTCTGGACACCGGCAAGGTGATCATGCAAGCTATCTATTTCGACGTCCCCCAGGGGGTCGACGCGCTGCGCTACTACTGCGGCAAGGCCCGCGACATTCACGGCGAGACGGTCGATGTGGCTGTCCCCGGCTTCTGGAACTACCGTCTCTGGCAGCCAGTCGGGGTGGTGCTGGAGATCCTTCCCTGGAATGGCCCTCTGATGATGGGGCTGCAAAAGGTGGCCGGAATCCTGGCAGCCGGCAACACCGTTATCATCAAGCCCCCTTCCGACGCCTCCCTGGCCTTGGTGGAATTGGCCAAGGCCTTCCAGGAGGCCGGCTTCCCCCCCGGCGTAGTGAACGTGGTCACCGGTCCCGGCAGCAGCGTAGGCGAGGCTCTGGCCCGCCATCCCGGCATCGACATGATCTCGGTGACCGGCTCTACCGCCACAGGGACTCGAGTGATGGAGCTGGCTGCGCCGGGGATTAAGAAACTGGCCCTGGAGCTTGGCGGAAAGAATCCCAACATCGTCTTCGCCGACGCCGATCTAGAGCAAGCCAGCGAGTGGGCCAAGGCGGCCATCTTTAACAACCAGGGCGAGATCTGCGTCTCCGGCTCCCGCCTTCTCCTGGAGGAAGCGATCCACGACGTTTTCCTGGAGAAGTTGGTGGCCAAGACGCAAGCCCTGCGCATCGGCTTCTCCATCGATCCCGCCAGCGAGGTGGGACCCCTCATCAACCGCGGCCAGCAGGAGAAGGTGCTGGGATATATCGAAGCCGGTCTGGCCGAAGAGGCACGGCTCCTGATCGGAGGGGCGGCTCCCGTCGAGGCTCGGCTGACGCGGGGGAATTTCGTCCTCCCCACTATTTTCGACCGGGTCACACCGGAAATGCGCATCGCCAACGAGGAGATCTTCGGGCCGGTCCTCTCGGTGCTCGCCTTCCACGATGAAGAGGAAGCCCTGCGTATCGCCAACGGGGTGGAATACGGTCTGGCCGGAGCCATCTGGACCCGCGACCTGGGCCGCGCCCACCGCTTGGCTCGGCAGTTGCGGGCCGGCCAGGTCTATGTGAACACCTACTACAGCAAGGCCATGGTGGAATCTCCCGGCGTCGGCTGGAAGAAGAGTGGCATCGGCGGGGTGGGGATTACCAAATACATGCAGCCCAAG
>JAPLHW010000170.1 GCA_026389425.1 Coprothermobacterota bacterium
GGGCGCGGCTGGTAGAGGCGAGGCCGATGCGCTTGAAGATCTCGATCATGGCCGGGCTGTGCCCGACCAAACGGGCCAGCTGTACCTGGCGCTGCTCCTGCTCGCGTCGGGCCCCCCACTGAGCGCGTTGGCGGGTGGCCTTGGCTTCCAAGGCACGTCGCAGAGTGATCTCCAGCTTGGTGATATCCAACGGTTTGGTGAGAAACTCGTAAGCTCCCAGCTGCAATGAGCGGATCGTGCTCTCCATGTCGTCCAGTGCGGTGATCATGATCACCGGAGCGCGGACATCCTCCTTCAATGCACGTAGCGCAGCCAAGCCATCCAGGCGGGGCATGCGGATGTCCAGCAAGATCAAGTCCGGCTCTTCAGCGCGCGCCAAGGCGACCGCCTCTTCTCCATCTTCCGCAACTAAAACACGGTAACCCTTCCCTTCCAGAAAGAGAGCCAGTGTTTGGCGAATGGAGGCATCGTCGTCGGCGACCAAGATCGTTGTCACGCCGTGCCTCCCGTGTCGATCGCGGGGTCAATGGTGAATCGCTGTTCTGCGGGGTCCTTGGTGAATCGCAGTTCTTTCAACTCACCGGGGTGAATTTGCGATTCAGTGGGATGAATTGGCAGGAGGACGAAAAACGCCGTCCCTTTGCCTACCTGGCTGGTGAAACGAATCTGCCCGCCATGCTGGCGAATGATGTGCTGAGCGATGGGCAACCCCAAGCCGGTGCCGGTGCGCTTGGAGGTGTAGAAGGGGTCGAAGAGGGTAGGCCAAACCTCCTCGGCGATGCCGCAACCGGTGTCGCGGATCTCCACCACCAGCGCGGGGAATGCCTCGCTCCAGGAATGGGTGACGGTCAGGGTGAGAGTGCCTCTCGGCTCCATGGCATCGATGGCGTTCTCCACCAGGTTAGTAAATACGGAGAGGATCAGGTCGGGGTCCACCCAAGCCGAGGGGAGGTCAAGTTGGGTGGAGCGGTGAACGACGATCGACTTGGCAGACATCTTCTCCCCCAAGGAGCGAAGAGCCGAATCCAACAAGGCTGCCGGTGAACTTGGACGACACTGCAGCGCGAGCGGCCGTCCGAAGGAGAGGGTATCGCGGACCAACTTCTCCAGCCGTTCCACCTCTCGCCGGGTAATGGTGAAGTGCGGCGCCAGGCTTGACCCTTGAGTCTTCTCCTCCAGCATCTGCAAGTTCATTTTGATCGAAGTGAGGGGGGTTCGCACCTCGTGGGCCATGGTGGAGGCGAAAGAACCCAGCACGGCCAGGCTTTCCTGGCGACGCAGTTGCTCCTCTTGGTGCTTGATGGTGCGCTCTTGGGCTTCCAGAAAAAGCTCACCGGTCTCCAGGTCCAGGCGGTGGAAGAGGTCTCGTAAAGTCGTCTGGGTTTCCCGCCAGGTTGGATCCGGCCACCGCGACTGGAGCGCGTCCATCACTTCGTCCTCCAAAAGGGAGAGTGCGCCGTGCGCGCTGCAAAAGGAAAAGCCTCGCAGCTCGCCGGCCTCCAGGCTGGCGCGGAGGAAGTCGAGAACCGCCCTCGTTTCCCCAGTGTGCAATGATTCGGCTAGCTGCTCCATGATTCGCAGGGCGAAGGTGAGCCACTTGCTCACTGCCGGTTCCCGCAGCTCTTCCTCACTGGGAAGGGGAGCCCCCTCCTCTACGATCGAACTCGGGGCAGGAACCAGTGTCTCCTGGATCTGCTTCGCCCAGTGACGAGCAATGGTCGGGGCCGCGCGTCGCAGCAGGGAGACGGCTTCCCCCCGGGTATTGGGAGCGCTCAAAAGATCATCTGGGAAAAGGAGATCCGTTTACAGCCAAACAGATGCTGGCAGGCTGGGTCGAACTTTGCAGAGCCTGGCGCAATTCGCACAACAATTGCCGCAAGCCCGTCTTTACGGCGGGAGAAAGGCTCTCCACGAGTTCCAAGGACTCTGGCCGCATCAACAGCAAGTGCACGACCGCCCCTGTGCGCTGGTGGATCTGGTCAGCCAGGAAAGAGAGTGGCAGGCGGTGGCTGAAGGCGAACCCTTCCAACGCTTCCTCTGGCGGCGCCAAAGCGTAGCTCCCGGCCGGCCCTGGGATCAGCCCAGCGTCGCAAAGCAACACCTGGGCTGGATGGGCTCGGGCGATGGGTGCGAGAAAGCTCTCCGGCGCGGTACTTCCCCAGAAGGCGAGGATTTGCGGATCGTTCAGATCTTGGACAGCCTCAATCAAACCTTTCGCCCAGGCGTCGTCACCCCGCAGCATCGAACCGATGCCCAGGAAGACCAGAGGGCGACGCGCCACTAGGTCCGAGAGGAGAACAGGATAATCAGGCATAGGCATCCTTCCCGCAGCTCTGGATCTGCGGGCCTACAGCCCGCCGGGGTCTCCGAAGGCGGCCGGTTCCTGGTTCACCTCTGCGGCTGGCTTGACCTCGCTCCCCTCCGCCCCTGTAGGGGCGACGCATGCGTCGCCCCTACTTTCTGCAGCAATGTTCAAGAGCTGCTGTGGGTCTAAGGGCAGGCTATCGAGGGCAGGCGCAGGGATGACGGGCGGCGGCGGCACGCCCGCTGTCGTTTCGATCAGGGTCTGGCGGTTAAAAGTGGCCATCTCGTAGATGTGGCTCATCAGGATGGTCTTCTTCGGGCAACTGTCAGTACACTGGCCACAGTAGACGCAGCGGTCCAGAGCGAAGGTGCAGGCCCAGGTCTTCTCTGCCACCTTGGTGATGGCGATAGCTCGCGATGGGCAGTCGCGCTCGCAGATCCTGCAACCGATGCAGCCCTTGGGGTCGTAAACCGGACGCCCGCGAAAGTTCTTGGGCAGCAGCATCGGCTCTTTGGGGTAGGTCACCGTGACCGGCTTGCGTACCAAGTTCGTCACCAATTCGCGCCAGATAGCGCCGGGGCGCCTCAAATCAAGCCCCCTTTCTGGAAGAGGACCACCATCAGTATCCCCACCAGGGAGAGCGGGGCTAGGATCTGCCAACCAAAGCGGATCATCTGGTCGATGCGGATCCGTCCCACGGCGGCTTTGATATAGGCTAGGATGAAGATGATAGCCAGGGTCTTCAGCAAGTAGGAGATGATCCCCGGCATCCAGCTGATGAAGGGCTGCGGCCCGCCCAGGAAGAGGGCCGCCAGCAGCGAGGCGCCGCAGACCATCTCCATGTCGATGGAGAGGCGGAAGATGGCCAAAAGGCGGCCGGAGTATTCGGTAAAGGGGCCGGCCACGATCTCCGTCTCAGCATCAGGGATATCGAAGGGCTTTCGCTCCAACTTGCCCTGCAGGGCGACAATGCCCACCAGGAAGGAGATCAATACGGGGATGAAGTAGAAGGGGTTGGCCAGGAGGAAACCGGGCAGGCGTGCGGCGATCTCGGAGATGTTCCAGGTGCCCAGAAGCAGAGCGGGGGTGAAAAGAGCTAGAAAGAAGGGCACTTCGTAGGCGAAGAGTTGGGTAAGGGCGCGAATCCCGCCCAGGATGCTGTAGGTGCTGTCGGAGCTCCAACCGGCCAGGGAGAGGACCAGGGTGGGGATGGTCAATAGGTAGGCGACGATCACCAGATCCCCGGGGAAGGAGGAGATGGCTGGGACACCATAGACCGGGACGAAGAGGAAAGCGGTCACCACGGCAGCGAAGGAGAAGTAGGGCAGTAGGGTGAAGAGCCCGGCCTGCACAGCCTTGGGGATGATCGTCTCTTTGGAGAAGAGCTTGATGGTGTCGGCCAGCGGTTGGATCAGCGGGGGGCCAATGCGGTTCTGCATCGGGGCGAAGAGCTTGCGGTCCATCCACTCGGCGAAGAGGGCGTAGACGCTGAGGAAGAGGAAACCCGGGAAGATCAGGGCCTGGAGGATGCCCCAGAGGACGCTCATAGGGGTTTCCGGGCGATGCTTCGCTGACGCAGCTCTTCCCAGCCCATCACCTCCGCCGAGCGGCTGCCCCCCTTGACCAGCATCACCGTGCGGTCAGTGCAGGAGAAGCAGGGGTCGATGGCGGCCAGGATGATCGGGATATCCGCCACTTGCTGGTTCAGCAGGCAGTGACGGATCGAAGCCAAATTAGCCATGGTGGGAGCTCGCACCTTGACCCGAGCCGGCTTGTCGCTGCCATTGGAGCGGACGTAGTGGATGCATTCGCCGCGCGGCGCTTCGTAGCGGCTCACCGCCTCGCCGACAGGGACCTTGCGGGGCGCCTTGACGGCGATCGGACCATCCGGCAGATGATCCAGACAGTAGCGAATGATCTTCACCGATTCCAGCAGCTCGCCGACCCTCACCAGTGCGCGACCCAGCACGTCGCCGCGAGGAGAGGTGATCACGTCAAAGGGGATCTCCCCATAGGCGGCGTAGGGCAGGTGTTTGCGCACGTCATAGTCCAGCCCGGAGCCGCGAGCAGTGGGGCCGACCGCGCCGGAGCTGTAAGCCACTTCTTTGGGCAGCACCCCGACATTGGCCACGCGGGCGATAAAGGTGGTCTCGTTGGCCACAACATTGCCGTAGTAATGAGTGCGCTCGGCCAGCTGTTGGAGTCCCTTGCGGGTCTGCTCGATCTCCTCGGCATCCATGTCCTTGCGCACTCCGCCAACAAGTCCTGGGCGATCTCACGGTCGCGCCAGGAAACCATGAAGAGGGTATCATAGCCGACCTCGTGACCGGCTACGCCCAGCCACAGGAGGTGGCTGTGGATGCGCTCCAGCTCGCCCACCACGACCCGTAGATAGGCAGCTCTAGGAGGGATCTGCAACCCCATGATCTCCTCGACAGCCTGGGCGAAGTTGGTGGCGTGGACATGCGAGCAGATACCGCAGATGCGCTCGGTTAGGTAAAGGTCCTGAAGATAGGTGCGCTCTTCGGCCGCCTTCTCGATGCCGCGATGGTTGTAACCCATGCGGATCTCGGCCTCGACGATCTGCTCCCCCTCGATGGTGAACTTGAAGTGAATCGGCTCCTTCAGCAGGGGGTGCTGGGGGCCGATCGGCAGGATCATTCTCTCGCTCATTCGGCTTTCCCTCCTGGTTGCCCGGGGGTCTCCTTCTCCTCCGTACCGTGGTAATGGTAGTCACTGCGCAGGGGGTAGACGCCTTCTGGAAACTCCTCCGGCAGGATCAGGCGGCGGGGGTCGAGGATGCCCTCGAAAGTCACCCCCAGCAAGTCTTGAATCTCCCGCTCATAGAGGAGGGCGGCCGGTAAGACGGGGGAGATGGAGAGCAGAGTCGGCGCAGCCAAAGGGACGAAGACCCGCAGGTTGAGGCCTCCCGTCTCGCGATGTACGAAGTGGTAGACGATGCCGATGCGCTCCCCCTCCTGGTAGCCGGTGATGGTGGATAAGACGCGCATCTGCCCGCTCGCCAGGAAATCGGCGACCCACTGCGGCGCCTCGCCGACGGGGATCTCAACCCAGGAACCAGTCTGTGCAGACATGGGTCAGTCTCCTTTCCTTAACTTCTCGATCAGGGCGGCGACACCCTGGATGATTGCGTCCGGGCGCGGCGGGCAACCCGGGATGTAGGCCGTTACCGGCATGATCTCATCCATTCCGCCGAGAGTGTTGTAGCAGCCTCGAAAGATCCCCCCGGAGATGGCGCAAGCGCCGATGGCCACGACGAACTTGGGGTTGGGCATTTGGTCGTAGATGCGGCGTACCCGGTCACGGATCTGCAGGTTGGCCGGGCCAGTTACCATCAATACATCGGCGTGGCGTGGCGTCCCCTTGAGGAGGATGCCGAAGCGCTCCACGTCGAAGCGCGGCGTCAGGACAGCAACCAGCTCGATGTCACAGCCGTTGCACCCACCGGCGTTGAAATGGATGATCCAGGGCGAAGTGCGTCTGGACCAGTTGATTATCTTGGACATCGTTTCACCTCAAGACCAGCGTGATCAGGCCGAAGATGATCAGCCCGGCGTAGACCAACCCCAGTCCAGCCGAGCCGGCCGGCAGCAAACCAAGCAGCAGGGCCAGGACGTGGAGAACGGTGAAGAAAAGGGCGATCGGGAAGAAGAGGTGATACCCCGGGAAGCTCTTCTTCCCGGGGATATTCTCGCCGCCGGCGTAGGAAGTCCGCGACGCGTCGCTGCTAGGTTCCTTGGGCGCCATCCGGCGCCCGCTCCAGCCCATGATCGCGGCCAGGAGTAGAAAACCGAGGAACGCCAGGGGGGGGATAATACCCATCTTAGAACCCTCCTTTCAAGAGCGAGAAAGCCTGGAAAGCCCACTGCCGGACCGGATCGGGAGAGATGCCCAGGTAAACGATGAGGGCGACCAGGATGACCAGAGCGGCGGCCATCAGAAACGGCGCCTCCTTGGCCTTGGCTGCTACCAGGGGGGAGCGCTCTTTGCTGTAGAGGGCGCCCACGGCCGGCAAGTAGTAAGCGAGGGAGAAGACAGAATTAGCGATGGCTATCAGGGAGGCCACCCAACCGAGGGTGGTAGCGCTCTGGATGCCGGACTGGTAGATCAGCAGCTTGCTCATGAAGCCGGCAAAGGGAGGCACCCCGGCCAGCGAGAGGACGGCCACGGTGAAGGCTGCCGCGGTGAGCGGCATCTTCCAGGCAGCCCCTCGCATATCAGCGGTCTGGCCGGAACCCACGCTGAAGATCAGGACGCCGGCGCAAAGGAAGGCCAGTCCTTTCATGAAGGCATGAGTGACAATGTGGAAGAGGCCGCCAGGAGCGCCAGCGGGAGCGCCCAGGCCAGCGGTGATGCCGATACCCAGCATGATATAGCCCATCTGGGCGATGGAGGAGTAGGCCAGCATGCGCTTCATCTGCTTCTGGGTGAGGGCCATCAGGTTGCCGGCAGTCATCGTCAAGAGGGCGAACCAAATCAGCAGGTCGGGCCAGGGCAGTGGGCCGCCGATGGTGAAGTAGACGCGCAGAAGGGCGAAGAGGCCGGCCTCAATGACGATCCCGGAGAGCATCGCCGAGATCCCCGAGGGGGCTTCCGGGTGAGCGTCGGGAAGCCAGGTGTGGAGAGGAAAGATGGCCGCTTTAATGCCGAAGCCGACCGTGAAGAGGCCCAGCGGCAGCCAGAGGAAGAGGGAAGGTCCCCCCACCACCAAGGTGGAGAGCTGAACCAGGTCAAGCGTGCCGAACCCCTGGTAAACCAGGGCAATGCCCAACAGGACCATCGCCGAGCCGGTAGCCGAAGCTACCAGAAACTTCAGGCCGGCCTCCACCGGTTTTGGCTCGTCCTTGCGGAAAGCCACCAGTGGGAAGGAGCTGATAGCCAGCAGCTCGAAGAAGAGGTAGAGGTGGAAGAGGTCCGCAGCGAAGGCCAGGCCGACCACAGCCAAGACCATCAGCAGGATCAGGGGGAAGAACTTGCTGTTGCCGGTGTCCTCCTCCATGTAGCGGATGGAGTAGAGGTTGACCACCAAAGCCAACACCACCCCCACCATGGCTACGATCCAGCCGAGCAGGTCGACTCGCCAGGGGATGAAGCCGAAGAGCGCTACCTGGGTGCTTCCAGCTTGCAGGCTGGGGAAGAGGAGGACAAAGTAGACCAAGCTGCCGGCTGTGGCCAAGGTGGCGATCCAGCCGGAGATGAGCCGCTCGCGCTGCTTGAAGAAAGCTCCGCCTAAATAGCTGGCCAGCGTCCCGAAGATGAGGAAAGCGACGGCTGATTCCAATAATGCCGATTGCGTCATCATCGTTTACCCTCCCAACCCCAGGAACGCTAGCGCCCCCTGCACCAACTGGTAGGCGGGCGCCGGGTAGACGCCGAAGAAGAGGAGGATCAGGAAACAGGCCACCAAAGCCAGGTTCCCGGTCCAGGGAGTCCGTACCAAGCCGCCCTGGGCTTGCGCTTTCAAGGGATCATAGAAGACGAAGCGGATCAGCCGTAAAGCGTAGGCCACCGAGAGGACGGAGGCTACCAAGGCCAGCACTGAAAGAAGCACCTGGCCGGAGGCGAAACCGCCGGTGAAGGTGAGCAGCTCTGGCCAGAAACCGAAGGTTGGCGGCGCCCCGACCAGGGAGAGCATGGCCGTTACCGCGACTACCGCTGCCAAGGGCAGTCGTTTGGCCCACCCCCCCAGTTGGTCAATCTGCCAGGTGCCCGCCGCCTCGGCCACCATCCCCAAGGCCATGAAGAGAGCCAGCTTGGTGGCGGCCTGGTTGTAGAGGTTGAGGATAGAACCGGAGAATCCGAAGGCAGTCAGGGTGGCGAAACCAAAGAGGACGTAGCCCATCTGGCTGATCGAGGAATAGGCCACGATGCGCTTCACATTCTTCTCCACCAGGGCTTGGATACCGCCATAGAACATGGTCACCACCGCGGCGATGAGCAGCGGCAGGGAGAGGGCGGCGCCGGCGTTGGAGGGAAAGAAGGGCAGAAAGCGGGCAAAACCGTAGATGCCGATGTTGGTCAGCACCCCCACCAGCACCAGGGTAACCGGCATCACGGCACTGGTATAGGCATCCGGAAGCCAGGTATGAAAGGGAAAAATGGCCAGCTTGACGACGAAACCCATCAGGAAGAGCAGGGTCATCGGCACCAGGGTGGCCAAGGGGAGAGAGGGCAGAAAGGTGATTAACTGATCCATATTGGTGGTGCCGGCCAGGGAGTAGATCCAGAGGATCGAGGCCAGCATCAGCACGGCGCCAATGTGGGTAATAATGAAGAACTTCAGGCCGGTGGCTTTCACCTTGGCCGGATCCTCGTTCCACAATGTCACCAGGAACCAGGCCGGGATCAGCATCGCTTCCCAGAAGAGGTAGAACTGGATCAGGTCACGAGCCAGGGCCACCCCGCTGGTGCCGAAGAGGACCAGCAGGATCAGGGCGAAAAACCCTTTGCTGCGGGCGGGGGCTCCGGCGGCGTCCTTGCTGCGCAGCGCGTAGAGAGATGCCACAACCGTGGCCCCGCTGATCACCAAAAGGGCGGTGGCGGCCAGGGGATCGAAGCAGAAGGAGAGGGTCATCCCAAGGAAGGGCAGTTGGGCTACCCCCCAATTGGGCATCAAGGAGAGGGTGAGAGCAAATTGGGCGAGGGCGAAGAGGACGGTCAACCAACCCGCCAGGGGAATTCGATTGCGCGGTAGAATCCAAATCAGGAGAGCTCCCAGCAAGGGAAGAAGCTGCAGGATCACCAGAGCGCTCACCATAACACCACCCCCAGTACGACAATCAACGTAAGGGTCACGTAGAGCAGATTCCAATGCACGTCACCGGTCTGCAGGAGGCAGCTCAGCCGGGAGAGACCGAGGCTGGCCCATGCTGCAAAGCGGTTAATCCCCTCCATCACGCGCTCCTCCCATACCATGAGCACCCAGTCGCCGAAGTCGCGGATGCGGTCAGCCAACCAGGTGTAGAGATCATCGAAGCCCAGCCCTCGCGAGGCGGCGCGGATCCAACCCGGTTCCTGTTCGTGGAAGTAGCGGGCCAATCGCGCCCGCTGCAGGAAGAGGAAAAGGCCGACCGCGATGGCGGTCAGCGAGAAGATGAAGGCCAAGGAAGAGAAGGTCTCTCGTATCAGCTCCAGGGCGCTCAAAGCCGGCGCTGGCAAGCCGGAAGCGATCCAAGCCTCCGAAAGAGGTCCCACCAGGAGCCAGGAGAGGAAACAGGCCAGGGCGAGTGCCAGCAGGGGGACCACCATATTGGCAGGGGTCTTGTGCGGGTGGGTAGCCTGCGGCAGCGAGAAAGCCTGCGGCAGCTTGATAGCCCTCGGCAGGGTGTCCTGGTAAAATGCTGGTTTTGGTTTCCCCCAGAAGACCACGAACGTCGTCCGCAACGCGTAGAAGGCTGTCAAGGCGGCGGCGATCAGCGCCAAGGCCAGCGGCCCCCAGGCGCCACCGAGGATGACCTCCTCGAGGATAAAGTCCTTGGAGAAGAAGCCATTCAGGAAGGGCAGGCCAAGGAGGGCCATCGCACCAATGAGGAAGGTGATGGCCACTGCCGGCATATGCTTGTACAGCCCTCCCATCTGCCGGATGTCGCGCGTTCCGATGGCGTGGATGACGGCGCCGGCGCAAAGGAAGAGGAGGCCCTTGAAGATGGCATGGGAGAAGAGGTGAAACTGCGAAGCGAAGGCCGCGCCCACCCCCACAGCCAGCACCATGTACCCCAACTGGGAGACCGTGGAATAAGCCAGGATACGTTTCAGGTCGTTGCTGAAAGCGGCCAGGAGTGCGCCTAAGAGGGCGGTGATGGCGCCGATCCACTGCACCAGGGTGAGCGACCAAGGGACCAAGGCCAGCACCGGGGAGACCCGCGCCAGCAAGTAGACTCCGGCATTGACCATGGTTGCGGCGTGGATCAGGGCAGAGATGGTGGTGGGGGCTTCCATCGCGTCGGGTAACCAGACGTGCAGGGGAAACTGGGCTGACTTGCCCACCGCCCCCAGGATGAAGCCGAAGGCTACCAACCCCAGGACGGGTAGAGCCAACCCGGCGGCCGCCCCGAAGTTTACGGAAAAGGAAAAGCTGCCGGAGTTCACCGCCAGGATGATGATCGCTGCCAGCAGTCCGATGTCACCGATCTTGGTGGTGAGGAATGCTTTGGCCCCGGCCGCTGCGGCCTTGGGATCCTTATAGAAAAAGGCAATCAACTGGTACGAGCAGACCCCCATCACTTCCCAGAAGAAGAAGAGGGCCAGGAAGTTGTCAGCCAGCGCCATCCCCACCATCCCACCGATGAAGAGCAGGACCAGCGCGTAATAGCGGGCCAGGTTCTCCTCCCCCTTCATATAGCCGAGGGAATAGATGAGCACCAGGAAGCCGATCCAGGTGGCGATCAAAGCGGGCAGCAGAGAGAGAGGGTCGAGCAGGAGGCCGGAGCGGAAGAAACCGGGCAGGATGTCGAGGGTGATCGGCGCCCCGGCCGGCGTGCCGCCCAGCAGGAAGAAGGCGATCAGCGAGGAGGCCAGGCCAAAGAGAACAGCCAACCAGGGGACTACGCGCGGGGCGAAGAAATTCACCAAGGGGACCAACAGGGCCCCGGCGAAGGGGATCAGGAAAAGCAGGAGGCCGGCGAGCTGGGCAGTCATCCTTTCAGCCTCCGCATGTCGTCGGTATCCAAGGACTGGTTATGACGGTGAAAAGCGTAGACCAGTGCCAGGTAGACCGCCACCACCAAGGCCTCGATGGAGATCACCAGCAAGGCGATGCTTTGAGTGGTGGCTGGGGTTCCACGCACCACGCCAGCCCAGATGATGGCCAAGGTGGTGGCCTTGCCCAATAGCTCCAGGCCGATCAGCAGCTTCACCAAGCTGCGCCGGGTGAGAAGGCAAAAGAGACCGAGGCCGAAGAGCACGAAGACGAAGGGCAACAGATTGACGCTCACTTGCCCCCCCCTCCTGGGACCGCCGCACCCCAGTGCGGCTCCTCCGTATTCTCTGGGACCGCTATACCGCAGTGCGGCTCCTCCCCCGCTTTCCCATCAGCTATGGGGACAGCAGCTATGGAGACAACTTCCAGGGGGACAGATTTTACAGTTATGGGGACAGATTTCGGGGACAGATTTGAAATCTGTCCCCCAGGCGTGGAAGTAACAGGGACGGGCCCCTTCTTCCGCAGCAGGGCGAGGATCCCCAGGATAGCAGCGAGGACGATCAGCACCTGGGGGAAGAGATCGAAGGCGCGCGCTTTCCACAACACCAGGCCGACATCATTCCAGCCGGCTTCGGTAAGCGTGGGGGAGAAGGCACCCGGGCTGAACAACTGAAAAAGGAAGAAAAGAATGGAGACTGCGGCCAGGCCGACCAACGCCCAGAGCAGGGCGCCTGATTGGGCCTTCTCGTGCTTGGTCCGGATGAAGCTGATGGTGAGAACGGCCAGAACGGTGATCAAACCAGCCCCTACCGACAGCTCGAAGACCCCGGCTACCGGCGCCTGCAATTGAAAGAAGACGATCGCCAAAAGGGCGGAGACGGCTGCCAGGGAGAGTATGCTGAGCAGGTTGTCTTTCAAGAAGATGGCCAGGAGCGCGAAGATCAGAAGAAGGGACAGTGTGAAGTAAATCATGGCCCTTCCTTCCTCCCGGCGGTTTCCACGAGCGACTGGAGGACCTCCAGTCGCCTCGGACATTGAGGTGTTCCACTAGGTCGTATCATTATGTCTTCGCCTACTTTCATTATAAA
>JAPLHW010000234.1 GCA_026389425.1 Coprothermobacterota bacterium
GAGGCTGGTAGGTTACCCACTTGAAATGAAAAGGAGCCAATAAGGCTCTTTCTCAAAATGAGTGGGTGAGGCAGTCTGAAAGTAACAAAGTCTCTGGGAACATTGCCTTGATGACAGAGAAGCTGGACTAGACATGTTGCCGCAGGCTGGCAGGTTACCCACTTGAAATGGGAAAAAGCCACCACCCTTTTACGTCTTGTTTTCCACCACATCCAGCGGCAGCCGTACCGTGATGGTGGTTCCCTTGCCCACCTTGCTCCGCAAAGAGATCTTTCCGCCATGTGCATCCACGATGATCTTGGCCACATAGAGACCCAGGCCGGTGCCGGGGATTACGCTGTGCACCGTCGTCGCAGCTCGTTGGAACGGCAGGAAGAGGCCTTTTTGCTCTTCCGCAGAGATGCCGGGCCCATGATCCTTCACGGTGAAGACAGCCTGTGCATCCTCTTCAGCCAACCGAATAGTGACTTCACAGCCGCGGGGGGAGAACTTGATGGCATTGGTCAACAGATTCTCCACCAGGCGGTGGATGGCCTCGGGATCGATGAACAGGGGAGGAATTGGCGCTAAATCCAGGGTTATGCGGACTTTCTTGGGCTTTGCAAGCAGTCCTAGCTCCTGCACAACTCGCTCGATGAGCGCTCGGAAGTCGGTCGACTGGCGTTCAAGATTGAAACCCATGGTTTGCGTCCGCTGGCTGTCTACCATGTTAAAAACCAGATGTTGCAACCGGTGCAGGTTTTGCTTCCAGATATCCATGAATTCTGTGATTCGTTTGGCCCGCCCGAATTCGGGAGAATTCTCCAACATCTCCAGGCTGATATTCATCAGGAACAAGGGAGTCTTCAGTTCGTGACTGACGCCAAAGAGGAAATCGGCTCGTATCTTGTCCATCTCCCCTTCCAACCGCCTGCGGTCGGTGATGTCAATATCCATCTCCAAGATCAGAGGTGAACCATCGATGTCGGAGAAGGGGAAATCGTAGGCATCGATAATACTGCAGCCGTCTGGAGTTGTAACTTCCCAACGATGCGGTTGGCCTGTTTTCAGCACATTGTATGATTCACAAAACTCGCATGGCTCTGTGTTTCCAAAGCAATACTCATAGCAGTGCCGACCGTGGGAATCGCCGAACTTCTCGCGGAAGCTACGGTTGGCAAAAGCGACATGATAATCCGGGGTCAGTAGGCATATCATCGCCGGCAGCGCTTCCAGTACTTCGTAGAGACGGTTACGTTCTTTCTGCAAGGATTCTTCCATCCGTTTGCGCTCAGTGATGTCTTGATAAATTCCCACCATCTTGGCGAGTTTGCCGTTGGCATCCAACACCATCTCGCCAAGGCCATGCACGTAACCGATCGTCCTATCGGGCTTGAGGACCCGGCATTCAATGGGTTGCGGTTGCAGCTCTTCCAGTGTTTTACGGGTGGCTTCGGCGACCATGGCGCGGTCTTCGGGGTGGAACGCCTGGAAACTTACCTCTGTGGTGAGGATGGTCTCCGGCGCGATGCCAAAGATGTCGTACATTTCGGCAGACCATATCAGCTTATCCTCTGAGGGAATCCATTCCCAATTGCCAATCTTGCCGATGCGCTGGGCTTCGGTCAAGCGGCGCTCGCTCTCTTTCAAGGCTTCCTCTGCCCGCTTGCGCTCGGTTATGTCAGTGAGAACCAAAAGGGTGGCGGGATTGTCGCGATACTGGATCTTGGCGCCTTTCACAATAACCGACCTGCGAAGCCCATCATGGGCAAGGAGTTCGATCTCATAGGATGGAATCTCGCTCAGCTCCTGACGCGCCGTCATCCTGGAAACCACTTCATGGCGGTATTCCTCTGCGACATGTTGGAGCACCGGCGTGCCCACCAGCTCCTCCGCTCGATACCCCAGCACCGCCGCCGAAGCCGGATTTACGTAGACGATTTTCCCGTCCGGTCCGTAGATGGCGATGTAGTCAGGCAGATTCTCTACCAAACCGCGGTTGAATGACTCGTTCTCCCGCATGACTTCTTCGGCCTTTTTGCGCTCGGTGATATCGCGGTAGATGGCTACTACTTCGCCGCTTGCCAGTTTGAATACCCAACTTTCGCGCCATGTGCCTGGATCACGCTCATCGCGGTATAGCGCTGATGGAAAGAACTCAGGCTGTCCTGTTCTCCAGACCCGTTGAAAGACTGTAAAGATGCCAAACTCTTTGACTCCCGGAAAAACATGCGTCACGCGTTGGCCAACCAGATCGTCTTTTTTGATCCCCTCAATTTTTTCGGCGGCGATATTGAAATCTTTGAAGACAAAATCCTCACCGTTTTCTATAGCATCATAGATCGACACTGCGCTGGGCATCCGGGAGAATAATTGCCGGAATTTTTCTTCACTTTCCCGCAGCGCTTCCTCCACCCGCTTGCGCTCAGTGATGTCAGTGAGGTAGCTCATGATGGCCGGCCGGCCTTCCCAGGCGATCAGCACCGAGTTGATCTCCGCCCATCGAATCGAGCCATCTTTGTGGATCGTGCGGAAGGGATAGACAACTGTGGGAACCTCGCCCTCCAGGCGTTTGCGGTAGCGCTCAGCTACCAGCAGTCGGTCGTCCGGATGGATGAATTCGATGAACGGTTTGCCGACTGCCTCCTCGAGGGAATAGCCGAGCAACTTGCTGATTTTGGAATTGGTGAATTTCAGTACCCCATCCTGGTTGACGATGATCGCTTCGTTGGCGTTCTCCACCAGGCTGCGGTATTTTGCTTCGCTCTCCTGCAGCGCCTCCTCCGTCCGCTTGAACTTGCTGACATCCCAGAATGCGCCGAGGATGCCGATTACCTCGCCTGATTGGTCCCGGAAGAGCGATTTGATCGTTTGGACATGGAATTCTTGACCGTCCTTGACGTAGCTCTCCTCGATGGTCTCCGACTGGCCGGTTTCCAGGATGCGCAGGTCGTCCGCCCTGTACTTCTCCGCCAGCTCTCGCGGGAAGAGGTCATAGTCACTCTGTCCGAAGATCTCGCTGGGCATCATTCCGTGATCCGCAGAGTAGTTCTCGTTGCAAGCCAGATAGGTTAAGTCGCAGCCTTTCAGAAAGATCTTGAAAGGCAGGTTTCCCGCGAGGGATTTTTCCCAGCTTTTCACCCAACCAGTCGTCAGTTTCTCTGGATGCGGCATCTTGCCTTTCCCGATCAAATCATCCCAAGGAGCCATGGAATAGAAGTTGTATTTGTCCCCATAGCTCCGATTCCCTGCAGTTTATTACATTGTATCGTCTCGATCGGCTGATTGATAGGCGCAGAAGTACACAATCAATCCCTCCGAAAGTCATTGAACCGCGATCCTCATAGCTTAGGGACTGTCCAATATTAACTAGATCAAGTCTTGTTTCTTGGATGTATAATGTAGTTCCACTCGCCATGGAAGTCGGCTCGTTCAATATTTAATGCCTCCATCTCTTCATCAGTGACTTTTATCCCTTTGGGGTACTTTCTTTCATCAAGCCTGCAATGAACTTTCAGTCCTTGTTTTGTCTTTGTTGACCCTATCAGATTGACAATAATCTCATAGCTGATCAGTGGCCATTAGTCTTTGCGCCGAAGGGTATAATTCTTTGCCCATGCTTTCCCACCATCCACGAATACTGGCAACGGCAAAAGCGGAGGTATCATGATCCAGTCCAACATTGACCCATCCTGTATTTTCCATCAGATCAAAAATGCCGAAGGGGACCACTTTGCCAAGTTTCTTGTCCTCGAAATCATGCATGTTCACTTCTTCCGGATTCCCCTTTGGTCTCCAGGTTTGCCCATTGTTCTTGAAGTTCCCGACGAGCTCCTTCTTCTTCGCATCCACTGAGATGACCGGCTGTAAGTCATTTTGAAAGATCTTTACCTTCTCGTTGATAGATTCAAACTGTTGATTCCGATCAGGGGATTGGTTTCCCTCCACGGTCTTTCTGTTGGATTGCAGACTATAGCCCATCTCTTTGAGCAGATTGGCCAGTGTCTGATGATTGATCACATGGGCCATTTTGGCCAGCTCAGCAACGAGAGTTCTCAGGCTTTTGCAGGTCCACAGCAGTGGCGATTCAGGATCTCCGCGCGTGGCAGGCTCTAACAGAGTTTCTAAGTCAGCCTTCAGCGCAGGGTCTTTCTCAAGGACGGTTTTCCTTCCTGCGCCTTCCTTGCGGAGGCGATATTTCCTCTGAGATTTCTCTTCCGGGCTGGTCTTTAGTTCCTCAATCCCCAGGGTTATGGCCCTTCGTGAAACTCCTGCCGCCCTGCTTACTGCTGAAATGGCTCCATACGCTTCGCCGATTGTTTCAGAGGCAGCCACCATTCTTCTCATTTGTTCATTTAGATGAGGGCGCAATGCATCGAATCTTCTCTTAATCTTGTCAGTGTCCATGATGACATCATAACACAAAGAGGTAGTAGTTGCTATGTTAAATTATAGACAAACCCTTAGAGAAAACAAACGGCTTCGCGAGATTCCCATCTTGCGCGCAATCCTCTCTGCTTGCTCGAAGAGCGATTTCTGAATCGAAACAGCGGTTTTCATGTTTTGCCTTTTGTTATACCTTTACTCCTACAAGAAGTATAACCAAGGGTGATTCTACGTCAACCCGCTTTGCGCCGGCGGGTGTTTCTTAAAGGAGAAGGGTTTCGTCAATGTTCCGGAGAAGCAGTTTCCACCGAGACTGGCAAGGGAGACAAGGCCGACGGATCTGGAAAGCGGGGAGAAGAGGCAAATAATCAGTGGCTGTCCCCAATTAATTCTAAGGGCAGGTCAGCGAAGCATGGTTTCAGCTCATAGCTCCCACCGTGTTCTTTCACATAAGCGCGAGCCAGATCATGTGCTCTCGTCTGGCTTGGGCAGAATCCCAGCGGAGTCTTCATGAGGAATGGACCATCCAGGGAAGGGCGAACCCAAGAGACGCTCCAAGAGGTGGGAACCTCTTTGCATCGCTCCCGGGCCAATGGAGGCAGCGGCTTTCGCTGCAACCCAGGCGCCCCCGTCAACTTCTCCACCCCCTTGAGGCGCAAGGCCTGGGCCAGCTTGCTCAAGGTCTCCCAGCTCGGCTTCGAGCGGCCGCTCTCAACAAGGTAGATGGTGTTGCGGTGGACCTTGGCCGCATTGGCCAGCCCAGTGCGTGATAATCCAGCCCTTTCCCGATACCGCTGAAGTCGCTGCCCTACGCTGTTTTCTCTCATCTTCTTCGGCGCCTCCTGAAGTGGTGTTGGATGAAAAATGCCATTATCATGCATTATTGCACTAATGTTTAGCGACTGCAAAAAGGGCATATTTTTCTGTAAGGCCGCCAAATTCCCTGCAGCTCCCCGGCCATTTTTGCCAAGTCAATGAGGGTCGTCATCATTTTTATTCCCGGCTCCGCCATGGCAGCTCGAGCTGCGCCAACCCACCCTAAGGCTCCCAGGCCTTGGCCAACCAGGGGCAGCAGAGACGGCGCGGCTTGGCGCAGGTTCCCTGCAAACGCCAGCAGCGCACCTTTCTTCGTGATCCAATGGGGACAGATTTCAAATCTGTCCCCAGAAGGCGCTGCTGCCAGCAACGCACCGTGCCTCGCGGGTAGGCATAAGCGCAGAGCCCATCCACCAGATGAAGGGGAGCGATGGGCGGTGGAGGCATGCGCTCTTCCTCAGCCAGCACCGGCCGGCGCCTCTTGACCTGCCTCTTCATGCCCACCCGCCGGTAGCCGGTCCCTCTTCCTTTATGGCTGGTGGCGATGGCGCACTCCTTGCACCAACTGGCGAGGTGGCCGTTGCGCTTCACGTAGAAAGCCTCCAGGGGCTTCACTCTGTGGCAGTGGGGGCAACGCTTGCCGCTCACTGGGCCGGCGCCCCCCAACCGGCCTCTAATGCGGCCAATGGGGACAGATTTCATTAGATTCTCATCCCCTTCTCCTTGGCCAGTCCTTCGATCATCTTCCGTACTTCCTCTGCTCGCTCCGTTAGCTCGGGCTGGTCTTGTGACCGGTACGCCGCCAACTCCTTCTTAAACGATTCCGGCATCATCTCTTCTTTGGCTTGCTTAAGCAGCTGTGCATAGATTTTCATGAACAGTGGCCGAATGTAGGCTGAATCGCCCATGGCAAATTCTCTCACCCCAATG
>JAPLHW010000024.1:0-2439 GCA_026389425.1 Coprothermobacterota bacterium
GGTTTGGCATCCACATTCTCCATGTCGACCACCCTGAGATTGTGAACAATATTGCCGCTTCCAATGATCAAGATGCCCTTGTCTCGCAAAGGGCTCAGTTGTTTGGCCAAATCATAGTAGTACTGCAGCGTTGGCCGGTTCCATCCGTTGTACGGCGAATAATCCAGGCTCATTTCGACGACGGGGATATCGGCCTCGGGATAGATATGTTTCAAGACAGCCCATGATGCATGGTCCAGCCCCCAGGAATAATCGCACTTCACGAGCCCTTTTTGCACCAATTTGGTTACGAGCTTGGCAACTTCGGGAGAACCGGGACTGGCATAATTTTGCCGGTACAATTCATCGGGAAAGCCATAGAAGTCATAGATCATTTTCGGCTTCTCGGAGCATGTGACATAGGTCCCATTGGTCAGCCAATGAGCGGAAACGACGAGGATAGCTTTTGGTCTGGGTAATTCATGTCCCAATTCAGCCAGGCGCTGTGTGTAGTCATTCTTCAAAATGATGTTCATCGGCGAACCATGGCCTATGAACAAAACCGGCATTTTCATGGAAACTGCCTCCTCTTAAGCAAGCCTTCTACCTAACAATCGCTATCTTGATGTGGCCGCATGATGCTATTTCCTTGCGAATCTGACGTCATACTTAGGGCGAGACTTTTTGGTTCCTTCAATTGGTGCCAAGATTAGGCCTATCGAAGCCCAATCATCGCTCCATATTTGGAATAGACTTCTTTGACCAGCTCACCAGATTTGGGATTGGCCCAATCATGCATCCATTCGGAAACCAGTGATTCTAGGGTTATCGGAATGACACCAGCCTGCAACATTCTCTCTATTCCGTACTTGTGGGCATTCGGGGTGGAATCACCGGCAGCATCCATCAATCCATAGACATCAAGCCCTTCTTTTATACCGTGGAGAGCGGTATAGGCAAAACACATGCTGGTCCATAAACCGGACACGACCATTTTCCTGCGCCCGGTTTTCTGGACGGCGCTCCAGACGGCGTCATCCTCAAAGGCATCAAAACTAAGAATCTTACGAGAAATCGCTTCCTGGCCTGGGAATAAGGTCGCTATTTCCGGGATGAATTCGCCGTTGTATTTCGGATTGATCGTGGATAAGACCACTGGAATTCCCAATATGATGGCAGCTTTTGCTGCACCCAAGGCCGCTTGTTTGATGATGGCTTTATCGCCCGAAGCGACTCCCTTGAACATGGAAGCCTGATAATCAATGAGTATTAGACAACTGTTTTTGTCAGTCAGAAGTTCCAGCCGACCTTCCCGTGAATCGACCATTTTCCTTTCCCCTCTTTCTTTCGTCCTGTTTTCCGGACGATTATCTTAAATGGTTGCCGTCGCAAAACGGCTTATTGGCACTTTTACCGCAGCGGCAAAGGGTGACACGGTTGCGGATTTCGTAGCTTTCGCCATCTGCCGATTCAATGGGAATACCGCCTCGCACCCATACGGGACCCATTTTCCCGGCTTGCGTATCTTCAACCAGACCGATAGAGGGTTCGAAATCCGGCTCAATGGCTCTTCCATCTTGGTCCCAGGCCACCAACCGTCCGGATGGGCAGTCGCAGGCTTCCTGGATCGCCAGTTGCCTGGCCTCCGGGTCGTCGGATCGTTTCGTAAGTTTCCAGGTTCCCCCGGCGCAGTCGCAGAAACGGGCGCCGGCACAGAGATCCTCGGCATCGCTAAGTTTCAGACTGGGGCCAACGGTGATACCGGCTTGTTCCGAATAGGTTTCCTGGCTGGCCGTTTCGGTCCCATCGAAGCGTACCTTCACGTGGCTTCCATCGCAAAAAGGTTTATTTTGGGAACGACCACAGCGGCAGAGAGCAGCGGTTTCCTGCGCCGGGTATTTCTTGCCCTCCTTCCATTCATTACACTGTCCATTGCCCGAAGCACGGATGCTTTGCTCAGATAGAGGCACTCCTCCCGATACCAGGTAGGGACCGTTCTTGGTAACCTTTACCTTTTTGCCAGTTGCCTTCTCAGCATTGTATTGTGATTCCGCCATTTTTCCCCTTTGTGTTTTACGTATGTTTCAGAAATACCCCATTCTGATACTCTTCAAGGGCTATTCCCGGCTCTTTCCGTTGATTGTACTCCCTGTGAAAATCTTTTCCGTAAGGTATGGGAGTCAAACACCCGGGCTAGTTCAGGAACGCTCCAAACCAGTATGCAGCCTAAGGTGATGGATGCGACGGGGGGATGTCTACCGGCAACCGCACGCTCACCGTTCCCTTCATGGAAGGGTGCACCACGCAGGAATAAGGGAAATCCCCTGTTTCCAGGAACGTGGCCGTCCAGGAATCTCCCGGTTTCAACATCGGGCTCATCGGGGAGATCGGGCCACGATCGAACGAGATTTGGTGATTCACTGCGTCTTGATTGACCCAAGTGAGGGATGCTCCTTGTAC
>JAPLHW010000024.1:2463-4508 GCA_026389425.1 Coprothermobacterota bacterium
TTTACCACTTGCTCGGTGGGCACGGTAGTGGGGGTGGGGGGTTGGGTGGAACTGCCCGGGGTCGGAGTAGGCGTGGTGGTGGAACTAGCGCAGCCTGCCAGCAATAGCAAACCCATGGCCAAACAAAAAACAAAAACGGACAGCTTTTTCATGTTCACTCCTTCTTCTGACTTTCTTATTAAAACAGTTTGATGGTGATCAAAATTTCGTTTCCGGGAACAGGGGTAGCTCGACAAGTCCCAACAGAAGCAGCGAACCTGCGAAATCCGGTTCAACTTACCAGTGAGTCGCGCCCCGTGAAGGCAACAACAGCAACGACAAAGAGATATCGCAGTTCCTAATGGAGAACCTTGTTAGAATTGGGTGAGAAAAGGAAAGGAGCATAAAACGATGGAACGGATGTTGGGTATGTGTGGACTCAATTGCCTGGAGTGTGGCGCTTATCAGGCCACAATAGCCAATGATGATGTGCTGCGGGAGCAGGTCGCGAAGAAGTGGCGTGAGGAATACCAGGTTCCAGGGATGACGGCCGCGGACATTCATTGCAATAGCTGCCTTTCGCCGACCGGCCCCTGGATCGCCCATTGCCTGGAATGCGAAGTCCGGCTTTGTGGATTAAAGAAAGCTGTGGATCATTGCGGCGTTTGCCAGGAATACGCAGACTGCCAGACAATCCAAAGCTTCCTGGAAATGGCGCCAGCGGCGCGGACGAACTTGGAGGAAGCTCGCGGGGGTTAAGCAGCGGACACACAAACGGGGTGCTGCTTTTTATTCCTCCTTACCTGAAGAAGGTGGTTCTGAAGTGGTAGATTCCGGCGAAGCGGCGGAGTTCGATCCTGGCTCCTTGGGACGGAACTGCGGCGAATCCGGCTCCGGATGTACGACCAAATCAATGGTAGGCAGCTGTAGGTGAACCGTCTTCTCGATCGCTTCAGTGATGGCGTGGACCTCGTTTAATTTCAACCCGCCTTCCACCAGCACATGAATATCGGCGAAGCTGAAGGCGCCGGCGTAGCGGACCCGGACATGATGGCAGTTCGTCACTCCCGGCACTGCTTCCACGATCTGACGGATTTGATCGGCCACCCCCTTGGGGGCAGTATCGACCAAGGCCAGCACGGTGCGTTTGCCCAATTGCAAGCTGACGTAGATCACGATCGCCGCAACCATTAGCGCTGCCATCGCATCGGCCTGCCGCAGAAAGCTCAGCGCGGGGAACTGGTTGGCCAAGACGAGGCCCACGAGACCCAGGATGACCACGCTGGAGCTCCAGATATCGGTGCTGAAATGCAGCCCATCCGCTTCCAGCGCCTGGCTGTTGTACTTGCGGGCGACCCTGTAGAGCATGCGCGAGCGGGAGATATCCACGCCGATGGAAATCGCCATGGTAAGGAAGGCCCACATCGAGGGATCCACATCCGCTGGGCGGAAGAAGAGCCGTTGTACGGCCTCGTAGATAATCCAGGCACAAGTGAGCAAGAGCAACAAGGTCTCGAAGAGAGCGGAGATGTTCTCCACCTTGCCGTGGCCGTAGAGATGATCGTGATCGGCCGGCCGGTCTGAGATGCGGACAGCCAGAAGGGTGACGATGGCCGCCACCAAATCCAAGCCGGAGTGAGCCGCTTCGGCCAAGATGCCCAAGCTGTTGGTCATCAGGCCGACCACCAGCTTCATCACGGTGAGCAGAACGGCCGCCAGCACCGAGCTTAGGGCTGCCCAGACTTTCTCTCGATTGGCTATATTGTCGTATCTTATTTCCATTAGAGGTTCATCCTGTTCTCATCGTCTTCCTTGCGTTTACTGTGGCTCTCTGCGGGGTGAGAATGCGGACTAAAAAAGGGATTAGTTGGGGATTATAGGCCGCGGCGCATGGGGTCGCAAGAGCACGCCGGATCATGACTGGCGAGCCCTTCCACGGCCTTGGTGAAAGCCCTAGAATTGACCAACTTGAGCAAACCTGGCCCAAACGGAGGAGATGAGATCAATGCAAAGGTTCATCATAAAATGGAGGATCGCCCTGGAGAGCAGCCTGGCAGTTCTCGTTT
>JAPLHW010000262.1 GCA_026389425.1 Coprothermobacterota bacterium
GGCATGTCGATGAAGGTTGGGTCCGGAACCAGCAGGAAGTGGTGGCGCAAGGCCGTCATGACCAGTGCGTAACCCCAGTGAGAGGGCGGTATGTTGGCGAAAAAGGGGGTAGACGGTGTTACCTGCAGCCAACCTTTGGCACGAACCAACACGGTCAGCATCTCCAACACACTAACTGCCCGCTCGGGTAGGTAAGTCCCGTCCGGGTAGCCACGAACAAGGCCTTTGCTTTCCGCATACTCTACCCATGGGAAGGCCCAATGAAGTGGAGAGACATCCGGGAAAGTCATCTTGGAAGTCGGTTGCGGTGTCTCTTTATGGCCTGAACTTTCCACAACGATCTTGGCCAGTTGAGCGCGACTCAACGGGCTATCGGGCCGGAAAGTTCCGTCAGGGAAGCCTTCCATCAAGCCTTGGGCCTCCAGGCGGAGGATGGCTGGTTCCGCCCAATTCCCCTGGGTGTCGGTGAAAGCAGCCCAGGATGGCGATGTCGTGACCATCAGGCTGAGCAACGCGACAGCAAGTAGGGCTGAGATCCGTTTCATCTGCCGGCTGTTCATCAGCCCTCTTCTTGAACCCTCCTCAGCGCGCAGGCTCAACTGCCGGAGAGGGATTGAGGAGGACCGAGATCCTCTTATTCCATCTCATGAGGGCTTCCTGGTTCCCCTTCCGGCTCGCTGACGATCTCGAGGGCAATCTGCAATTGCGAACTCGGCACCAGCAGATCAACGGTAGCTAGCGGACCGATGGTGAATCCAAAAGCCGCGCTCATCGCTTCTCCTCGTTCCATCACAGAGATCCCTGCGTCCTCCAAGCGGCTCTTTACGAGAGCAGCTTCCACCATATTCTCGGCACGAAAGACAACCTGCCAACTTTCGCTCATGCTCTCTCCTTTCGCTGGCTGGTTTGTAAAGCCCCGACCTCCTCACCGGAACCAGGAACTTTCCAACGAGGAGGCTTGCGCACTAATGACCTCCAGAATGATGGAAGGTTAGGTTGTGGTTTTACCCCCGCAATTCTGGCAGAATTTGTCACCGGGCTGCAGCTCGGCTCCGCAGTTACTGCAAGGGAATGTGGGTGCGACAGGAAGCGGTACAACACCTATAGTGGGTGCGGCTGGAGGGATTGGCGGCGGCGCATAAACAGGAGGGGTTGGCATGGGGGGAGTCATGTAGGTTGGAGGTGAATACGCCAGAGGCGCGCGATTGGCGCTCTGGTAGGTGTTGGTCTCGATGGATATCAGCAAGCGCAACATCCCGGCAATGGCCATCATAGCGGCCCAGCCGATTACGGCGCCGACGATCAGACCGATGAAAGCACCCCAACGAGCCCATCCAAAGATGTACAAACCCATCTGCAGGTTGTAATCCATGCCGTAGTAGTTCATGCTTTCCCAGGGGATGGGTACGGCGACAATAATGATCGCAGCCACCAACAACAGAATCATCCAGACCCAGGCAAAAAACTGCAGCACGCCTGAGACGACTCGAAACAAAGAGAATCTCATCTTGTCAAAGACACCTCCTTTTTTTTTATTGTAACAGAACCTCAACCTTTTTCGGCATATTTCGGGAAAACAGCCGCCGTTTGGAGAAGCTTGCAACCAGCCAATGACGTGAAACCAGTACTCGTACGGACTTCACTTCCCATGAAAGCGGGGGGTGCGTTTCTGGAAAAAAGCATCGATCCCTTCCTGGTAATCGGTGCTCTCGTAGGCCACCTTGCGCAGGGCTTGGACCCGTTCAAAGGTCTCCGGGGAAATCGCATAGGCTCCGGATAGTACATGGAGCTGTTCCTTGATCACGGAGATGCTGAGTGGTGAGTTGAGGGTGATCTTCCTGGCCAGGTCCAGGGTGAAGCTCTCCAACTCCTCAGCCGCGACCAGGTATTGTAGGATGCCAAGTTGGTAAGCACGCTCGGCCGGCAACGGTTGGGCGGTAAAGGCCATCTCACGGGCCGTAGCGGCTCCCAAGGCGTTGACCAGATTTGTGATCCCGTTCAGGTTATAGGGAAGGCCGATTTTCGCTGGAGTGACGGCGAAGCTGGTCTGCGGCGTGCCGATTCGAATGTCGCAAGTTAAAGCGAGCTCGCAAGCTCCCCCCCAGACAGTGCCTTCGATCATGGCGATGACCGGGGCGGGGAAGTGTTGGATGGAGCGAATAGTTTTCTCCAGCGGGTCGTCGTAGGCCAAGGGATCAAAGCCAGGCTTGGGAAGCTCAGCGATATCGTGACCTGCGGACCAGACAGCGGCCCCCCGATTGGCCCGCAAGATGACCACGCGGGCTCCATTGGCTTTCATGCGCTCCAAACCCTCAGTCAGATTGTCCATCATGATCCGATTGAGAGCGTTGCGTTTAGCGTCATGGTTCAAAATCAAGATCCCGACATCATCTCGGTTTTCTTCCAGGATGAGAGGAATTGGTTCTCCTTTCCGGCCCTGCACGTGGGCCATGGGCACTGAAAGTAGCGCCCATTTTTTCTCTCCTTTCACCTTACCTTAGCACGCTGGGG
>JAPLHW010000042.1 GCA_026389425.1 Coprothermobacterota bacterium
CTCACCCACCTGGGCGGAGTGCCCCAGACCCTGCTCTTCGACAACGCCAAGACCACCGTCCTCCATCATCCCGTCCAAGGAGAGGTCACCTTTCATCCGGAGTTCCTCCGCTTCGCCCGCCACTACGGCTTCCGCCCGCGAGCCTGCCGGGTGCGCCGTCCCCAGACCAAGGGGAAAGTGGAGCGGACCATCGGCTACCTGCACGATTCCTTCTTCTACGCCCGCACCTTCCGGGACCTGGATGATCTAAATGCCCAGTGCGCCGACTGGCGAGATCGGGTGGCCAATCAGCGGGTCCATGGCACCACCTGGGAGATCCCCCAAGAGCGCTGGGACCGGGAGAAGCCTCTTCTTCGATCCCTGCCCACTGGACCTTATCTTCCCTTGGTAGCGTACAGCCGACGTCTCTCCAGCGACGGCTTTCTCTCCTACCGCGGCAACTTCTACTCGGCGCCGGAGGGAGTCAACGGCCGCCTGCTGGAGGTGCGTCCCACCCTGCGGGAGCTGGCCATCTTCGAGAAGGGGCGTCTCTTGGTCACCCACCCGCTGTCCTTTCACCGCGGGGAGTGGGTGATCGCCCCGGAACACCGCCAACGGCAATACATGCGGCAGCTCTTGGGGGAGGAAAGAGAGGACAAGCCCACCGGGTCAAACCCCTCCGACCCGTCTGATCGGTTCCTGCCGGCCTGGTCTTCCGTAAAGGTCCCTATCCGTTCCCTGGACGAGTACGAACAGGTGCTGGGATGACAGCCATGTCCATCACCCACGAGATCCAACAGAACCTGGTTCAGCCGGGGATGCCCGGCAGCCTGGAAGCCTTATCCGGCATCCTCCAGGGCTTGGATGGAGCGGCCCTCTCCCCGGGGGAGGCAATCCGCGACCTGCTGGCGGCGGAGTGGGTCCTGCGGATGGACCGTCGCCTGCGAGCTTGTCTGAAGACCTCCCACCTGCCGGGATTGAAGACCCTGGACTCCTTCGACTTCACCTTTCAACCCTCCGTGAGCCGGGGGCAGATCCTCAGTCTGCACGAGCTGGGGTTCCTGGAACGAAAGGAGAACGTGATCTTCCTGGGACCGACCGGAGTGGGGAAAACCCATTTAGCGATTTCTCTGGCAGTGGAGGCTGCCCGCAGAGGAAGACGGGTCTTCTACAGCACCCTCTACGAGTTGTCCCAGTCTTGGCTGGAAGCGGAACGGCAAGGACGTCTGCGGGAACGGATGAACTTCCTGGCCACAGCCTCCTTGTTGGTGGTAGACGAGGTCGGTTACCTGCCGATCAGCCAGAGTGGGACTAATCTTTTCTTCCAGCTGGTCAACCGGCGCTACGAGAGGAACTCTACCCTGTTGACCTCCAACAAGAGTTTCCGCCAGTGGGGAGAGATCTTCGGGGACGCTGCAGCAGCTGCGGCCATCCTGGATCGCTTGCTCCATCACTGCCACCTGGTGCAAATCGCCGGGAACTCCTATCGATTGCGAGGGTATGCTGATCTGGAGATGCCAGAGGATCGCCCACCGGTTATCACCCCACGGCGGGGAAGACCTCGGAATCCACGTCCAGAAGAAGGGGTGCATTGAGATGATGCCTGCAGTCTGTCTTTGCCGAGTGGGACAAATTCAACCGGCGAAAGTGGGACATTTTCGGGCGGCGTTGACAAAAGCGGAGCTTACTCCGGAATAGGTGACTCCTTGCCTTCCCCCTTCACCCGCAGCAGCCGGGAACTGGTGGGCGGCCCCTCTCCCGTCTTCTATGATCGGCCGGGGAGGTAGCGGCATGACCCCGAACGTGAACCAGAATCCGATTTCAACTCAACTGCGGAAGCTCTTCCTTTCCGGCATGGCCGATACTCTGGAGGTGCGGCTTCAGCAAGCCAAAGAAGGTCAGTGGCCCTACGGCGAGTTCCTCTCCCGGCTCCTTGAAGACGAAGTGGAGAGAAGAGCCCAGAAGCAGCTCGCCGGACGGTTGAAACGGGCCGGCCTGGAATCAGCCAAGACCTTGGAGACCTTCCAGTTCTCCTTTAACCCGGAGGTTCCACGCCAGCAGGTGTTGGAGTATGCCACTTGCTCCTTCATTCAGAAGAAGAGGAATGTGGTCCTCTGTGGGCCGACCGGGGTGGGCAAGACCCATCTTGCGCAAGCTATCGGTCACCAAGCCTGTCGTATGGGCCTGGAGGTGTGGTTGGTGGCGGCCGAGCAGTTGTTGCGGCACTTGCACGGGGGAAGAGCCGATGGTTCCTTCGAGCGGAGGCTGCGGTCTGCCCTCAAGCCGACCTGCTGATCCTCGACGAGTTCGGATTGAGGCCGATGCGTTCCCCTGCCCCGGAGGATCTCTACGAAGTGATCCGAGGGCGTTACGAGAAAGGCAGCATCCTGGTCACTACCAACAAGGCGCCCAGCGAGTGGGCTGGGCTTTTCCTGGAACCCTTGCTGGCCTCGGCAGCTCTGGATCGCTTGCTCGATCAGGCCGAAGTGGTGGTCATCCAGGGACCCAGCTACCGGGCTCGCAACCGGCAGCGCTACGACACGGTGAGATTCGAGGAGGAAGAAGGGAAGCTGTCATCGCAATCGTGACCAGATTTCCAGGAAGCTATTTCTCCGCAAACAACGACCCCCTCACCTTCAACCCGATAGAAGGTGGTGTACTCCGGGCGAACATGGCCCCGGTCAGACCAGGGTGGTGTACTCCGGGTGAACATCACTGGTGCATCTCAGGTGAACATGAGTGGTGCATCTCAGGTGAACATGAGTGGTGTACTTGCGGGCGAACATTGACAAGCCGCACTGGGGTGCGGCGGTCCCAGGTCTGACAGGACTCTTTTAGATCATCGTCGCCTTGATGACAGAGAGGCTGGTAGGTTACCCACTTGAAATGAAAAGGAGCCAAAAATATCAGTGTGTGCAAAGAAAGGCCAGCCGGCATGCCCTGAGGAGGTAATGATGGCCGAGGTTCTATCTGTTGAATTAAAGACATACGAAGCCAACTTCGAGTCGCTCATCGGTGCTCACGCCGGGAAGTTTGTTCTTATCCACAAGAACAAGGTTCTTGGCACCTTTGATAGCCAGATGGATGCTGTCATGTGGGGGTACCGGGAACTTGGCAATACTCCATTCCTCGTCAAACAGGTAACGAAGGTTGATATTCCCCTCAGCTTCGTTTCTAACTTGATCGCCGTCTAACACGCCTTCCTTTACTTCTCAGCTTCCCAATCTTCGCGTTATCGGTCCAATAGTGGACATGAGAGTCTGGATAGGAACCCCCGTCGAGGAGGCATTGACTAAGACAACCTCAAAGATACCCGAGCCAATTCCTGTCAAAGGGATGATCGATACCGGAGCAACTGGTAGCGTTATTCAGCTTGGAATAGCGAAGCCCTTGGCCTCCAACCCGTCAGCGTAGTCTCCATCAGCACACCTTCTTCCGAGAACGTCCCCTGCTAACAGTACACTGTCCGCTTGCTCTTCCCCAACAACGTCATCGTCGAAGCATTTGCTATCGAGGTTCCTCTCAAGGGACAGCAGGCACAGTGCCTGATCGGTCGAGACGTCCTAGCTCATGCGGTTCTCGTCTACACTGGCTATATCAATCAGTTCACTCTATCTTTCTAGCACCTGCCTGGATGCCTAACGACTCGCTGGAGCTGACCTAGCTGGCTACTCCAAACTTGTACGTCTTGCCTGCAGGGAAGCCTGTGTATGGAGTAACCGTTACCTGAGCGGCTGGCAGTCAGCCTCGCCCCGAAATTTAATAAGCTGAGGGGTCGGTGATGAACAGGCCCTTCTAAACACCAGTTCTCCGTGTTTTCACCTCAGTGGTAGCGACTCTGCCTCGCACTTCTTACTCTCTGTTTTGGCTGCCTTCTTGAAGGTTCTGTTCACTTGCCTGATAGGGGGCATATCAATTCCTTTCCCGGCCAGCAGTTCGGCCACGGTCAAAAGCTGCATCTGTGGATATTTCCGCCCCCAGATTTCGGACTCGTAGAATCCTGCCGTGACAGCTTCCATTCGCATAGGAGCGGTGGGTTCCTGCATCGAGATCAGTACCCCGATTGCAGCTTTCTCTCGCTCCAGCACCCCTTCAGGTCGGGGACATGGGCGGCATTGATGCGGCCGGCCTTCACGGATAGAATTACGCTTTCAAAGGTTCCAGGCTTATCCCCTTGGAAGATGATTCACCCGTCAATGCCCTTGTCCGCTCCTTTCTTCTACTCAACAGGACGTGCTCTCACAAGACCCAACGCCCAATATTGAAACTGATACGGGTCGGATTCGGCAAGTCTTTCAGCGTCCAGCAAGCTCACGGGTTCGCCAATCACTTTGAACGTGGCGGCGTCCCCGAAGGAATCCATTAGCCGCGACTTGATAAGTAAAGGATTCGGCGTTCCCGGGGCTTCTTCAAACCCGCCTGCTTCATAGGGTTGGCTTCTAGGTAACCCCGTTCCAAGTACCAATTCAGCCATGTATGCATGGCCCTGCAGTGCATGGCATAAGTGGCGTCAGCGCAACGGTGAGCAGTCTAGAGATGGATGAAGTACTTAGGGTTTGTCTATAATTTAACATAGCAACTACTACCTCTTTGTGTTATGATGGCATCATGGACACTGAGAAGATTAAGAGAAAATTCGATGCATTGCGCCCTCATATAAATGAAAAGATGCAAAGAATGGTGGCTGCCTCTGAAACAATCGGCGAAGCGTATGGAGCCATTTCAGCAGTAAGCAGGGCGGCAGGAGTTTCACGAAGGGCCATAACCCTGGG
>JAPLHW010000128.1 GCA_026389425.1 Coprothermobacterota bacterium
GCTCTCGGTCGCGGTCCCCTGCTGGAGGGCCCGGTTGTCCAGCATTTCCCCGATTGCCAACCCACCGACTGGTTCTATGGCTGGGGAGAGGAATCCTTTGCCAGCCACCGGGGAGTACACATGGGCACCGGCAACGAGCGACTAATCCAGTACGTTGACACCGGTCCAGTTTGGTAAAAGCCCTGATTATGGGGACAGATTTAAATCTGTCCCCAGAATCTTCCTCAAATCTGTCCCCTTATTGTTCCTTGAATCTGTCCCCATATTCTTTTGTGGGTCATCCTGGAAAAATCCTCTGTCGAATTTTCGGTAGCATCCGTCGGCTGTTCTCGTTACAGTAAAGCCATGAGAGAGACACTGCTTCCGGATAGAGAAACGATGCTGCGGGCTTTTTCCGACCGCGATGCTTCCTTTGATGGCATCTTCTTCACCGCTGTCATCACCACCGGTATCTTCTGCCGGCCGGCTTGTACGGCGAAAAAAGCAAAGCAGGAACACCTGCTCTTCTTTCCCCAAGCCAAGGACGCCCTGGCAGCGGGGTTTCGTCCATGCAAGCTGTGCCGTCCGATGGAACCACTCGGCACACCGCCCGATTGGATCCGTGATGTTTTCGCGGAGTTGGAAAGTGAAGGAGCCGGAAAACTGACAGACCGTCAACTTCGATCGCGCGGTACTGACCCGAACGCTTTACGCCGGTGGTTCAAACGACACCATGGCATGACCTTTCAGGCTTACTTGCGATTCCTACGCATCGGGTCGGCTATCGGCAGGATTCAACATGGTGAACCGATCACCGAGGCAGCTTTCGATTGCGGTTATGATTCCTTGAGCGGCTTCAACGAGGCTGTCCGCAAGGTCTTCGGCAACTCCTGCACTCATTTGCGAGGGACGTCGCTGATCACCGTTACGCGCATCCCCACGCCCCTTGGACCAATGCTGGCGGGCGCCACCGATGCCGGGATCTGCCTCTTGGAATTCGTGGACCGACGGATGCTGGAAACACAGTTGGATCGAATCAAACGACTGCTGAAAGCCTATGTAGTGCCTGGAATACACCCTCTATTCGATCCTCTGGCCGACGAACTTCGACAGTACTTCTCCGGCAGCCTGCGCGAATTCTCCCTCCCCCTAGACACTCCCGGCACTCCCTTCCAAGGTCGCGTGTGGTCAGCCCTGCAGACCATCCCCTATGGCTCAACCAGATCCTACAAGGAGCAAGCAAGCTCCATCGGGATGCCTGAGGCGATCCGGGCTGTGGCTCGAGCCAACGGCGACAACCGCGTCTCCATCCTCATCCCCTGCCACCGAGTGATCGGGTCCGATGGCACACTCACCGGCTATGGTGGGGGGCTATGGCGGAAGCAATTTCTGCTCAACCTAGAGCAAAACTCCATCACCCCTGGAGAAACCTCATCGAGAAACTTTCCCTCGCCACCCACTACCTGAAGGGAGGTGGCCGTATGAGAGGGCGATCGGGCTTCTTGCCATATAATAGAGTCGCCATGAAGACGACAGCTCACAACCCTCCCTTGCTGGTCAGCCAACGAGCTCTCTTGGCTGATTTCTTGGGTACATCCCCTTCTTACCGCCCGGATGAACCGAACGACTCCACTGCTCAGACGGGAGGGTTCACCGAATATCATACCCAGGGCGCGAATTTGGGGATGATCCCTTGATCCCAAGGTACGAGCCGCCCTTCTCCTTCCTCGACCTGCTGAAATCCACTCTGCGATCCCCTGACATCGATATCCTGGAGCATGTTTTTCAGGATCGCTTGCAAGTGCCTCACGCTGTCCTGGTACCATCAGGCAGAGCTGGGATCTGCTGGGCCTTGAAAGCCGCCGCCTGCCCTGGGGGGACGGTAGTCACCCCCGCCTACACCAGTCCTGTGGTACACGAGGCCATCCTGGAAGCGGGAGCTTCTATGCGCTTGCTCGACTGCCAGCCTGGATCGTTTCTCGTGGCGGAGGAACAATACGCGTCCCTTTCCACTGAGGCCTGCGCAGTGATCCTCTGTGAGCTGTTCGGCCACACCTTCGACCTTCCCAGGGTCCGCCGTTCGTTACCGAGTTCGGTTGAACTCTGCATCGTCGACATGACCATGACCGTGCCGACCCCACACTTGATGGAAAGGCTGGCCGATCGAGACGTGGCCATCGTCAGTTTCGGGATCGGAAAAAGCATGTATGCCGGTTGGGGTGGAATGCTATTAACGAAGAACGGCGCGATTGCTGAGGAGCTGAGGAAGCAGCGGTCTATCGCGGAGATGAAGCAAGGCAAGCGCGTCTTCTTTCTCAATGGGAAGATATTTCTGATTGCAGCCATCCAGAGCAACCGGGTTTTGTACTCATTGGCCACGCGTTCATTCGAGGCCTTCCAAGCGATCCGAGGAAAAAAAGAGTCTAGCGGGATGGAGGATCCGAGTGCGGTGCGTTCTGCGGAATGGTGGCAGTCACCACCATCCTTGAACCGGGCGCTGATCATGTGCAACATTGCTAAAGCTGAGACATACCATCTCCTCCGGCGTAGAAATGAAAGGCTATTTCGGGAGGCTTTCTCCGGGTTAAGAGGCGTAACCTTACCGCCACCCTCTGATGGAGCGTTGAGCCACTTCTCCATCCTGGTCTCGCCAAGCTTGCGGTCACCCGCGCAGAGGGCACTGAAGCGACAGGGGGTGGGAACCTGGGACCATTATCCGTTTCCTGATTGCTTGGATCCGGCCCTTTTTCCGGAGAGTTTTCAAACCTCGCAGCGAATCCTCAACCTCCCCATCGGCAACAAGGTCACCACTGGGCAGGTGAAGTGGATCGCTGATCGCGTGAGAGCATTCTTTGCACCAGCCCATGGAAAGGCTCCCGAATAGAACATTAGAGCACGGATGGATGGCAAAAGGGAGTAGGTTCATTTCTGGCGGAGAGATCGGGATTCGAACTCGAGAGCCGGGTTATCCCCGACCACTCGCTTAGGAATTGGGAGGACAGAATATCGCCTGGTTTACGAGCAGTAGCTTGCCCAAGTGCTAGTATAGGTAGCAAACGTTGAGGGTCGATCTCAGCAATGAGAATGTTAAGGAGGGGAAAACGCTATGGCAAAAAATGGAGCAGTACCAAAGACAGTACAGTTCATGGTAGGGAAAATGTCCACGCCCCAACTAGTCAGGCTCCTCAAGAGTCCTTTCATCCAGGACGCGATCGCAAGTAAAGTGCAGAGGCATTTGCTCAACACGCTGAAGGCTTCTCGCTCAGATCCTAACTCCAGCTATTTGCCAAGCGTTCAAGATGATCGCATAGCTATGGGGATTGCCATCACGGAATCGATTCATCGTGCTTTAAAGGGAAGACATCTCTCGGACGCCTATCTACGAGGGATGCTCCAGGTCCTGATCAAGACACTTTTCATCGATCGGGGGAATCCAGAACAGCAACAGCAGTTTCAGGAAGCCTTTGGCAAGTTGGCTCCGAGCTTCCTTCTCCTGGCCCCCGGGAAAGCCTGTAACCTTCGCTGCCCGGGTTGTTATTCCGATTCGGACGACAATACGAACACGCTCGAATGGAGCATCGTCGACCGCGTCATTGAGGAGGCCAAGAGTCTGTGGGGAGAGCGGTTTTTTGTCATCAGCGGAGGTGAGCCTTTTGTCTACCGGTCTGAAGGCAAAGGCATCATGGAGCTGTTCGAGAAGCACCAGGACTGCTTCTTCATGGTCTATACGAACGGCGCCCTCATTGATGATCAGGTTAGCAGGCGACTCTCCCAAGCCGGCAACGCGTTGTTGTGTCTTTCCGTTGAAGGGTTCAAGGAACGCACGGACGCACGTCGGGGTGCCGGCATATTTGACCGGGTGGTGGAAGTGATGGATCGATTGAGTCGAGACGGGGTGCCCTTCGGCGTGTCGTTGACGGCCACGCGTGACAACGCGGAAGAGATCCTGACAGACGAGTTCATAGACTTTGTCATGAAGAAGGGTGCTCTGCTAGCCTTTATCTTTCACTACATGCCTATTGGGCTCTCATTCACACTTGATCTAATGCCGGCTCCAGAACAACGGGCCTGGATGTGGAAACGTTCGTGGGAAATTGTACGGGAGAAACAATTTTTCGTGGCCGATTTTTGGAACCACGGCACGTGTATCGATGGCTGTATAGCAGCCGGCGGGCATGGCATCGGTGGCTATTTCTACATTGACTGGAATGGCGCCGTAACACCGTGCGTGTTCATGCCCTATTCCCCGGTGAACATCAGGGATGTGTATGCGCGAGGCAAGACTCTGAACGACGTGTGGCAAGAGCCCTTCTTCCAAGCCATTCGCCAGTGGCAGTATGACTATGTTAAGGACGATCGAAACATGATAGCCCCTTGTCCCAACCGCGACCATCACGATGAGCTGGAACAATTGCTGATGAAATACAAACCAGAGCCAACCGACACAAACGCTGCTGAGGCACTGATAGACCCCGAATACACGCGTGGATTAGTGGCCTATAGCCAAAGATTCGAAGCGATCACGGGCAGTATCTGGGAAAACCGATACTTGCACCGCAAAGTAACCAAGAATGAGTTGTTTGCTCCGTTGCCGGACATACCAGTCCTCGACAAAATAGAGGGTTGCGAGGGGTGTAAGTCTCCCGAAGAACTAGAGGACGTGCTGCAGTCGGAAGGCGCCAACATCCCGGTCTAATACCCAGCGGCTGCCCATGGCGCCACAGCCCTGACAACTGCACCTGGAGCAGGGAGGATTGAGAGCCGCCAGGGACTTTTCGGACAGCGTGTGATTAATTGTCTCACCGTCCATAGAAAGGGAAATACCGAGAACTGGCTTCTAGAAGTGGCGGAGAGATCGGGATTCGAACCCGAGAGCCGGGTTATCCCCGACGACTCGCTTAGCAGGCGAGTGCCTTCAGCCGCTCGGCCATCTCTCCGCAGAATGGGGAGATTATACGGCCCCCGATGCGGCCAGGCAAGGAATCATAGCAACGCTTACAACCACCAAATAGTGAGACCATTTTTGTTCTTTCTCAAAATGAGCGGGTAAGTCATTCTGAAGGTAACAAGGTTCCTGGGATCATTGGCTTTCCTGGGATGGGACCGTGGCGCCCCAGTGCGGCATTCCTGGTTGTTGCGCTCCTCCTGGGACCGCCGCACCCCAGTGCGGCTCCTGTTCTCATTGGTTCACCGCACTGTATCGTTCTTCCACGATAGTGCGATCTTCCACAAAGAGAGCCCCCCCAAGCAATTCGACGAGACAGCCCCCGGCAGAATGTTCTGCGTCGAAGAGGGGAGGGGAGATAGCCACGGCTGTACTGCCTTCGGAGTGCCTGCTTTCCAGAGCGGTTGTCTTCTATCTTGCCACTGCTGATGCCGCACTGGGGTGCGGCGGTCCCAGGAAAGTCAATGACTCCAGAGACCTTATTATACGAACCTGCATCGCTACTGCCGGTTTCTAGAAAAAAGCCAAGGAAAGCTGATGGTCCCAGAGGCGTTGTTTTTCCGGAGACTGCCTTACTCACTCATTTTGGTAAAAAAACCCAATACCAAAGGAACAGGTTCCAGGACACCCTGCCGGGGGCTGTCTAGCTGCCTGGGGCTGTCTAGATCAAAGGGTATGGCTGAACCACTGGGTGGTGCGTTGCAGAACGGCTTCGGCCATTCCCTGGTCGTCGGTCAGCACATTGTAGATGTGGTCGCCGCCGGATAGGATCATCACTTCCCCGAAGTTACACTGGGAAGAGGCGATGAACTGACGGGCCCAGTCGTTGCCGACCGGGTCATCGCTGCCAGCCACCACTAGCATCGCTCCCTCGTAGCTGCTGATATCCTTCAACGGGAAGGAAGCGCCCAGGCTCTCGAAGAAGCCTTGCTTGAGCGTGATCATACGCCAACCCAGATCGATGGTGACGATCCCTTCTTTGGCTGCTTTGTCGAAGTTGGCTTGGCTTAACTCTTCCACGAAAGTACCACGTGTGTCGCCAGGGGTTGACCACAAGGCCAGGCACCTCACCACAGGATCGCTGGCTACCAGTGCTGAGGCGATCACGCCGCCTAAGCTGAAGCCGATCACGCCGATGCGCTCGGTATCGAGCTGTACTCGACCCCGTAGATAGGCCATCGCCGCCTTGGCATCCATCAACTGGCTTTGGATGGTCATATCGGCGATGTCACCGCCCGACTCTCCCGATCCTGCGAAATCAAGTCGCAGGCTGGCAATGCCTACCTCGGCCAGGTTCTTGGCCAGGCGGGAATAGAAGTTCCCCACCTCGTCCCGCGAGCTGCCGAAGCCGTGCAGCATCAGGACGGCCGGGGAGAGCGAGTTGCGCACTGGCAGGGCCAGCGTGGCGGCCAGGTTCACGCCGTTGCTTTCGATGGTCACCTTCTCTTCGGAATAGGGCATGGTCATCTCCGGGCCGGGGGACTGTACCGTGATCAGATGGCTGTTGTTGTCACAGCGGACTTTCGCTCCCAGGTTCTCGGCGATGAAAGAGAGAGGCACAAATACTTCCCCTCCTTTTTGATAGGGGGCACCCCCGATCCACTTGGGGACCCCGTTAACGAAGGCCACTGGGCTGCCGACGATCAATTGCAATGTGGAAATGCCGCTGGCGGCCACAACTGTACCGGCCAGGGCCAGAACCAAACCGATCACCATCAAGACGGATAGAACCCCTTTGCGCATGCATATACCCTCCTCTAAAAGATGATGGCATTATACCCCCTCTTCAACGGACAGTGAGAAAGTATTCCGCCAGGTCTTCCGGCTGAAAGTCCTCCCCCACCTGCAACCAGGTGATACGGGGATCACGCTTGAACCAGGTCATCTGCCGGCGGGCGAACTGGAGGCTGCGCAGGACGATCTCAGCCTCGGCCTCCTGGGAGGTGAGCGAGCCTGACCACCTGGGCATAACCGATCGATTGGAGGGGGATCAGGCTCGCATCGTACCCGCGCTTAAGGAGACCTTCCACCTCTTCCACCAGGCCGGCGCGGAGCATCCCCTGGGTTCGCTGCACCAAGCGCCGACGCAGGACCTCTCGGTCGACCTGCAGTCCTACCAAGCGGAAGCGCTCTCCCTGATAGCCCGTTACTTGAAAATGAGATCGGGGAAAACCGGTCAGTTCCCACACTTCAAAAGCGCGGATGATGCGGCGGCGGTCGTGGGGATGAATGTGTTCGGCTGAGATGGAGTCCACCGAAGCTAATCGGGCATGAAGAGCCTCCAATCCGCCCTCGTCGGCCTCCCGCTCCAATCGTTGGCGCAGGGCGGGATCTGCCCCGGCAGTCGGCAGGAAGAAATTGCCCAGTAGAGCGTAGAGGTAAAAGGGAGAGCCACCGGCGATGAGGAAGGGAATTCCTTCCCTCTCCAGTCGGGTCATCACCTCCCATCCCAGGCGCTGGAAATCCGCCACGGTGAA
>JAPLHW010000245.1 GCA_026389425.1 Coprothermobacterota bacterium
GGTGGAGCCCCAGGACGAAGTGCTGCTGGCAGACCCAGGTTGGCCAAACCCGGAGATGATGTTGGAATTGATCGGCGCCACCCCCGTTCATTTCAATCTCTTTCCGGAACGAGGCTTTCTTCCGGATGCGAGCCAGATCGAATCACTGGTCAGCCCTCGGACCAAAGCCATCGTCTTGAACAGCCCTTCCAACCCTACCGGTGCAATCTTTCCACGCTCGCTAGTAGAGGAAATTTATCGTATCGCCCAGCGACACGACCTTTACATCATTTCCGACGAAATCTACGAGGATCTGGTATTCGAAGGAGAGCATCTAAGCTTTGCTCGCCTGGACCGAGATGAGCGTGTTGTCAGCGTCTTCGGCGTATCCAAGAGTTACGCCATGACCGGATGGCGGCTGGGTTATGTGGTTGCTCCGATAGCTGTTTCGGCTGTCATCACCAAGTTGCAAGAGCCGCTCGTCTCTTGTGCTTCTTCGATCTCCCAGGCCGCTGCAGTTGCCGCTCTGAATGGCCCCCAGGAGGATGTGACACGGATGCGCGAGGCCTACCGCTGTCGTCGCGACATCGCCTTGAAAATCCTGCAACGCTACGGCCTCTATGAGTACACACCGGGAGGCGCCTTTTATGTGATGATTCACGTCGGCCGTCTGGGGAACGATTCCCGCGAGATCGCCAAGCGCTTGTTAGCGGAAACCAAAGTAGCGGTCGCCCCCGGTTCGGCCTTCGGCCGTAGCATGTGCCAGTACGTGCGGGTAAGCCTGGCCAACAGCGATGACGAAATCCGGGAGGGCGTGGAACGAATTTGTCATTTCGTAACCAGTGGAGGGAACCTGTCCGCTACACCTTCCTGTTCGTAACGCTGTCATCCTTGTCTTGAAAAAAAGCCCGGGGCGAAGAGCCCTGGGCTTACTATTCTTCTGATCGGATTTCGTTAGCGAAGATAACCGGCCAAGAGGCGGACGTATTGCACCCGCTCGTATCCTTCGGAGGCGCCGATGGCCTTGCGGCTCATGCTCCCCCGCAATTGCTCGACCGACTCGTAGTCATGCTCTTCCATCCAACGTACCATGGCTTCCAAGAGCTTCTTCAGATGGGAGATGCCGTGTTTCAACAAGGCAGAGGCCATCATGACAACCTTGCCACCGGCCATCAAGCACTTTAAGGCGTCGCTAGCCGAGTAAACTCCGCCGGTGATACCCAGATCCGCTGATATTTGCCCATAAAGAAGCGCCGTCCACCGCAACCGTAGGCGCAATTCTTCCGGAGTAGAGAGTTGTAGATTGGAAACGACTTCAAGCTCTTCCAAATCTATGTCTGGCTGATAGAAGCGGTTGAAGAGGACCAGCCCATCCGCTTTAACTTGATCGATTTCCAGCGCCATGTTTCCGATGGAGCTGAAGTAAGGGCTCAGTTTTACCGCCAGTGGGATGCGCAGCTCGGATTTTACGGCCTTAACCAATTCCAGGCATTTCGACTCTACGGAGTGGCCGGTCTCTAAGAGGTCAGCCGGTATATGATAGACGTTCAGTTCCAGAGCATCTGCTCCCGCCTGTTCGATCTCTTTGGCGTAACGGACCCAGGATCCCAAAGTGTTTCCGTTCAAACTGGCGATCACAGGAATGGAGAGAGCTGCCTTGGCTTTTTGGATCGACTCCAGATACCGCTCGGGTCCCATGTTGTACTGCTCGAGATCCGGCAGCAAGTTCAGAGCTTCAGCAAACCGATCGGTCCCTTGGGAGAGGCGCTCGTCCAACTCCAAGCTATCTTTGGTCAACTGTTCCTCAAAGAGAGAGGGCAATACCACTGCGCCTGCGCCCGCCTCCTCCAAGCGGAGGAGATTATCTAGCTTCTCCAACAGTGGAGAGGAGGAGGGCACGATCGGACTTGGCAAGGGCAGCCCGAGATAAGTAGTCTCGAGATCGATCATTCCGGTTCGCCTTCTGGCATAGTCTTTACGGGCATGGCCGCCAGGTTCTGATACAAAGCCCAACGCGACGCGACATCCTCCTCCGCCAAGGCCAAGAGTTTTTCTGCCCGTTCCGGTTCACTGGCTTTAAGCATCGAGTAGCGTGTTTCGTTGTAGATATACTCCGCCAGAGGGATGGTTGGTGGTTTGGAGTCCAACAAGAGCGGGTTTCTTCCCTGTTTCAGCAACTCCGGGTTATAGCGCAAGAGCGGCCAATAGCCGGAGCTAACCGCTTTCTTCTGCTGGTCCAAGCCGTGGATCAAATCCAAGCCTTGGTTGATGCAGTGGCTGTAAGCGATGATCAGGGAGGGGCCATCAAAGGCCTCTGCCTCCAGGAAAGCTTTGATGGCCTGACCGTCATCTGCGCCCAGAGCTATCCGTGCCACATAGACGGTCCCGTAGGAGATGGCCATCATGGCCAAGTCTTTCTTGCGCGTATCTTTTCCATTAGCGGCGAATCGAGCGACAGCACCGCGCGGAGTAGACTTTGACATCTGTCCGCCGGTATTCGAATAGACTTCGGTGTCTAGCACCAAGGCATTTACATTGCGTCCTGAGGCGAGAACGTGGTCCAAGCCGCCGTATCCGATATCGTAGGCCCACCCGTCCCCACCTAGCGCCCAGACGCTCTTTTTCACCAAGGTATCGGCGATAGCGGTCAACTGCTTAGTTTCCGCGCTGCCGATAGACGCCAATAGCAACTTCAGCGCAGCGACCCTTTCCCGCTGCAGACGCACACCTTCCTGGCTGCTCTGCTCTGCCTGCAAAAGGCTGTCCACCAGTTGTTCACCAAGGGAAGGGGTCAAGCGTAAGAGCAGATCACGGGCGAAATCAGCCTGTTTATCGATAGCTAGCCTCATCCCGAGTGCGAACTCGGCCGCATCCTCGAAAAGAGAATTGGACCAAGCCGGTCCGTGCCCATCGGCGTTCTTTGCCCAAGGCGTGGTGGGTAGATTGCCCCCGTAGATCGAGGAACAGCCGGTGGCGTTTCCGATAATCGCCCGGTCGCCAAAGAATTGGCTGAGCAGTTTTACGTAGGGTGTCTCCCCGCATCCGGCACAGGCTCCCGAGAACTCGAAAAGCGGCCGGAGCAGCATCACGTCGCGCACTTGATTCAGTTTCAGTTTGCTTCGATCGGCCTCGGGAAGGCTCAGGAAGAAAGCCCAGTTTTCCACCTCTTGGGCGCGGAGCGGAGGTTGTGGGTGCATATTGATCGCCCGCAACCCTACTTCTTTCTTGTTCTTGGCCGGACAGTTTTGCACGCAAAGGCCGCAACCAGTGCAGTCCTCCGGCGCTACTTGGACGCTGAAGGAGGCGCCAGGGAACTCTTTCCAGCGCGCTAGGGCAGACTGGAAGGCAGCTGGCGCACTATCCAATAGCGCATTCTCGTATACTTTGCCGCGAATGGTAGCGTGCGGGCAAACGATCGAACATTTCCCGCATTGAATGCAGACTGCGGGATCCCACACGGGAATCTCCAAAGCGATATTGCGCCGTTCCCATTGGGTGGTGGCGCTAGGAAAGGTACCATCCTCCGGCATTGCACTGGTGGGGAGCGAATCACCGTCTAGAGCGATGATCGGAGCTAAAGTCTTCTGTACGAAAGCCGGTGCTTCCAATGGGACAGGTCGGCGGATATCGAAGAGCGAGTTGGCCTCGCTGGGCACCGTCACTTGATGAAGATGCGCCAGAGCATGGTCGACTGCTTCGAAATTCATCTTCACCACCGCTTCGCCCCGTTTGCCATACGTCTTGCGGATCGATTCCTTGATTTTTTCGATGGCTAGATCAACCGGAAGGACCCCACTGATGGCGAAAAAGCAGGTCTGCATGATCGTATTGATGCGATTGCCCATCCCGCTATCTTTGGCTACCCGGTATCCATCGATGACATAGAACTTGAGCTTCTTGTCCAGTATCGATCGCTGCACCTGGCGTGGAAGGTGGTCCCAGACTTCCTCCGGCCCAAAGGGGCTGTTCAGGAGAAAGGTCGCTCCTTCCTCGGCATTGTGCAGGAAGTCGAACTGCTCCAAGAAGAAGAACTGGTGGCAGGCGATGAAGGTGGCTCGGTTGATCAGGTAGGTGGAGTGAATCGGCTTGGGTCCAAAACGCAGGTGTGAGACCGTGACCGTCCCGGCCTTCTTGGAGTCATAGAAATAGAAGCCTTGCGCGAAGTTCTCCGTCTCCAGGCCGATGATCTTGATAGAGTTCTTGTTGGCTGAGACCGTCCCGTCCGAGCCAAGCCCGTAGAATAAACAACGAAGGGTGCGAGGGTCCTCGGTGGAGAAGGATGGGTCATACGGCAAGCTGCTATGCGTGACGTCCTCTTGGATACCGATAGTGAAGTGATTCTTGGGTTGTTCCTTGGCCAACTCATCGAAGACTGCTTTCACCATAGCCGGTGTAAACTCTTTGGAAGAGAGGCCGTAACGCCCGCCGATGACGCTAGGTTTTGCCGGGAATGGAACTTGCCCAGCTTCGGTGGCCTCGGCAATGGCCGAGAGGACATCCAAATAGAGGGGTTCGCCGATCGACCCCGGTTCTTTGGTTCGGTCCAAGACAGCGATCTTCCGGGTAGTGGCAGGAAGGGCAGCGATGAAGTCACTGACCGCGAAAGGCCGGAAAAGGCGAACCATCAGCAAGCCTACTTTCTCCCCGCTTGCCAGCAGTTGGTAAACCGTTTCCTCGGCGGCTTGTGCTCCGGAACCCATCATCATGATAACGCGTTCGGCATCGGGCGCGCCGACATAATCGAAGAGGTGGTAAGAGCGACCAGTGACTTGCGCAAAACGCTCCATGGCATCGCGAACGATCCCGGGGCAATCCCGGTAGTAGGGGTTGCACGCCTCCCTGGCCTGGAAGAAGACGTCAGGGTTCTGGGCGGTGCCGCGAATGAAGGGATGATCGGGTGACAAAGCTCGGCGCCTGTGTTCGTCGATGAAGCGATCATCGATGATGGCGCGCAACTCCTCGGCGGTAACCTGTTCGACGCGGGCTTCCTCGTGTGAAGTGCGGAAGCCATCGAAGAAGTGAAGGAAGGGGACGCGGGATCGTAGGGTGCTGTCCTGGGCGATCACCGCCAGGTCCATCGCTTCTTGGGGCGAGTTGGAGGAAAGCAAGGCAAAGCCTGTGGTTCGCGTAGCCATCACATCACTATGGTCGCCGTAGATGGAGAGAGCGTGTGTGGCCACGGTGCGCGCCGCGACATGGATGACTGTAGAGGTGAGCTCACCGGCTATCTTGAACATATTGGGAATCATCAGCAAAAGTCCCTGGGAGGCAGTGAAAGTCGTGGCAAGGGAACCTGCCTGGAGCGCTCCATGAAGAGCGCCGGCTGCCCCTGCTTCACTCTGCAGCTCAACCACCTGGGGGATCGTACCCCAGAGATTCGGTTTGCGTTGTGCGGACCATTGATCGGAAAGCTCACCCATTGGTGAGGAGGGGGTGATCGGATAGATGGCGATCACCTCGTTCAGTTGGTAAGCTGCGTAGGCCGCAGCTTCGTTGCCGTCAATCATTAAGATCGGTCGGGCCATTCACTTCTTCCTTCCTAATCCCATACTTGGATTCTGATTGGCCAATCTCACTCACGCTTAGTAGCAAGGACAACCCTTGCGCTATGGTGACAGAATTCTTGGACAATGGGGACAAATTTCTTGGACAATGGGGACAGATTTCAAATATGTCCCCATTGTCCCCCGTTGCATCGCCTCATGAAAAACGAGGTTGGCCTCGCTGGTAGTGTAACATAATACGCTGCTGCCGGCTGATTAGGCTGCCGCCGGTTAATTAGTTACGTAACACAGGTGAGCGACAGTACCACCTTCATTCCCAACAATCGGGCAGCCAGTTGCCTCTTCTGACGATATAAGCTAAAATAGACAACGGAAGACAAGGGTGGTTGCAAGCGGCAACCACAGATCTTTTCTTCTTGGGTTAGGGCCCAAACCCTAGCCCATTTTATATCCCTATTCGTCTCGGGAAAAAGGGAAGATGGCAGCCTGATGAGCCAAGGACCGCCAAAGCAGGAATCCCAAGCCAAGTAGGCTTAAAAGTAAACCCAACGAAAACAACCAACTGCGACGATTCATCATTCTCTCCTATGTTTTCTCTTCTCGGGCAAAAGGAATGCCCAGCGCTGTTGGCGCTCCAAGATGCCGTCTCGCTGTCTGCCGTGTGGCAAAGACCAACACCAAGATGGTGGCCACATACGGAGTCATATTCAGGAAAAAGGAAGGTACGGCAAGGCCTAAGGCTTGAGCTCTGAATTGCACCGCATCCACCAAGCCGAAGAGGTACGAACCCAGCAATGCCCTGAGAGGGTCCCAGGAAGCGAAGATGACCAAAGCGATTGCGATCCACCCGCGGCCGGCCACCATGTTCTCCAGCCAAACAGGGGTATAGGCGAGGGATAAATACGCTCCACCGAGGCCGGCTAAGCAGCCACCTAATAATGTGTAGAAGTAACGGATTCCGGTGACACTGATCCCCATGGCATCGGCCGTAGCGGGATTCTCCCCCACTGCCCGCATGTGCAGGCCGGGGCGGGTGCGGTAGATCCAGAAAGACAAGATGGGGATTAAAAGGTAGGAGATGTAGACGAGCGCATCTTGTTGGAAAAAGACTTCCCCGAGGAGAGGGATTTGAGAGAGAATCGGAAAATCAAAGGGGCGAAAATAGCTGACGATTGGAACTCCGATCACTACTTTGCCGATGAAACCAGAAAGACCCATGCCGAACATGGTCAAAGCCAAGCCGCTGACGACCTGCTGGGCTCGTAGGGTGATCGTTAAGAAGGCGTGAATCAAGGCCAGGAGAGCACCAGAAGAGATCGCGGCCAGCACCCCCAGCCACGGGTTGTTGGTCATCGAACAGATTAGAAAACCCGTCAGTGCACCGATCAGCATCATCCCTTCTAAACCGAGATTGAGTATGCCGGCCCGTTCGGCCAAGATCTCGCCGAGGGTAGCGTACAGAATCGGAGTGCCAGCTTTGATCGCCGCGGCGAGGGTGGCGAGAATGACATCCCAGGTCATGCCCGGCTCCCTTTCCAGCGCAAGCGGTAACGAGTCAAAATGTCACCACCCAAGAGCAAGAAGAGAATCAACCCCTGAAGGATGAGCACAAGCGAATCGGAAAGGCCGAAAGCCCGTAAGGAATATCCACCCACCAGCAGTCCGCCGAAGAGGAAAGAGACGGCGATGGTAAGCCAGGGATTGAAGCGGGAAAGCCAAGCGATGATGATGGCTGTGTACCCGAATCCGGGCGAGATGGCTGGTTGGAGGCGGTGAATGACACCGGAGATTTCACCCATCCCTGCCAAGCCGGCTAGACCTCCGGAGATGGCGAAGACCAGCAGAATGGCGCCGGGGATGTTCATGCCGGCGTAGCGAGCGGCCTGGGGGTTCTCCCCGATGATGCGAATTTCGTAGCCTACTCGGGTGGATTTCAACAGGAAGAAAAGGAAGACAGCGGCCAGTACGGCGAAGGCCAAGCCAAGGTGAATCCTTGTCCCGGCCAAAGTCGGAAGCCATGCTCCTTCACCGAAGGGGGCCGTGTAGGGGAAGCCGTACCCGAGAGGGTCTTTCCATGGACCATAGATCCAATACTGAAACCAAAGGATGGCCACATAGTTGAGTAACAGCGAAGTGATAATCTCATTGACGTTGAGCTTTGCTTTCAGCAACCCTGGGATCAATCCCCAAAGCGCGCCGCCCACAAGAGAGGCCAGGACCATCAATGGGATCAGCCACCAACCTTGTCCCTGCGGGAAAGCCAGGGCGATCCCTCCAGCGGCGAAGGCGCCCATGTACAGTTGCCCTTCCGCCCCGATGTTCCAAAGAGTGGCGCGAAAAGCGATCCCTACGCCCAAGCTGCAAAGGATCAGCGGGATCGTTTTTACCAGTGTCTCGGAAAGAGCATAGCCCGAACCGAAGGCTCCCACAAACATCTCGCGGTAGGCTTCCCAAGGGTTCGACCCAGTGAGCGCGATGATGATTGCCCCCATCAGCAAGGCCAGGATGATGGCCAGCAATGGAACCATCGCTGAGAGCAACCTGGAAGACTGTGCGCGTTTTTCCAGGAAGATGCTCATGCGTGAGCCTGCAGAGATGCTGCCTCAGGCTCTTTTGTTCCACCTTTTTTCCCAGCCATCATCAAGCCGATGGTTTCGATCTGCTCACCTTCGGCGGGGACTTCCCCCATGAACTTTCCCTCATAGATCACATCGATCCGATCACAGAGTGCCAGAAGCTCATCCAGGTCCTCGGAAATGAGGAGGATCGCAGCTCCTTTGCTTCGCTGCTCCAAGAGCATCTGGTGCACGTCCTCAGTGGCCCCTACGTCCAAACCGCGGGTCGGATGCACGGCGATCATCAGCTCGGAGAAAGTGGCGATCTCTCTGGCCAGGATCAGCTTCTGCACGTTTCCCCCGGAGAGCAGTCTAACCGGTGTCTCTAGACTGGGCGTGGAGATCCGGAACTGCTTTACCAGCTTCTGAGCGAACTCGCGGATGCGGCTCAGGTTGAGCAGGGGGCCGTTTCTAAAGGGTTCGACGCGGTAACACTTCAACATCAGGTTATCGAGCACGCAGAGGTTGGGCACTGTTCCGGTACCCTTGCGGTCTTCTGGTATATGTGCCACTCCCTGGTCAATCACTTGGCGCGGGCTGTTGTTGGTGACATCCTTGCCGTTGACCACCACCTTCCCGCTTGTGGCCGGTCGCAGGCCGGTGATCACCTCCGCCAACTCCCGCTGGCCGTTTCCGGCAACACCAGCGATCCCAACGATCTCTTTTGATCGAACCGAGAGGCTGATATCGCGCAACGCCGGGAGTCCTTTATCGGAGAGGGCATGTAGATTGTAGAAAGAAAGGACTTCGTCGCCGGGGATTGCCTTTTCTTTGTGCAAATCAAAGAGCATTTCCCGTCCCACCATCAAGCGCGCCAGCTCGGTGGGGTTGGTGTCTTTGGTGTTGACCGTGGAGATGCGCTTCCCTTTCCGCATGACGCTGATCCGGTCGGAGAGGCTCATCACCTCTTCCAGCTTATGACTGATGATGACAAGCGTATGGCCGGCCCTGGCCATCTGCCGGAGGGTCACAAAGAGTTCACGCACTTCCTGGGGTGTCAGCACGGCGGTCGGCTCATCCAGGATCAGAATCTTCGCCCCTCGATAAAGGGATTTAAGGATTTCTACCCGCTGTTGCTCTCCCACTGACAATTGCCAGATCTTGGCATGAGGGTCCACCTGGATGCCGAAGGATTGGGCTACTTTCCCTACTTCCGCCTCCAGCTTGCGTTCGTTGAGCAAGAAACGTGGTTTATTAAGCCCAAGGGTGACATTTTCAGCCACCGAATAGGGCACCACCAACATGAAATGCTGGTGAACCATCCCTATCCCGGCGCGGATCGCGTCACGCGGCGAGCGAATCAGCGCTTTCTCCCCGTCGATCCGAATGGTCCCAGCATCCGGGCTGTAGATCCCAGCCAGCACGCACATCAAGGTCGTCTTTCCGGCGCCGTTCTCTCCAAGAAGGGCGTGGATTTCCCCCTCGCGAATGTCTAAATCCACCCCATCGTTGGCGATCACACCGGGGAACCGCTTGAAGATCCCCTCCATGCGAACCTTCTCGTTCAAGGCCTGCTCCTTTGTTTCGAACCGCTGCGGGAAGATGTTTCCTTCCCGCAGCGGAAGTGAAATCTCTTCGCGAGAAGCGGACTAACCGCCGCTTGGGATCTGTCCGTTAACGCCTTCAACGAACCACATCATGTTGAGGATCTCGTCCCCGGTCATTTTGACGCCCTCTGCTACCTTCACGGCGCCGGTTTGATCCTTCAGGGGGCCAGCGAAGATGGAGAAGATGTCGAATGTTCCGGCCATGATCTCGGCCTTCTTGGCATCCACCAATGCCTTGACGTCAGTTGGGACGAAGCTGGCGAGGGGAGTTAGGCTGACCATTCCGTCCTTCATCCCGCCCCAGTACTGCTCGGTTTTCCAGGTGCCGGCCATAATCCGCTTGACGGCATCGACGTAGTAGGAGCCCCAATTCCAGACGGGGCAGGTGATGACAGCCTTGGGCGCAAACTTGGCCATGTCGGAGTCGTAGCCGACGCCATATTTTCCGGCCGCTTCAGCCGCTTGCTGCGGACCAGGGGTATCCTGATGCTGGGCGATTACATCACACCCGGTGTCCAAGAGCCCTTCCGCCGCCTGCCGCTCTTTAGCGGGGTCGTACCAAGTGTTGGTCCAGACGACGTTGACCGTCGCTTGGGGGTTGACCGCGCGCACACCGAGGGTGAAGGCGTTGATTCCGCGAATCACTTCGGGGATCGGGAACGCTGCCACATAGCCGAGCTTATTGGTCTTAGTCATCTTGCCCGCCGCCATGCCGGAAAGGTAGCGCGGCTCTTCAATCTTGCCGAAATAAGTCCCCACGTTGGCTGCCGTCTTGTAGCCGGAGCAGTGCAGGAAGATGGTATTGGGGAAGTCCTTGGCCACTTCGATGGTCGGATCCATGTAGCCAAAGGAGGTAGTGATGATCACATTGAAACCCTGCTGGGCGTAATCTCGGATTACCTTGGTGGAATCCGCTCCCTCCGGAACCGATTCAATGTACTTGGCTTCGATGCCGGGCACATTTTGCACCAACATCAGGCGTCCTTGCTCGTGCTCGAAGGTCCACCCGCCATCTCCGATGGGTCCGATGTAGATGAAAGCGACGCGGAACTTCGGCGTGGGGGTCGGGGTCGGCGTGGGGGTGGGAGTGGGAGTGGGAGTGGGGCTGCTGGTCGGCGTCGGCGTGGGGGTCGGCGTGCTCGGCTGGGCCGGCGCGCAGGAGGTCACCAACAAGGCCAAGAGGGCCAGGGTGGCGATGGTCATGAAAAAGAACTTTTTACGCATTTTTACTCTCCTTCTTTCTTCAAAAAGTGCGAGCACCATTCTAGCGGATTTTCCTCCCTCCGCTATAAGACGGGTGCATGGCGCCAAAGTGATTTTACTCGCTGTCGCGGGCTGATGCTCGCTGCAGCGAGTTGCAAAGTGGCTCTATTCGACACCATCCTTTCAATTCAACCTAAGTTTACAGACGCTTCCAAAGCTTGCGAGCCAATTCGCGAGAACGGGCCGCAATTTCTCCCTCATCCAGGGTAAGCAATTTCCGTTCCTTCATTAGAAAGCGGCCGCCCACCATGGTGGAATCAACATGCCGAGCCGATAGCGCAAAGAAGAGATGTCCCAGAAAGGTATCTCGATCGAAAGGGGTAGGCGGCGAGTAGTCCAGGACCACAAGGTCGGCATACCCGCCTGGTGTAAGGATTCCAACCGGCTGCGGAAAGAAACGGGCGAAAATGCGCGGGTTGTTGGCCAAATAGAGGGTGGAGATATCTCCCCAACCCTGACGAGGGTCACCCGTGGCATGCTTCTCCAAGAGGAAAGCCAGCCGCAGCTCCGCGAAAAGGTCGCTGGACATTCCATCCGTCCCCAAACCCACCAGAATCCCTCGTTGGATCATGGCTGGGATCGGTGTGTATCCTACGGCGTTGTTCATGTTGGAGGAAGGGTTGTGGGCAACCATTGTTCCAGTCTCTTCCAAGAGGTCCAGCTCTCGCTCCTCCAGATGAATGCAATGAGCCGCCAAGGTCTGCGGGCCGAGGATGCCAAAGTCGTTCAGTCGCTCGATAACGCGTCTTCCGTAACGGCGCAGGCTGTCCTCGACATCCTCGACGCCCTCGGCAGCATGTATGTGAAATCCGCACTCCAGGGTCTCGGCCAACTCCTGGGCTCGCTCCAAGGTCTGGTTGGAGAGCGAGAGAGATGCATGTAAACCGAAAGTGGCTCGAAGGGTTGGGGAGTCCTCCCGGCGCGTCGCGGCGATAAAGGAAGCGTTCTCCTCCAATCCTTCCTGGGCAACCTTGGCGCCGTCCCGGTCGGAGACCTCGTAGCAAAGGCAAGCTCGCAGGCCTGTTTCCTTCACTGCCCTGGCGATCGTCTGGAGGCTGCCGGGTATGGCGCCTGGGCTGGCATGATGATCCAGAATAGCCGTAGTTCCCGAGCGAATGCACTCGACCAACGGAACCAAGGCGGAAATGTAAATGTCCTCCAGGGTAAGGGCTTTGTCCAGTTTCCACCACAGCCGCTCCAGGATCTCCCCGAATCTCGCCGGCGCTTCCCCACGGAGGCTTATCCCGCGAGCGAAGGTGGAATAGAGGTGGTGGTGGGCGCAAGTCATTCCGGGAATGATCGCTTTGCCCTCGGTATCGAAACTCTCCTCCTTGGGATATCGAAGGAGAAGTTCACCAAATGGAGCCACCTCCTGTACCAACCCGTCCTGGATGCGCAGCCCGCCATCCGGCAAGGTGCGGTTTTCCGTGCCACCGCAGAAGAGCGGCCCGCCACCGATAATCATCGCGCTTCCTCCTTCCTTTGTGTAAATGAGTCGCCGGCTATCCCAGAAAGGGCCCTCGCCGCATCCTCCACTGCTTCGATAATCTGAATGTAGCCGGTGCATCGGCAGAGAACTCCGGCCAATCCCTGCCGGATCTCTTCGCGGCTGGGGTTGGGATTCACGTCGAGCAGGGCTTTCGCCGCCATCAACATGCCTGGGGTGCAGAAACCGCACTGGAAAGCGAAGTGGTCGATGAAGGCTTTCTGTAGAGGGTGCAAGAATCCTTTCTCGGCCAACCCCTCAATGGTCAGAATCTCCCTCCCATCGCTTTGTGGAGCCAGTATCAGGCAAGCATTGACCGCTTCGCCATCTAACAGCACAGTACACGCGCCACATTCTCCAATCCCGCAGCCCTCTTTGGTTCCCGTCAGAAAGAGGTCCTCACGGAGGATGTCTAGCAAGCGCCGGTTGGGTAAGGTTTGAATGCGGTGAGAGTGTCCGTTCACTTTGATTTGGATGGACAGGGCTTCCATCAGAAGCCTCCCGCTTGCTGCAAAGCCCGTCTTACCAAGGAAGCCAGCACTGGTTGTTTATAAGGCGTTGACCACCTGGGACCACTCCTGGCAATCGCCTCTCGACCCGCCCGCTCACCGGCTTCCTGGAACAGGGAAGGGGTCGCTTCTTTCCCGCGCAACCATTCCTCCACGCCTGCCAACCGGCAGGCTACAGGGGTGACCGCTCCGCAAGCCAAACGGGCCTCACAGATGGTTCGTCCCTCAAAGCGGAGAGCGACTGCGACGATGATCCGCGCAATTCCCACCGCTTGCCTGCGAATCAACCGTTGGTAGCCGTAGCGAAAGTTGGTCAACTTGGGCAAGGAAAAGGCCACCAGCAACTCGTCAGTGCGCTTGGTTGTGCGGTAGGGTCCAAGAAGGAAGCGATCCAGGGCGCTTCTCCGTTTGGCTTGGGGGGAACAGATCACCAGGATGGCTTCGTGCACCAACAAAGGGGGAATGGTGTCAGCTGCCGGCGAGGCATGAACCACATTTCCGCCCAATGTCCCACGCGCGCGCGTCTGGGGTGTCCCCACCCGTGCGCAGGCCCAAGCCAGAAGAGGCGCCTCAGTCTGGATCAAGGGTGCGGCAGCCAATTGAGCGTGGGTGGTCAGAGCGCCGATCTGGAGGCCATTGCTGTCCAGTTGAACCCCGCGCAACTCGGTCAAATTGCCCAAATCGACAAGGAGGCTTTCCTGTGCAACAGACTTTTTTCGTAATTGAACCACTAGATCGGTCCCGCCTGCGAGGGGGAAAACCGGTCCTCTCGAGAGCGAGAGGAGCTCCAGCGCCTCGCGAAGGGTACCCGGCCTTTTGTATTGAAAAGCAGGAAGGTGCAACTTATCCTCCCAGGACGGGGGGGAAGAGGATCAGCGAATCACCCTCTTGGAGGAGTGCTGTCTCTTCCACCCGGCGTCCATTCAATATATACAGAAGGAAGGGCGCTTCCTTGAGCGGAAGGCGGAGAAAACTGGCGGCCTCCCCTACCCTGGTCCCGGCCGGCAGCTCCAGCTCTTGCACAAGATCGCTGGAAGCCAGGCCCCCCAAGGCTTGCGCCCTGACACGCAAGTTAGGCGGTCCGTTTCAAGGTGATCGCCTCGACTGGGCAGACTTGCGGGCAAAGGCCGCATCCCACGCATTTCTCCTCGTCGGTTCGTGGCAGCCGTTTTTCGGAGTCCCAGACGATGGCTTGGTGAGCCCCATCCTGGCAGGCGATGAAGCAGAGCCCGCAACCGATACAGACGTCCGTATTGACTTGACTGACTACCTTGAAAGTGCGAGAGAGATGCTGGTAACTACTCAACTTGGGAAGAGCCAAACCGATGATCTCCTCTACCGAGGAGAAACCTTTATCGGCAAGGTAGTGGCTTAAACCGTCGAGCAAGTCCTCGATGATGCGGAAGCCGTAATGCATCGGCGCCGTACAAAGCTGAAGGTTGCGCGCTCCCACCAGAAGAAACTCCACTGCGTCCCGCCAGGTGCAGATTCCCCCAGTTGCGGCGACCGGAAGGTCGATATTTTGTGCGATCTTGGAGACGAATTGAAGGGCAATGGGTTTTATCGCCGGCCCGGAGAAACCGCCGTAGATTCCGATGCCATCGACCGAGGGAAGTGGCGAGAAAGTGTCGATGTCCACCCCGATCAAACCCAGTACGGTGTTGATCGCCACAATGGCGTCGGCGCCAGAACGTTTCACCGCAAGAGCGATGGGGAGGATATCGGTGATATTGGGGGTCAATTTAATCGCCACTGGAACTCGCTTGGCAGCTTCTTTCACCCACCGGGCGGTCCTCTCGGTAAATTCCGGGTTCTGACCGACCGCCGCCCCCATCCCCCGCTCTGGCATCCCGTGCGGGCAGGAGAAGGAGCATTCGATCATATCGACGCCGGCTGCCTCCAGCCTGCGCACCAGTTCTTGCCAGTGTTCTTGTCGGGAACCCATGATGGAGGCCAGGATCACTTTCCCCGGGTACTCCTTCTTGAGACGCCGAATGTCTTGCTCTACCTGGTCGATGTGTCGTTGTGAGATCAAGTCGATGTTGATCAAACCATTCAGTTTTTTCCCTTCCAGCTCGATCGCCCCCATTTGGGGGTAGACCAACTCGACCGACTCGGTCTCCACGGAAGTGGTCTTCATTACGGCGCCGGCCCACCCTGCTTCCAAAGCCCGGGCCACTTGGTCAGCCGAATCGGTGGTAGGAGCTGCGGCCAAAACGTAAGGATTGGGAAAGCGCAAGCCACAGAATGTGAGCGAAAGATCCGGCTTCATCGAGAACCTCCCTTTTCCAGCCAAGAAATGATGCGCAAGGCGGCTTCTTTGCCGTCAGCGACAGCTTGCACCACAGTGGCTCCGCCCGTTAGGTCACCCCCGCGAAAGACTTTGGGGTGATCTTTCCACCCTTCCACGCTGGCCGGCTCGGCCTGGCTGGCAATGGCCACTAGCACGACATCGGCCAGGAAGTTTGTCCTGACCCCAGTGGGTATCACAGATGCTCGGCCACTTTCGTCTGGCTCGCCCAGACAGATGCCTTCTAAAGTCAGCTTCAAACGGCCATCAACCTGGGTAATCTCAACGGGGGATGTGAGCCAGAGGAAATCGACTCCCTCTTGAAAAGCAGCCTCTACCTCACTGGAGAATGCCGGCATCTCCTCTATAGTTCGACGGTACAGAACGGTAACCTTGGCCGCTTCAAGGCGGATTGCCGAGCGTGCTGCATCCAAGGCCGTGGCTCCGCCGCCGACGACAGCAATCTCTTTTCCTCGAAAAGCAAAATCCCCGCTCTTCCCTTCACGCAAGGTTCTCAAGAAAGACGATGCTGCGTACACACCCGGCAAATCGGCGCCGGAGGTTCGCAACAAAACGGGAGATGAAAGGCCAACTCCCAGGAAGATGGCATCGTATTGCTTGATAAAATCCTCCGCCTGTGCGGCAAGGAGATATTTCCGGTGCAAAGCGACACGGTTGGTGATGATGTCGATTTCCCTCTTCGCCACCTCCTCCGGCAATCGGTAGATGGGTATCCCCCAGCGCAGTAAGCCCCCTGCCAGCTCTTCCCTTTCAAAGAGATCCACATTAAAACCGAGCTGTCGTAAATAATGGGCACAAGACAAGCCGGCGGGGCCACTCCCCACCACTGCCACTTTCCCTCTTGTGGTCGCTTCATCTTGGTAGGCAATCCGCCCCTCCTGCAGTGCCAGATCACAGACGAACCGCTGCAATGAACCGATGGCAATGGGTTTACTGATGCGACAGGAAGTACATCCCTTCTGACAGAGGGCCTCAACTGGGCAGACCCTGCCACAAATAGCACCCAAGGGGTTGTCCCGGTAGATCACCTCGGCCGCCCCGGTGAGGTTGCGAGAACGGATGCGGGCGATAAACTCAGGAATTTGTATTCGAGCTGGGCATCCTTGGATGCATGGCGCATCGTAACAATAGAGACAACGGTTGGCTTCTTGGACGGCTTGCGCCAAGGTTAAGGTAAACTCAACCTCCCCGAAACCAGTTCGGCGCTCCTGCCGGCTGAGCGTACGGGGCGTGGTATTCAAGCCTGCGGCATGATTCCCCGCGGCAGCTTGATAGTCCGCGGCAGCGTGTTTTTGTTGCATTTCAATCCTCCTTCATCAAAGGCCAGAGGCCTTGGATCAGTAGGTTCCCTGTGACCAGACGACGGTATTCGATGGTGGATCGTACATCGGTGATGGGCTTCGCCTCTTCGCTGACGATGGCGGCTGCCTCTTCCAGCACTTTCCGTCTCAACGGTTTCCCAACCAAGTAGGTTTCTGCCCGATGAGCACGGATCACCGTTGGAGCAACTGCACCGAGAGCGATCCGCACTTCTTTCCAGGTGGAACGGCGATCATCGAGGATTCCAGTGAAGGCAAGGCTCGTCTTGGAGATCGCCAGGGCGCGACGCTGACCGGCCCGGAGGAAGAAAGAAACAGCGGCTTCAGGCAAAGGCCGGAAACGGATCGAGGTCAGCAACTCGTCCTTCCCAAGACAGGTTCGGCCTGGCCCTTCAGCGAGCAAGGCTACCGGTACTGCCCTTTCCCCACGGTGGTTAGCAAGGATTACCTCCGCATCCAAAGCGAAGAGGGGAGGGACGGAATCAGCAGCGGGGGAGGCGTTGACCAGGTTTCCCGCCAGCGTTCCCAGATTCCGGATCTGCCAGCTCCCAATTTGACGGCATGCCTCGGATAGAAGAGGAGCTTTGGCTTGGATCAGGGGGGAGGATGCCACCTCGCTGTAACGCGTCATCGCGCCGATGCGAATGATCCCCTCTTCTTCACTGATCCCGTTTAATTCAGCGACGCGACTTAGATCGACGATCCGACCCGGTTTCACCGAACCATCTTTCATCCGCACTAACAGATCCGTTCCACCAGCCAATGGCCAAGTATGGACGTCTTCCTGGGCAAGGAGCTGCAGCGCTTCACTGAGTGTGCAAGGCGCCAGGTACTCAAAGTCCCTCATCAAACCCCTCCTTTTCCGTTAGCTGCTCGTAATCCCCAGGTGTGTCCAGATCTTGGACGATGGCAGGCTCGTCAAGCGAAATGGTTTGGATTCTCGATGCATGATGAGAGGTCACATTGTGGAGGCTGTCGCGAGCAGGGTCCAAGGCCAACAATTCTGGCAGAAGTGTGCTGCGCAGAAAAATGGGGTGGCCTCGCTTTTGACGAAAGGAGGGGATCAGGATCAGCGCATCGCTAGAGAGGAAATGGGCTAATAGCTGCCGATAGGTCTCAACTGGAATCGCCGGTTGATCGCCGAGGGCAATCATCACACCCTCGAAAGAATCCGACAAGGCGAGGATTCCACACTGAACCGAAGAGAGCATCCCCAACGTGTAATCCTTGTTGAAAGAGCAGCGTAATCGGGTATCGCCGATCGCCTTCGCCAACGGCTGTATTTGCCGAGATGCGTCTCCGGTAACCACGATGACTTCACTGAACTCTCCCTGCAGGACATTCTCCACAACGTGGGCAAGCAAAGGCTTTCCTTTCCAAAGCATGAGCATTTTTGGCTGACCCATGCGCAGTGATTTCCCCGCCGCTAGAATCAGGGCGGCGACTTTCATCATTGGGAGGAGACAGACTGGATGGCTTCGATGATCTTTTCGTAGCCCGTACATCGGCAGAGGTTGCCGGCGATGGCTTCTTGGATCTGCTCGCGGCTTGGACGCGGGTTGATCAGGAGCAAAGCCTTGGCTGTCATCAGAGTTCCGGGGATGCAATAGCCGCACTGCACGGCGCCATACGCAATGAAGGCAGCTTGCAGTGGATCCAGGTTCTCCTGTGAGGAAAGCCCCTCAATGGTCAGAATATCGTGATCCTCAGCTTGCGAAGCCAGCATCAGACAAGAGTTTACAGGCCGGCCATCCAAGAGAACTGTGCAGGCGCCGCACTCACCCTTGCCACAGCCCTCTTTGGTTCCTGTCAAACCGAGATTCTCACGCAATGCTTCCAAAAGCGTCGTACGGGCCGGGAGAAGGAGGTGGTACTCCTGGCCATTCACTCGCAGTGTGACTGTTACACGCTGCCGCGGGCTATCAAGTTGCCGCGGGCTGTCTACTTCTATAGAACGCAGCACTGTGCCTCTCCCTTCAGGAATACCTCATCCTCATCAAAACGGTGTCCGGCCTACTTGGCAGGACAGCTCTGGAAAACTTGATCACCTCTATCTCCTAGAAGGTAGAGGTAAATGGAACACCTTGTCAAGACATGCTGCCGCAGGCTGTCGTGTTGCTCCCCCACATTTCGCGGGAGCAGCTCTCTGCCCGTAGGGGCACGGCATGCCGTGCCCCTACGGCAGGCATAGAAGTGACAGGGATCGTGTAGGTGCAGGCAATTGAGTTGGCCGCTTACAGCTCGTAGGGGTGGCCTCGTACCGGAACCACGATTTCGCCTGCCGTACCGGCTAGGTAACGAGCCATGGCCTCCGGCCGTTCGCCGTGGATCAAGAAAAGCTGTCGCGGCTGGACACGAGCGATCGCTTGCCTTAGTTCGTGCGGAAGGACATGCGCGGAACCGTGCAACAAGTAGGATGGCAAACCGAAGGCATCCAGCCAGTTGGCTTGACGCTCGGATTCTTCCTCCATCTCCCCGTTGAAGGGTTCGGACATGGCACGCACGTAAAGGCTTCCCGGTTGCGGCTTGAGACGCACCAATTCCGGCAGGTCGAAGTCAGTCATGCTGAGCAGGTAGTGACTTTGATCAGCCCGAATCTGATCGATCGAGACGATTTTCCCTCGTTTGGCCAGGTAATCACGCATCTCCAGTTCCCAAGCGTAGACGCAGCCTCGACGCCGGACAAAGGCAAAGAGAAAGGGATCCTCCAGGGAAATCGGGGGAGTGCTTAAGGCAGATGGTCGAATCCGCTCCAAGGCTCGTAGAAAATAGGCTTGCTTGAGAGAAAGGACGAACTTACGACCGGCTGCCTGCGCAGCCTGAAGAATTGTACGATATCGCTCGAAATCGCGGAACCAAAATGAGATCAATACGATTCCCGGGGAGGCAGTAAGCAAACCTTCCAACTTCCCCCGGATCTCTTGCTCCATGAGAAGAGGCGGCTGGCAGAAGTTGGTGGCTTCGCTGATCATGGCGATCGGTTTCAGCTCTGCCGCGCGCTGCAAAAAAGCTTCAGAGAGGTCCGCCTGAGGACCGTGAAGGCGGAAATCACCCGTGTAGACGAGCGGCCCTGCCGTTGTGTGAAG
>JAPLHW010000243.1 GCA_026389425.1 Coprothermobacterota bacterium
GTTACCATTCCTAATTGCACGATGTCAGGTTCCAGGGAGGAGCGATCTCCCGCCATCATCAGCCTATTGGCATCTATGTCATAGGCTATGCTGCCGGCAACTTGGCCGGCAGCAGCATCGGGACCAATGCTCGTCCCAAGCGGAATCGCGGCTGGAATCGATGAATCCGAATTGGCTTCGATCCGGCTGGAAATGGGATTTCCCGCGAAAAACAAAGGTTGGAACACCAACCCCGTGATTAGTAGCAAAACACAAATGGTTCTGGTAATCGCCAGTTTCATTTTACCTCTCCCTGATTCTCGAATCGCTTCGCCCTACACGCAAGGCTTCCTCAAGAGCAATATACCACTTCACCAAGGTTTTTCAAAAAAGGGGACAGATTTATTTTCCCGCAAGATCCAAACCTTCGCCGCGGAGTATACCCTTAAGCGAAGCGAAGGGCTTAGTCCGGGCTGCTAGTCAACTGCCCGTGTTGGAGCGATCTGCGGATCAATAAATAAATCTGTCCCCTTTTCTCCGTCGCGCTCATCCTTCCTTCAGCTCGGTCTTCTTCTTCTCATCCAACAAGGTCTTTGTCTTTTCTATGCTTTCCGTAACGAGCGCTTTTCCTTTCTCCAACCCCTCCATGACCGCTGTTTTGCTCTTCTCGATCCCCTCCTTGAAATCGTCTTTGGCCATTCGGCTAACCTCCTATTAAATTCAGTTACACACACAATTATCCTAGCAAAAGGACTCCTGCTTGTGCAATGATCCGCCATCCCCTACAATGCCGCCGATGCCAAACGGGAAAGCGCTAATTATCACTGAAAAGCCGAGCGTCGCTCGGGACATCGCCAAGAGCATGGGAGGATTCAGCAAAAGGGATGACTGCCTGGAGTCCGAGAAAGCCATCATCACTTGGGCGGTTGGGCACCTGGTCACCTTGGCAGAGCCGGACGACTATGACAAAAAGTACCGATTCTGGTTGTTAGAGCGGTTGCCGATTATCCCCGAGCGATTCCAATTGAAAGTCATCCCCAAGACCGCATCCCGCTTCAAAGCGATCGCCAGCCTATTGAAGCGGAAAGAAGTGAGCGAAGTGATCAACGCTTGCGATGCGGGACGGGAAGGGGAATTGATCTTCCGCTACATCTATGAAGAGGCTGGGTGTCAGAAACCGATCCGCCGCCTATGGCTTTCTTCCATGACTGACACGGCCATTCGCACCGGATTCCAGCAGCTGCGACCTGGAGCAGAGATGGAACTCTTAGCTGAATCAGCAAAATGCCGCTCAGAGTCGGATTGGCTGGTGGGGATCAACGCGACTCGCGCCTTTACCCGCCGTTTCGGCATGCTTCTGTCGGTGGGGCGCGTTCAGACGCCAACCCTGGCCATCCTCGTCCATCGAGAGTTGGAGATTCAAGCTTTTCTCCCAGAAACCTACTTCGAGCTCTTCGCTACCTTTGCTGCGGCAGACGGCCGATACCATGGCAAATGGTTCACACGAGGCAGCGATTGTTTCACTCTCCGCCAAGAGGGAGCAGATCTAGAAATCAAGGTGAGGGATAAGCCGGGGTTGATCACCTCCTTAGAACGCAAGGAGAGCATCCAACTGCCTCCCCTACTCTTCGACCTGGCCGAATTGCAGCGGGAAGCAAACCGCCGCTTCGGCTACTTCGCGAAGCGAACCTTGGATATCGCTCAGAGCCTTTACGAGAAGCACAAGTTGATCACCTACCCGCGCACCGATTGTCATTATCTTAGCTCAGACATGATTCCACAATTGCCAGGCGTGATCTCCAACCTTGCCTGCGGAGAGTGGGAAGAGTTCGCGCGAGAGCTGCTCTCCCTCGGGAAGTTGCCGATCGGGAAGCGGTTGGTGGACGATGCTCGCATCACCGATCACCACGCTATCATCCCCACCCTCTCTAAACCGAAACAAACCGGCTTGAAACCGGAAGAAATGCGAATCTACGATTTGATCGTGCGCCGTTTCCTGGCTGCTTTCTACCCGGCTGCCCGTTGGGAGAACACTCGTTTGCTGACCGAAGTGGAGGGGGAGAAGTTCCGCACCGAGGGGCGCAAGTTGAAAGATATCGGCTGGCTGAAAGTCTATGAACGACCGAACCGGGAAGAATTGCTGCCTGATCTCTTAGAAGGAGAAGTAGTGCAGGTGGTTGAGACCCAATTGGAAGAAAAACAGACGGCCCCTCCACCCCGTTACAACGATGCCACCCTGTTGTCAGCCATGGAGGGAGCGGGTAAGCTCCTTGATGATGAGGAATTGCGGGAGGCGATGAAGGAACGGGGGTTGGGAACCTCCGCCACCCGAGCGGCGATCATCGAGCGTCTGATCGATGTGGAATTCGTTCAGCGCGAGAATAAAGCCATCATCCCGACGACGAAAGGGATCGAGTTGATCCGGGTGATCGAGAAGATCCAAATCCCTGAGTTGGCCTCTCCCGAATTGACTGGGAATTGGGAGCACCAGTTGTTGCAGATAGAAAAGGGCCAGACACCCTCTTCGCACTTCATGGAGGAGATCGTTCGCTTAACCCGAGAAGTGGTGGAGAAAGTGAAAGAAGCCAAGGAGGTGGAAGCCTTCCGCGCCACGGTCAACGAGCCGCTGGGGAATTGCCCTCTGTGCGCCGGGGAGATCCGGGAGACGAAGATGGCCTACTCCTGTTCCAACTGGAAAGAGCAAGGGTGCAAGTTTGCCATCTGGAAACGGATCGCAGGAAAGACCCTGACCCGAGGACAAGCCACTGAATTGCTGAGCAAAGGGCGCGTCGGCCCGCTTTTCGGTTTCCGTTCGCGCGCCGGGAAACCCTTCCGTGCCATCTTGGTGCTGCAGGGAGAAAAGGTGATCTTTGAGTTCCTCAACGATCGTCCCGGCTATATTCGTAAGGAGAAGGAAAAAGCAACCGGCGAGGAGGGCAAGAGCGCAACCTTGGCCCCGCCAAAACGGAAGGCGGTGCGTCGCAAAACAAGTACCCCTTCCAAACCTCGCCCCAGTAAGAACGTTTCCAGCCAAGCGGTCGTCAAGGCGCCCCCGGCCAAGAAAACCTCAGGGTCTGACCGAATTTCTTCCCGTATCTTCCTCCGCCCATCTGGTGCTCGTCCCGGCCTTGCTGGGGTGGCAGCACGCGCCAGTGACACTCGATGTAGCCTTGCATTTCGGAACACTCTTGGCTTTACTCGTCTATTTTAGGAAGGACATCATCCTTCTCCTGAAAGCATTTTTCTTCTCCCTGAACAGACGCCACACCTACAGCGAGGAAGAGAAAACCTATGTGCGGCTGGTTTGGTGGATCATTTTGGGCACCATTCCAGTGGTTGTGGTGGCCCTGATCTTCAAGAAGAACATCGAAGCCACTTTCGCTTCGGCCATTCCCTCCGCCATCTTCCTTTTGGTAACAGGAACGTACATGGCATTGGCGGACATCTTCGCCACACCTCGAAAAGCCATCGGCCAATTGAACAGCGGCAGCGCCTTAGTCATCGGCATCTCCCAGGCAATCGCCTTGCTTCCCGGCATCTCTCGTTCCGGGACAACTTTGTCCACTGGCATGTTCTTCGGACTGAAACGGGAAGACGCAGCGCGCTTTGCCTTTCTCCTGGCGATTCCAGCTCTTTTAGGGGCTTTTTTATTAGAGATCGTTACAGTCCCATTGGGTGATCTCTCCATCTGGCTGATGCTTCTCGGGATTGTCGTCTCCTTCGGCGTGGGCTTCCTCTGCATCCATTTCTTCCTGCGCTTCCTGAAGAAAAACCGGTTGCTCTGGTTCAGCGCCTACTGCTGGGCTTTCGGCCTCTTTGCGCTGATCATGCTGCTGTGGGGATAGGCGGAACTCAATGAAGGTCTACATCTCCGCCGACATGGAAGGAATCTCTGGGATCGTTTCTTGGGAGCAAGTCACCGATTCTCACCCGGAATATGCCCGCAGCGCCATTTTGATGGTGCGGGAAGTGAACGCGGCGATCGAGGGCGCCCTCTTGGGAGGCGCCGCTGAGATCCTGGTCAACGACTCGCACGCTTCGATGCGCAACCTGCCCATCGAGGAACTGAACCCCCGCGCTTTGCTTCTTTCCGGCAACACCAAGCCATTTTCCATGGTCCAGGGTGTGGAATCCGGATTCGACCTGGCTTTCTTCCTCGGATACCATGGGGCTGTGGGAAGCAACCGAGCCATTTGCGACCACTCCTACTCGTCCAGTTCAGTCTTCTCCGTCTCCCTCAACGGGCAAGCGATGAGTGAAACGGGGATCAATGCCGCCCTTTGCGGATTCTATGGGGTACCGGTAGCCCTGGTCTCGGGAGACGAGGAAACGGTTGGGCAAGCCCATGCCCTCCTTCCTGATATAGAGACGGTAGCCACGAAACGAGCCATTGGCCGCTTCGCCGCCATCTGCCGCCACCCGCAACTGGTTCGTGAAGAGATTCAGCAGAAGGCGCGGCGCGCAGTAGAAGGAGCGGTTCGTTTCCACCCCTATTGCCTGACTCCGCCAATTCAACTGGAGATCGTCTTTTCCCAATCGAGCAAGGCCGATTTCGCCGAACTCCTTCCCGGCTCGAAGCGTCTTGACGGCCGCCGGCTGTTCTTCCAGGGAGAGGATATGGCGGAAACCTTCCGCGCCTTGCAAGCTTTCCTGGTATTGGCTCGCGCCACCAACTAACCTATACACTCCTGGATTTTCCCATGGATTCCCAGTCTCTCTCCTCAAGGAGGCGCATTTGATACACTAGCGCCATCGCTGCCGGGAGAACCTGGAACATGGAATCGAAAATAAAGATTTCGGAGGATCGACGGATTGGCTGACCATCGTAACGAGCGCACTCCGGTTTCTGGCGAGTCATTCCCGCGACAAGGCGGAAGTGATGTCGGTTTTGGAGGCAACAGATCCCTACTCGCGCCCGGGTTCTTCTCTTGGGTCCGACTAATCGGCGACTTCTCCCTCTGCGAGGCTTTGGCTCGAGGTTGTACGCTGTGTGAAGTGGCCATCATCTATCGCTTGAAGGAGAGGGTGCGGGCATGAGTCTGGTCGGACTGGGGATCGACGTTGGCGGTACCAAGATTAAAGGGATCTGTATGGACGAAGAGGGGCGAGTCTTAGCTGAGGCTAATGTGGCCACTGGCAATGGCTCGTGCGAGGAAGAGGTGCTGGGGAACCTTTTTACCGTCATCGACACCCTGCTAAACGCGGGGGGAGCCACCTCGATCGGGATCGGCTGCGCCGGGCCGGTAGACCCCATTCTTCAGATCGCAGCGGTCGCACCGAACATCGCCTTCTTGCGCAACTACCCTCTCGGTAGAGTGGTGGAAGGGCGCTACGGCATCCCCACCCGGATCGAAAACGATGTCAAGGTGGCCGCCCTTGGGGAGCTTTATTTTGGGCAAGGGATGAGAGTGCAAGACTTTGTCCTGGTGACCTTGGGGACCGGCATCGGCGGAACCATTGTGCATGAGGGCAAGCTGCTGCGTGGGGTCGGGAATGCTGCTGGGGAGATCGGCCATCTGACCCTGGAACGTTTCGGGCCGCAATGCGGCTGCGGCAAGCAAGGTTGTTATGAGGCGTTGGCCTCGGGCACAGCCATCCGACGGTCTTTCCTATATGCCTTAGGAAGAGGCCGCCACTCGAAATTGTCCATTCTCCCTTCCGAGGAAATCGACGCCGTAAAAATCGCCGAAGCAGCGCGGGAGGGAGACCGGTTGGCTATTGAAGTCTTTGAGGTTTCAGCTTTTTACACCGGCCTCGCTCTTTCGTACTTGGTTGGGCTGCTGAATCCGCAGCGGATCATCATCGGAGGCGGGATGTCCGCCGCCCTCGATTTGATGTGGGAGAAGATCCAAGATACCTTGACCCTGCACACCATGGATTACCCGTTACGACAAGTTGAAGTAGTACCTTCCGGCCTGGGAAACCGAGCCGGTGTTTTGGGGGCCGCTATGATGAGCATCCGAACGATCAGGCCGGAAAACCGTTAGAAGCGATAAGAGGCCTTGATCAGGGTTGAGGACTGAGGGCTCTTGACAACTGATCGTTGTATCCTATCGTCGTAATGGCAAAGGGGACGCATGCGTCGCCCCTACTGGATCGTGCACAATCCTACGGCAGCAACCCTTGCTCCTGCATTGACTGTGCCGCTTCCAAAGCGCCAAGGTAGACGTGGTCGAAGCCCAAACCCCCCTGCAAATAGACAGCGTAAGGAGGAACCATTGGGGCATCGCAGCTTAGCTCCGAGGTTGCACCGCTGATGAAGGTCCCAGCGGCCATAACGATCGGATCGATGTATCCCGGCATAATAGAGGGAACAGGGACTGCCCTGGAATCCACCGGTCCAGCCCGCTGAATCCCGCGAGCGAAAGCCAGAAGGCGCTGGCGGGTACCCAGCAAGATTGTCTGAATAGAGTCATTGCGCTCTTCCGTTGCTTGAGGTGAAACTTGAAAGCCCAGGCTGGCGAAGAAACGAGAAGCGAAAACTGATCCCTTTAATGCTTCACAGACCACCAGAGGCGCCAGGAAAATGCCCTGGAATATTGGACGGAGGAAACCTTCAGTAGCCCCCAACTCTTTCCCCAACCCGGGTGCGTAGAGCTGCTCAGCCACTCGCGCCACGCTTTCCATGCTCCCCGCCAGATACCCACCGGAGAGCGCTAAACCGCCACCAGGGTTCTTGATCAGCGAGCCGCACAGCAAATCGGCTCCGTAAGCGGTTGGCTCGTGCGGACGGACGAACTCTCCGTAGCAATTGTCGACCAACAGGCAAGCCTTGGGCATCCGTTCCCGCAGATTGCCAAGATCTCGACGAAACTCTTCCTCGGTCGGGCCGGGATGGATTCGGTAGCCTCGAGAACGCTGAAGAAAATAGAGATCGGCTGGAGGAATTGAGCCAAGGCTAGTTTTACCGATGATAACCTCTACTCCTTTATTGGCAAGCCAGGAGAAAGTCGGTCGCAAAGATTCGTAGGGCTCCCCATACCAGCAAACAACCCGCTTTCCCGGCTCCAGCAACGCGCGCAGGGCGCAAGCCAGGACATGGGTTCCAGAAACGAATTGGCTACGCACCAAGGCATCCTCCGCTTCCATCGCTAGGGCAAAAACGTTCTCCAGCGCTTGCCGGCCAAAATCACCGATGCCATAACCGGAGGAACCCTTAAGATGCGCTTCGTCGACGCCAGCCTGGTGAAATGCCTGAAGGACTCGGGTGAACACCACGCGGCGATGGCCTTCCAGCCGGCGAAACTCTTCCTGTGACTCGGCCTCTGCCTTTTCAGCCAACCGGGTCAAACTTTTATCAAGCATCCCGCTCAGAGATTTCCAGCGTTTTCTCCGATCGTTCCTTTCTTTGGCGATCACGTTCCACCAGCACAAGAGCGGAAAGCTCTTCGAGGTGGTCGCCCCGTGTGGCGGAGACGGCCAGGGAAGGGGTATTGGCTCGAAGGAGAAGCGTCAGCCAGGGCGCATTGCCTGCGGCAGCATGTTCGGTTAAGTCCAGCTTGTTGACAAGAGTCCAGAGAGGTCGATCGTGCAAGCCGAGGGTGGCTATCACCTCTCGAGCCACGGCGATATGCTCCAGCGCTTTGGGGTCTGAACCGTCCACCACCAGCCAAATCAAATCGGCGTCCTGAGACTCTTCCAAGGTAGCGCGAAAAGCCGTAAAAAGATGGTGGGGAATCTTACGGATCAAGCCGACGGTATCGGAGAGGAGGACATCGGCTGTTCCCTTGAGTAAGCGGACCTTGGGGTCTAGGGTGGAGAAGAGCCTGGAAGAGACGAACGTCTCGCTGCCTGTTAAGGCCTGAAAGAGGGAGGATTTCCCGGCGTTGGTATACCCCAGGAGGCTG
>JAPLHW010000076.1 GCA_026389425.1 Coprothermobacterota bacterium
TGAACCGCATCCCGGGAGTCAGTTGCCGCCTGCCTGTGGGGGCTTTCTATGCTTTCCCGAACGTGAAGTCTTTCGGCCGGTCTTCTGGGGAGATCGCTAACCTGCTGTTAGAGCAAGGTGGGGTGGCTACCCTGGCTGGGAAGTCCTTCGGCGAGCAGGGAGAAGGCTACCTGCGTCTCTCCTCTGCCAATTCTACCCCCAACCTGGAGGAAGCCTTGGTGCGCATCGAACGGACCTTGGCACTCCTGACCTGAAGGATTCAGTAGGAGGGTCGCTGACTATTCTCACCGAACCATTAAAGAAAAGAGGAGCCCCAGCCGGGGCTCCTCTTGTGATACATCCTTTCGCTGCGCCGTGGTGCAGGAGCGGCGGCGATTTGCTGAGGTTAGCTGCGGAGTTTGGTAACACCGTTCACGCAGGCTTCGATCTTCCCGTGGAAAAGAGCAGCGATGACTTGGTTGGCGGCGTCAATGCCCACGTTGATCTGGGCCTCCTTGGTGGAGGCGCCCTGGTGTGGCGTGCAGATCACCTGGTCCAGCTCGATCAACGTGCGGCAGGCAGGTGGCTCCTGGGAGTAGACGTCCAGGGCGGCGCCAGCCACTTTGCCGGATTTGATGACCTCTTCCAGTGCGTCTTCGTTGACCACCCCGCCGCGGGCTACGTTCAGGATACGGACCCCGTCCTTCATCTTGGCGAACTCAGCGGTGCTGATCATGTCGCGGGTCTCCTTGGTGAGGGGGAGGTGGAAGGAGATGTAGTCGGCCTTGGCCAGGATCTCCTCCAGGTCGGATTTATGCACGCCTAGCGCTTTCATCCCCTCGGCGTTGACAAAGGGGTCGGCGCCCAGCACGGTCATTTCCAGAGCCAATGCCACCTTGGCTACTTTCTTGCCAACATTGCCCAAACCCACCAGGCCTAGGGTCTTCCCCTTCAACTCGGTCGCTTCCAGCTTGCGGTTCCAGGTGCCGGCCTTCAGCTCAGCTTGGCCGGGGAGGATCTTCTTGGAAAGTAGGAACATGAGAGCCAGGGTATGCTCGGCGGCGGCGTTGGTGTTGCCGAAGGGAGTGTTCTCCACGACGATACCCAGTTTGGCGGCTGCCTCGGTGTCGATGTTGTCGTACCCGACACCGGCGCGCACTACCAGCTTCAGCTTCTTGGCGGCAGTCAGCATCTCCGGGGTGACCTTGATGCCGCTGCGCACGATCATGGCGTCGGCCTCGCCGACGATCTCGATGCAATCCTCCACGCTGATGCCGGGCTTGCTGTCCACCTCCAGCCCCGCCTTCTGCAGGATCTCAATTACTTTCGCGTTGATCTTGTCGGGAATCAATACCTTCATTTTCCTACCCTCCCATGTACGGATCTAAGGCAGCGGTCAGCTCCTTGATCTCGGCCAGGGTTAAGTCACCCATGTGGGCGATGCGGAAGGTGGTGGGCTTGCCCTCAGCCTCCAGCTTCTCGTTCAGCTTCCCGTAACCAGTGTCGATAGAGTAGCCCTGGGCGGACATCTCCTTCTTGATCTTCTTCATGTCCAGATTGCGGGTGTTCAGCAGGCAGGTCACTGTGTTGGAATGGTAGCCCTCCTCGGAGAAGAGGAGCATCCCGTGTTTAGCTGCCCAACCGCGGGTGTACTCGGCCATCTCGGCGTGACGGCGGAAACGGTTCTCGATGCCCTCTTCCATGATCCGCCCGAGTTGCTTCTCTAAGGCGTAGAGGTGGGGGATGGAGGGAGTATAGGGGGTCTGGTCGGTGTCGTACTCCTTCTTTAGGTCGAGGATGTTGAAGTAATATCCCTTGCCCGGGACTTCTTTGGCCTTCTCGTAACAGCGCGGGCTGACCGAGGCCATGGAGAGGCCGGGCGGCATGGCGAAGGCTTTCTGCGAGGAGGTGAAGCAGATATCGATGCCCAGCTTATCCACTTCCAGCTTGATCCCCCCTAAGGAGGAGACAGCGTCCACAAACCAGAGTACGTCTGGGTACTTCTTCATTACTTCAGCGATCTCCTCCATGTTCGAGGTAACACCGGTGGAGGTCTCGTTGTGAGCCATGCCGAAGGCCTCGAAGCCGCCCTTGGCAAGAGCTTTGTCCACATCCTCGGGCTTTACCGCCTTGCCGTAGTCGTACTTGATGCGCTCCACTTCGCGGGCACAGGCTTCTCCCACATCGGCGTACTTCTTGGAAAAGGCGCCATTGGTGGCGACCAGCATTCTCTTGTTGACGCAGCAGCGGATGGAGACTTCCCAGAAGCCGGAGCCGGAGGAGGTCGAGATGAGCACGTCGTTATTGGTGAAGAAGATGGCCTGAAGGCCAGGTTTCAAACCGCCGAAGAGCTTTTTAAACGCTTCCGTGCGGTGCCCGATTTGGGGTGTTGCCAGTGCTTCCAACACTTCCTTACGGACCTCAGTGGGTCCGGGGATAAAGAGTTTGTTGGCCATGCACATCCTCCTAATAGTTTTTGGTGTTTACAATAGTGTTACTTGGTAGACGAGCACTTCCGCCTTCCGATCCCCCCGAGAGCGGTTTCTTCCGCACTCTTGAACCTCCTCTACATTTCATTGTTTGAAAATGATTCCCGCACATTTTATGATTATACATTGCCCGCGTGTCCTCAACCATCGACGGAGCAGCTGGGTTCTTTCCCTAAGACTAACGGGGAATCCGCTTGAATTCAAGGGGGATGATCTGCTAGGATAGCCGCTGGTCGGGCGGATGGCTCAGCGGTAGAGCACTTGCTTCACACGCAAGGGGTCACAGGTTCGAATCCTGTTCCGCCCACCATCGACAGAAGGCGGAACTTGCCCTAGAATGCGCAACGAGCGGGAGTAGCTCAGTTGGTAGAGCACAACCTTGCCAAGGTTGGGGTCACGGGTTCGAATCCCGTCTCCCGCTCCATTCGTTCCCTTCCAGTCTTTCCGCAGGCGTTCACTTTTTATTTTCCGACCTCTCCCCCAGGAACGGCATCCACTCACTGCCAATGGTTTGCCTGCCTGTGGTGACGCGCACGTCGCGGCAGGCGGTGAGGTAGGGTAGGGGGATCGCTGGAGGAACACCCTCGGCCTAACGCGAGTAGTTTACTAGGAAGGCGGTTTCCCCGTCCGCGCAGATCATACGCAAAGGGCCGTCGCGGACTTGCTCCAGGCTGAGCCCCTCGGTGGGGAAGTAGCGCTTCCCAGAGCCGACGTAGGTGATCACATACCCCCCCTCCAGCATCTTTGGCGCTTCGTAGTCGAACTGAGAGAGATCGGTGTAGATCTTGGTCACCAGGTGGGTGGGGTCGCGAGACTGTCGCGCCTTGGCCCGGGAGTAACGGGTGAAGAAGCCGTAGCCCAGGAAGAGGACCGCCACGATGACTACTACCGTAAGTATCTGCCCGATATCCATGCCCCTATTCTACCTGCTCTGTGCCACCGCCCCAACCGGTCCGGCAGTGTCCCACCCTGCCTCCTCGTAAACCTGGGTTGGAAGGGCTGCTGGGGGGTATGTTATGATCGCGGTAGCGAAAGCAGGAAGCTTTGAGCCGACGTAGCTCAGCGGTAGAGCTGCTGAATCGTAATCAGCGGGTCGGGGGTTCAAATCCCTCCGTCGGCTCCAAGGATTGTCTCCCATCCGCGACAACCATGATTCGTTCACTGATGCCTCCGGGGCGACCGGAAATCCCCAACCCGCCTCTTCGTGATAGCCAGCGATACCCTTGCTGGTTCGGTATATCTTTGCGCGACCGCGGTGGCGTTGTCACCAACCAGAATCTGTACCTCCATTTCCCAGGCTTGCGCGAACGCTACGAACCAGTTTAGCTATCCGTTCTCAATGCCCGTCGCCCCTCGCGGCGGAGCTGGAGAGGGTTTCTGCTCGCTCTATCTCACCCGCTGCAGCACCCGGTTGGTTTCCTCCAGAACGAATTCCTCAGGATCGAATTCTCCGCCGATCCATGTCAAGTAGGAATCATGTTCCTCGTGGCTGGGATCACCGATCGCCGCCAGAAACTCGCTGTACCCCCAAACTCCACCGACATCCTCGGGAGGACAGGCTCGTTTTCCCCCGATACACACGGGATACTTGACGCCCGCCTCGGGTGGCGTGATCTTCTCTACCGTGATGTTGTGAATCCAGCCATCCCCGAAATCGTATTCGTAGACGAATTTTCGTTTCTCGCGGGAGGCGATTTGGATGACCTTGTGGCGGCGTTCGTCGATCACTGGCTGCCAGTCTTCCGAGCTAGGAATGCTGTAAGACAACCCATCGATGTTGAATTGGTGCAAGTGGGCGTCGGTCCAGCCCATCGCGGCCTGAATCACCTTATGAAGCTTGTACAGGCTGAATTGGCCCGACACCATCACCCGCCGCCAGATGCTGGGCTTGCTTTCGAGCAGCGCGATTTTCAGTTGAACGATCAGGATCGCTGAATCTACCAATTCCGTTGACATGACAAACACTCCCTTCTCTTCTTTCTCAAGCCGACAGGCCACCGACTGATCCCAAACCAAGTTGCTCGGCGGGTAGGTACCCTGATTCTAGGACAAGTCAGAGACTAAGGGGCAATCCTTTCCCTTCCCGGGTAACGACTGAGGCAATCATCTTCACCTTTTCCCCGGATCTTCAAGGCTCAAATCCAAGATCGATACCGCCCTCCTGTGCGCCAATTGGTTTCCTTGTTCGAGATCGTACCTTCGTATCTCCTCAACCCGGTAGCAGGTTTTTTGCCTGCCTGCCGAGTCGCGCGTGGCGCAGGCAGGCGACCCCTTGCCCGAAGAGGGATATCCACGATTGGTACAATGATCTTCTGGCCTTCCAGCTCCCGGATGGGCGCACCACACCCTTCTTCGATTACTGCACTGACATGAATCTCTGCCGACCGGTGTAGCGTAATTCTGACGGGTTGGCCGGCGGCCGCCAGATCTTTTTTCTTCTTCTGCGTCGGGAATAACCGGCCCTCGGTTGGCGAATCAAATCGACCGGCTCCGGGCCGTCAGTTCTGGGGACTCATCGGGCGGGAATACCCTCCTCTTGGTCTTGCCGGTTTACCGAGGGATTCGCGGCAAAGGCGGTAGCTAGCTGGACCCGGACCTTCTTAAGTCCTTCGGGACGATACGTCTCGCCAAAGCAACCTTCGGATGGAAGAGGTCAGCCACTCAGGCGATCTTTCGGCACTCCATGTAGAATCGCTTTTCCTTGGCCTCGCCCATCGAGAAGGTCTTGCGCGGCAGAGCCCCGTCCACGATCACGGTCTTGAAGAGGTCGGTCTTGGCCATTGCCGGTAGGTAGACAGCAGCTTGGCCGGCTTGGCGGCCTAGCTTGCAGACCACCTCCTCGCCGTGTACATAGTCGATCTTCTCCGCCCCGCCTTCCTTAAGCCAGGGGTCGAGGAAAGCTTGCACGTTACCCACCGCCAGGTTGAAGGTGGGCCGGCTGAGGGTCGCCAGTTGAAATCCAGCCGGTGTGACCAGTCCGAAGATTTGCTCCGGGGTGACCGGAGGTCCTCCGGCTTGGCCGCGCACCGCGGCGATCATCTCCTCCTGGCCACTGCAGTGGGTCAGTCGCAGTCGGTCACCGAAGGCTCGCGTCATCGCCGCCCCGAGGTCTTCCCGCAACCCGAAGAGGACGCGGTGGATGGGCTCGAAAGCCAGCCCGGCGTCGTGCACGTTCTCCAGTTCGATCAGGGCATAACGAGAAGGGTGATCCATCCCCACGATCGCCTTCTGTTGTTCCCAGATAGCTTTGGCGGTGGCCAGGGAGTGGTTGCCGTCACCCATCGCGTACAGCAGTACCCCTTTTTCCGGCCCCACGCAGTATCTGCTTTGGAATCGTACCGGGTTGGCCAAACGCTCGAGGGCAGCAACCGCCTGTCTCTCCAGGGCGGGATCGGTCGAGCGGTATCCCTTCAGGTGCCCGCTGCCCAACATCAATTCGAAGTCATACAACTTCTCCAGCCGATCGATTTGGGCGGTCAACGGCTCGATCACCGTCCCCTCCGGGTCGTCGATTAATACCAGAATGTGCGGCAATTCCAGCGACGCCCCGCTGCGGATGCGGATGCGCGGCGGGAGACGGTCCAGGATGGTTCCCTCGGTGGAGCGGATCAGCGTCTGAGATCCTTGGTTATAGTCGTATCGCTCCAGGTCGAGGGCGATCATCAGGCCGTGGCGGGTGCAGCCGTTGGTGGTTCGCTCCAGGTAGATCATCCCCTCGTGGGGAGTGAAGAGATCCTCGCTCAGATAACGGCGCATGACCCGGCGGGTACTCTCCACTCGGGCCGCCTCCTCGGAGCTGCCGAGGAAGACCTCGGGCAGGATCAGGTGAAAGGTGGAGGGAGCGTCGCCCACCAGGCAGCGCACCTCTTCCCAATATTCCGGTTCGGAGGTGAACTGGTCGCAGGCGATCACGGCCCATTTCAGTAAATCTGTCCCGGCCTTGGGCAAAAAGATATCGGCCACTTGCAGACCAACAGCAGCATAGTTTCTCATCGATGATGCTCTCCTTCATGAAGGTGAAATCGCAGTCCCTATTGTACCCATCGCCTGCTCTCCAAGCGAGAGCCTTGAGGTGGGGGGGAACATATCGATGGGTACCCGGGGTCGTCCCAGCCGGGTGCCTCGATCCTTGCGCCACCCGCGATGGCCTTGCTATAATCCAACTTCGTGGCGAGGTACCCAAGCGGCCAAAGGGGTCTGACTGTAGATCAGCTGGTGTAATGCCTTCGGGGGTTCGAATCCCTCCCTCGCCACCAGTCGTAAAACTCTATATAATGACTCGGTTTGATGCGGGAATAGCTCAGTTGGTAGAGCACTAGCCTTCCAAGCTGGTGGTCACGGGTTCGAGCCCCGTTTCCCGCTCCAAACGAATGAAGAGCCCAGATAGCTCAGTCGGTAGAGCGTATCCTTGGTAAGGATAAGGTCCCCAGTTCAAATCTGGGTCTGGGCTCCAGAAACTATTTTAGCGCAGCAGCACCTGCCGAAAACGACAGAGGGAGTGAAGCAAAAGGAAATGGCGAAGCAAAAGTTTGAACGCACCAAACCCCACATCAACGTGGGCACCATTGGCCACATTGACCATGGCAAGACCACCCTCACCTCGGCCATCACCAAGTGCCTGGCCAAGGGCGGTTCCAAGACCAAGGCCCTGGA
>JAPLHW010000199.1 GCA_026389425.1 Coprothermobacterota bacterium
GGCGCTGCCGATGCTGGCGTCCTCCGGGTCCACCCCGGCGATCCCGGCCATCAGCCAATAAGTTTGGGAGAAGTCGAAGCGTGAGTCCTCAATCAGAGATTCCAACTGCACGTCGCTGCGGCCGGTGGTTCCGATGACTGCAGCGAAGAGGCCCTCCTCATTGAAACGAAGCGGCCTGTCAAGGCCCGGCACGGTGAGGCTGCGGGTCAAGTTTTCCCGCTCCACCCAGAACTGGAACTCGCCCGGCTGGTCACCGGTGTCCTTGAGGATCTCGAAGGTGCATAGCACCATCACCTTGGGGGCGAAACGCTCGCTTGGTTGCGGCCCGACGCAAGCCGTCACCCCCATTATGGCGATACACAACACCATCGCCAATAGCCCGCTTGTTCTCATCATTTTGCACCTCAAGAGGAGAATATCTCAGCATAAGACATGCTGCTTCGGATGTTCTGTGACGCAGGCTAGGAAAGCCTGGGCAAAGGGATCCGGCAGCCGGACGAGTCCCCCGCCGAGAGGAGTGGAGTGAGATTAGTCCGCCCGCTCCTCCATGCCGGCGATTAGAATTTGAAGAAGACCCAGGAAGGACGGGATCTCCCGGTAGATAGCCTGGGCGATCTCTTCCCGATAGGTATGTGTGGTGTCGTTGCGCCGGTCGGTCATCTCTAGGCAGCGGGCTGTCTCCTCCTCTGTCAGTAGGCCAAGACGGAGAGCTTCCCGAAAACAGGATTTCGGTGAATTGCAGAGGATTCCCTCCCTCTCCTTGAGATGCTCGCGCAACGCTTTCCAGGTCGCCTCGAAGCTGTACTCGAAACGTTGGATAGTGGCGTCGCGGATGATTATGGAGAACTCCATTTCGACGATCTCTGCCAAAGTGGCCACCGCCTTGCTCGCTTCCTCCAGCCTGAGGCTCAGTTCTGCCATAAGATCCCCTCTTGCAAGACCTTCTCCCGAAAAGCCGGGGAGACTTCAACCAGGTTGACCAGTTCTATCACGTAGGGGATGGGCATCTCCTCCAGTTGCACGCGCAGGGGAGCCAGTCGCAAGGGAAGAGTGGGATCGGCGGGGAGGATGCCGATATCTACGTCAGAGGCGGGGGAATGGTCTCCTCGGGCGCGCGAGCCAAAGAGGAAAACCCGCACATTCTGCCCCCGCAGGGCAGCCAGCACGGTTCGTCTCACCTTCTCCATCCAAGCCTGCGCTCCGTCGATCATACCCTTATTGTATCAAACAGAAGGTCGCCTGCGGTACCCGGCCTTGTTTACCCAGGCCCATGAGTTTCCAGAGGCGCTTCTCGCTGGATTCCCTCCAACAGCAGGCGCATAGCGTACCGCAGCACAGCCGGCCAATCGGCCTGCTGAGTATCCAGCAAGACCTGCAGCAACAGCCCCATCCCCAGCCCGATCGCGACTCGGGCGGTGGATCTGGATTCCACCGGCCTCAGGAATCCTTCCTGGACACCCTTTTCAATAAAGCCGGCGAAGAGGTCCAGGAAGCGGTGAAAGTAGCCGATCGAGGCAGCCCAGACCTTGGGATCGCGCATGGCCTGGGCCCAAAACTGCAGCAACAACTGGAAGCGGCCACTGGCATCGCGGCAAACTTCCTCAGCCAGCGCATCCAGCCGCGCCAAGCCCTCCGGCAGACTTCCGGCCACATTGATAGCTTGACGCAACTGCTCT
>JAPLHW010000058.1 GCA_026389425.1 Coprothermobacterota bacterium
GCCCCACTTCGACACAGAACGCCCTGCCGGGGGCTATTCAGCTCGGAACAGCCTGCGGCAGCATATCAACCAGCGGCAGTGTCTTCCCTGCAGCAATCTCCATTGGAACAGATGGAGGCGGAGCTGAAGGAAAAGGCTCAAGACAGCGCTGCTCGCAAGACACAACTGCAACAGAGAATCGAAGTCTGTTGGAATGCAGGCGATGGCGCCTGTGTTTTTGCGGGAAGCTGATGTTGGCCGCCTGTTGTGCGGCAGATGCGCGGCTCCGGTTCGACGCAAAACAGCCTGCGGCAGCATGTCACAGAACGCCCTGCTGGGGGCTGTCTAGTCATGATTGAACCACTTGAGGAGGGTTTTCTGTGAGGAGGATCGCAGGGTGTGGAGGAACGATATGGCGCCGTGGATCCATGAGGCGATGAGCCGCACTGGGGTGCGGCGCTCCCAGGACCGACAAGACTCTTTAAGATCATTATCGCCATGATTACACGGAAGCTGGACTTCACTAAAGCAGGGTTACCCACTTGAAATGAAAAGGAACCAGTTTGGTGATCTAGTCAGTTAACATGCTGCCGTAGGCTGTCTAGCCAAGGTCTGTCTTGATCTTACTCAGCCACTTAACCACTCGGCTACTTAGCTACTGAATCACTGATAGTCAACTTGAACCCCATCCTCTTTGTGCGTACACTGGCCGAAACGACCGGAAAGGGATCGATGAACGAAAGAGAGGAAGCTCACGGACCGCCCGACCGCTCCGCGATCGTCCGTCAAGGGCGCTTGATAGTCTTCACCGGCGACGGCAAGGGCAAAACCACGGCTGCCCTTGGCCTGGCACTGCGGGCTGTCGGCCACCGGATGCGCGTCCAAGTGTTGCAGTTTCTCAAGGCCGAGCACAGCGGTGAGATGGAGGCAGCGACAATGCTTCATCCGTACTTGGAGATCCATCTGGTGGGTGCTGGATTCGTCTTCAAGGAGCGCCCCGAGGATCTGCCGATGCACCGCGCTGCAGCGCTGCATGGCTTGAGTTTAGCCCGCCGATCTCTATGCTCAACGGATTGGCAAATCCTCATCTTGGATGAGATTTTCCCGGCCATCACGTACGGTCTCCTCTCCTTAGAAGAGGTCTTAGCCCTGTTTTGGGAAAAACCCCCCGGCTTACATCTGATCCTCACCGGGCGAGGCGCCCCGAATGAGATCGTGGAGTTAGCTGACACTGTTTCGGAGATCCATGAGGGCAAGCATGGCTGGCGGCAAGGGATCGCCACATGGTCCGGGATTGAGTTCTAAGATGAGCCGGCTCCTTCCCCTGCTGCTTGTCGCGCTGGTTCTACTCACCCTCGCAGGGGGGGCTTCAACTTTGGCCGAGGGCGAAGATTTTCGTCTGTTGCTGCTCCCCTCCTCGGTGGAACTGGGATCTGACTCGGTTGCTTCGGTGACAGTGATCCTATTGGGGGAAAGCCAAACCTCCGTTTCCATGGCTGTCAACGGCTTGCCCGCTGGTATCTCCGCCTTGATCAACCCTAACACCCTGACCCTTCCGGGAGTCGCCATCTTAACCTTGAGCACGGCCCCGCCTTATGTCCCCGGTTCTTACACTGTTGAGATCACCGCCTCGGCCGCCGGCCAGTTGAAGGTACTCCCTTTGACGATTTCCAACAAAAAGAGCTTGGAGCTTTCTCCAGCCGCTCCTTATACCTACACGTGGGAAACAGGGACCGCCACACTTGATTTCTTCCTCTACGATGACTCCTCCACCTCCAGCCCAGCTCTCACCCTGGAGACATCCCAGCTCGTCAGCTACCAATTCTCAACCCCACGTGCTGTAGCGGC
>JAPLHW010000266.1 GCA_026389425.1 Coprothermobacterota bacterium
CTTATCTCTCGCTTGCACGTCTTCCATACCGTTAAGGCCAACAAGGTCTCCATTGTCCTCTACTCCAATTAAGATTGTCCCGGTATTTGATGTCGCAAACGCTGCAATCTCCTTAGCTAGGTCGCTTACCTGCTGAGGGAACTCCTGCTTAAACTCCAACTCTTGGCTTTCACCACGAGCTCTGAGTTCGGGGAGATCATTAGATAGTCGCTGGTCGGCCCATGCTGGAATGCTCCTATGAAAAATGGTTGTATCTTTTAGGCCGGTTGTAGCGCAGGAGCCAGTGTAACCTGGAAGCCGAGCTGCTCCAGGCGGCCCACCAGTCGCTTGCGGACAGCCTGGCTGTCTCTTTGGTCGAAATAGTTGCCGCCCAGATCCTGGTAGACGTCCTTTCGTTTCAACAGGCAATAGGCGATCACCAGGATGCTGTGCGCTACGGCGATGATCGCTCTCCTCTTCCCTCTTCGGGCGGAGAGGCGGTGGTATTGAGCGGAGAGATAGCTGTCTTTGCTGTGACCGGCGGCATGGGCCGCCTCCACCAGCGCTTTCATGAGCCAGGGGTTGCCCCGCCGGATCTTCCCGCTCTTGTGTTTGCCGGCGCTTTCTGCATTCCCGGGACAGATCCCAGCCCAACTGGCCAGCTGCGCGACGGTGGAGAAGCGGCTCACCTCGGGGCCCACTTCAGCCACCCAGATCTCGGCGATGCGGCGGCTAATCCCCTTGATGGTGTCCAACCGGGCCAGCGCCTCGGCAAAAGGGCGCATCCGCTCCTCGATCTCCCGACTGGTGCGCTCAACGGCGTTCTCCAGGTAGTCCAGGTGCTCCAGGATGTCGGCCAGGAGAAAACGATGGTGAGGCTTGAGGTTCCCATGGAGAGCTTTCTCCAGCTGCGAGCGCTTCTCCCGCATCCTGCCGCAAGCCAGCTCGGCCAGGCGAGCAGGGTCGCTCTCGCCGTGGAGCAGGGCAGCCAGCATCGCCCGGGCCGACTTGCCGGTGATGTCCGTGGCCACCGAAGCGAGCTTCAGGTTGGTGTCCTCGAGGACCTTCTGCAGGCGGGCGATGGTGCGAGCCCGTTCTTCCACCAGGGTCGTACGGTAACGGGTCAGGTCGCGCAGCTCGCGCTGCCAGGCGGCAGGGATGAAGCTGCCCTGCAGGAGACCGTGGCGCAGGAGGTCAGCGATCCACTCGGCATCCTTGACGTCAGTCTTCCTTCCGGGCACCGCTTTCAAGTGCTGGGCGTTGACCACCAGCAGACCGAAGGCGCCTTCCAGCACGTTGAAGATCGGCTTCCAGTAGACGCCGGTGCTCTCCATGGCCGCATCCGTGCAGCCGGCTTGCTCCAACCAGCGCTTGAGGTCGAGGAGGTCTCCGGTCATGGTGCCGAAGGTGCGGATCTCCTTCGAGGGACGACCGCCGGGCGGGGTGGTGATCAGGCAGGCCACCACGGTCTTCTTATGCACGTCGAGCCCGCAGCAGTTGGGGTGGACAACTTCCATTTCTTCCTCCTTGAAGCAGGATGTGGAAGCGGCCAAGGGGGCATCCTACGTCTTGATTCCTTCTCCTATGCGTGCTTCCCCGAAGGGAGCGACAAACGTGGGTGCTTGAGGATGCCCGGGTCCAACTCATATTCAGGCTCGTAGCACCAAAGCGAAACCGACCTCGATTCCTCAAACCGTTCCAAGTATGAGTATAGCTGCCTTTTTCATTCGCGCGGGTGTCCCGAAGGGACATGAGGAACTCATATGTACGTCCAACAAATATTATACATCGCACATATCATCCGTTAACACATCTCGGAGAGGTCATATCCGTCAGGATCGCTGTTGACATCAAAGAAAACGGTTGAAATCGTGATGCATATCGGACGAACGAAGGAGGGTTGATATACATCAGACGGCTCGGGCTGGGATCGCTTGTTGCATGTCCAGCGGTTTAGCATGACATCCTATGCGGTCTAGCGAGGTTTTTAGTCAATCTGCCAAAACCTGAGCGAAAGGGGCTTTACACCTTACGCGACAAGATGTCCCACTTCTTCAGGTTGAATTCTGATTCGGAGAGGACGCCAGCTTTATAAAGGCCGTGAAGATTCTTAAGGATCATCAGGGCTTCTTCTCTCTTATCGGATGGTTTGCCGAGAAAAAGGGCTTTCGCCTTTTGGAATTCTTCCTCAGTCAATATGTTCAAACCCTTCAAAGCAGACAGCTTCGTTAACTCATCTGCAAGCAAAGGAGTCGGACTCGGTCCCTCTCCGGAGGGTTTAATGGTCCTCTTTACATATGTTACGGATATAGGATCCCTCCCCGATGTGGTTTGAACCTGATATCCCCGTCCAGCCAGACAATTGGCACCTCTTTGAAATTGTAGAGATGTTTTGTACTGAACGACCAGAACAGAGGAGCCTTTGCCTTTTTGAATTGCTGCATTTTCTTTTCTTTTATTTGAATATTTCAAATACGCACCGACAATACCGGCTACCAGAACTATAAAGATTAAGATTATGGTCATGGAAAGAATATATGAACTACTCATTTTTTTCCCCGCATCAGTATCCTTATCATACATCTATGTTTATATATAATGTCCAATATCTATTGCGATCACCGCAGCCGTTGGTACCGGTGGTGATGTCCAGCGCCCAAGCTGCCCATAAGCCATGCGAGGGGCGAGTGTCGGCTTGATGGGCTGGTTAACCGCCTGCTGTACGCAGGATACTCCCGTGGGAGAGGTAATGATTGATCCGTACCTCCCAATCTCGCATGAATTGCCGATAATGCTCCTCCGTAAAGGACGCCACGAATGAGTCACCTTCCGATCCCAGGCTTGTATGAGCGTAGGTAATAGTCGCCTCCGATCCACCCCCGACTGGGCGCAGTTGAAAGGTCAATTTGCATGCGGTGACGGTCGGGATGATTTTAATCATCTCCACGAAGCCATGGCTCGGTTCATGCCGGGTGATGTACCAAATGGCGTTGCTTGGTCTCGCCTCAGTGAGAAAAACACAATCAGGTTCCGCTACGCCGGATTGGCTGAAAACAACGAGTGGGTCCCAGCCGTCGAGCCAATCCGTCTCGCGCACAGGGCACAGCACCGTGAATACTTCCTCCGGCTCAGCTACAAGCTGTTGCGTAAAGGTCCGTGTCACACGGTTGGGCTTCGTAACTCTCATTGGCCTTGTGTCCTCCTGATGGTGGCTACCATGGAGTTGAGTTGCCCCACCGCACTTTCACTGGCGTCACGCCCGACGGCCGTAAAACGCTGATTATCTGGCGCAAGCTTAGCGGCCAACCGGAGCAGGACAACCTGGTGCTGGACGAGTGGTTCACTAAGCAGGGCTACTCAGCCAAGGACAGCGAGTTCGACCTGATCTACGTCAACGGCACGAACAACCTCGAAAACCTGCGCGCCCCCGACGACACCTGGAAGGTGCGCCTGATCGAAGAGGATTTTCATCGG
>JAPLHW010000260.1 GCA_026389425.1 Coprothermobacterota bacterium
CAGCTTGTTGTCCCGGGCCATTGCCGTCAGATCGCGGCTGAACTGGTCCAACTGGGGCGTCGCGCTCTTGGTTTTTGTCTTCTGCTCGGGGGCCAAGAGGGCGCTGACGGTCTGGCGCGCGCGGGGCAGATCGACGCCCACCTCAACCAAAGCGCGGGCGGCGACCCCCTCTTCTTCGCGCAGCAAGCCCAACAGCAGGTGCTCGGTACCGACGTAGGGGTGGCTCAGTTCTTTGGCTTCAGCATAGGCGAGCTCCAAGACGCGCTTGGCCCGGGGGGTGAGGGCGATCTGAGCCCCGACATAGAAAGACTCCACCTGGTGAGAGGCGCCCAGCAACTCTTCGACACGCATCTTCAGCTCGGCCGGGACCACACCCAGCTTTTCCAAGGTTGCCACGGCCAGATTGTTGTGATCACGGAGGATACCCAAGAGGATGTGTTCCGTCCCCAAATAATTATGACCCAGGCGATGCGCTTCCTCCATCGCCCACGTAATGACTTTCTGTCCGCCTTCAGTGAATCGATCCCACATTTATCTTGTCTGTGTCTTAAATAGCCCGCGGCAACCAAATAGCTCGCGGCAGCGTGATATTGTTTTCATCCTTCTTTCCATGAACATGATAGCCCGCGGCAACTAAATAGCCCGCGGCAGCGTGTTATTATATCATGCCCGTCCCGCTGCGCTTTTCTCCGCTTTCTCCCTCTCCCTACTTCCTCTTGAACGGCGACATCTCCCGTAATCGCTTCACCACGCGGGGGAGGACCTCCAGGAAACGGTCCACGTCTTCTTCGCTGTTCTCCCGGCCGAGGGTGCTGCGCAGCGAACCTTGAGCCAGCCGAACCTCGATGCCCATCGCCTTCAGCACGTGCGAGGGCTCCAGGCTGCCCGAAGTACAGGCCGAGCCGGAGGAACAGGCGAAACCCTCCTGATCCATCAGCAGCAGCATTGATTCGCCCTCGATGAAATCCACGCAGATGGAAACGCTGCCCGGCAACCGTTGGCTGCGGTGTCCGGTAAGGATATAGTCCTCCAGGCGGCCCTTCAAGCCTTCGATCAGCCGCTCTCGCAGCTTGATAGAGTGGGCCATGCGATTGGGCATCTCCGCTTGGGCCAACTCGGCAGCCATCCCCAAGCCGACGATGCCGGGGACGTTGGTGGTCCCGGCACGCAGGCCGCGCTCTTGCCCGCCGCCGCAGACCAGCGGCTCAAGCGCGACTCCGCGGCGGATGTAGAGGGCGCCAACTCCCTTGGGGCCGTAGAACTTGTGTGCCGAAAGGGAGAGCAAGTCCACCCTCAACGCCTTCACATCGACAGGGATGGTCCCCACCGTCTGCACGGCATCGGTGTGGAAGAGCACGTCGCGCTCGTGGGCGACTTCAGCCAGGGCTTGGATCGGCTGGATGGTCCCCACCTCGTTGTTAGCGTGCATGATGGAAACCAGCACCGTCTCTGGGGTGATTGCCCGGCGCAGGGATTCCGGGTTGACCATGCCATCGCAGTCGACCGGCAGATAGGTGGTAGTGAACCCTTCCTTCTCCAGGACCTTGGCACTGTTCTCTACAGCATGGTGCTCGATCGAGCTGGTGATCAGGTGACGTTTTTTGGAGCCTAGTTTATGGGCGATCCCCTTTAAGGCGAAGTTGTCGGCCTCAGTGCCCGAGCCGGTGAAGATGATCTCCCTGGGGTCGGCGTTGAGTAAGCTTGCCAGCTGTTTACGCGCTTCATCGCCGGCTTGGGCGGCTTCCTGGCCGTAGCTGTGCAGCGAGGAGGGATTGCCGAACTTCTCGCTGAAATAGGGCAGCATAGTCGCGAGCACCTGGGGGTGCACCGGGGTGGTGGCGGCGTGGTCGAAATAGATGCGTTTCATCTTTGATTAGCCCTCCAATAATTCCCAATAATTCGGGACATAATACTTTTATGGGATAAAAACAAATTATGTCCCAATTATTTCCCCAATTATTTCCGCAGTGACCGGCGCCCCGTGAGGCACCAGGTCGGCCAGCGTGGTTTGTTCCATCATTTCAGTTAACGCTTGCCGGGCACGTTGCCAGAAAACGCGCGTCAGGCAAGAATCAAATTGGCTAGCTGGACATGCTGCCGCAGGCTGTCCAGTCATCAAACAACTGACCAGGGAAAGGTTCTCTTCCAGGGCTTCCACCACTTCACGAACGGCGATACGTGAACTAGACCTCGTCAGCAGGTAACCTCCGCGGTAGCCGCGTACGCTGGCCACCAGACCGGCACGGCGCAGCCCCCGCATGATTTGAGCCAAAAAAGGCCGGGGGATCCTACCCTCCCGGCCGATCCGTTCCAGGGGAATAGGCTCCAGGGAGGACTGGGAAGCTAGGAAGACCATGGCTCGCAGTCCGTATTCACTACGCGCTGAGACTCGCATATCGATATATTACTATTTTAATCATGAATGACAAGGGCGACGCTTTTCCAGGCCTCGTCTATAATTCTCCCTATGAAGTCTTTTTTCACTTTACGCCTGCAACTGGTCCTCCTGGTCGCCGTCCTCTTCGCGGTGATGACCGTGGGCGCCGGGACCTTCCTCACCCAGCAGGCTCAGGATGCTTTGATTCAAGAGAAAAGCGACAAAGTGAGCAGCCTCACCCGCCAGATGGCCCTTCAATACGAAGCGGCGATGGACAAGCTGAAACAGCGGCCGGATTTCGCATCCAGCGATGCCAAATCGCGCCGCACCATCCTGGAGGCGGAGCTCTCCAGCTATACCGCCATCCTTAGCCAAGCCTACCCCAACATCTTCTACGGCTACTGGTTGTACGAGTTCGGCTCTCCCATCGCTTATCGACCACAGACGGGGATCAGCATTCTCACCTCGTTGGCGGCTCGCAGTAACCTGATGGATCATGATGAGGTGGTCGGGTGGGCATATGCCTTTGAGGATCAATCGGTGGTCAACCGGCAACTGAACGTCATTCGCACTTTCTCCTGGCAGATCATCGCCATCGTCCTGGCCATCGGCATCCTGGGCGCCTTTTGGATCGGAACTAACCTTTCCCGCGGCGTGACGCGCATCAAGGGAGGGTTGTTGACTATGGAGAGCGACCTCTCTGCCCGCGTTCCCCGCCTCTCCGGCGAGATGGGGCAGATCGGCGGGGCAGTCAATAAACTGGCCGCCGCACTGGAACAGGCACGTGACTACACCCGCTACGTACTGGAGAACATCTCCACCGGCATCGTCTCGCTAGACCAGGCAGGCATCATCACCGTCTTCAACCCTGCCGCCGCAAAGCTGCTGCGCATCCCTGCCGAGGACGTTTTGGGGCATGACTACCAGGAAGCCTTAGGCCAAGCGAAAGTGCCTCAAGCTACGAAGATGGTGGCCTTGCTGCGCGAGCATAAGAGCGGAGAACAAGCCCTAGTCTTGGTTTCCACTGCCGGCGAGCCGATTGAGCTGGGACTTTCGGTGGTGAACCTACGCACTGCCTCCCAGCAGGAAGCAGGGAAGGTGCTGACCATCGAGGACCTCTCCACCAAGCGCAAGCTGGAGGAGCTGCTGCGCCGTGCCGACCGCTTGGCCGCCCTGGGCCTCTTCACCACCGGGATTGTCCATGAGGTGCGCAACCCCCTGGCTGCGGTGAAGGGCTATGCCCAACTTCTCCTTAGCCGCAAGCTGCTCCGGGAACAAGGGGAGAAGTACGCCGAAGTAATCGTCGCCGAGACCGAGCGCCTGGACCAATTGCTCTCCCAACTGCTGACCTTCGCCCGCCCCTCCCCCCCGCAGATGGTTCGGCTGGAGCTGCGCCGCACCCTGGAGAACACCCTCACCCTGGTGGAACCGAGAGCTCACGAACAGGGGGTGACGGTTGTGCGGCAGATCCAGCCCACGCCTGCCGTGCTAGTAGACGAGAACCAGGTGCAGCAAGTTTTCTGGAACCTGCTTTTAAACGCCATCCAAGCCATGCCCCAGGGGGGGACTCTGACGGTGGCGCTGCGGCGCGAGAACGACGAAGTGCTCGCCATCGTCATGGATACCGGCACGGGTATCCCGGTGGAGTTGCAGGATAAGGTTTTCGATCCCTTCTTCACTACCAAAGACCGGGGCTCCGGTTTGGGTTTGGCCATCAGCTACCGCATTGTCGAGACGTTGGGCGGGCGGATTGAGTTTGCTAGCGAGCTGGGGCAAGGGACGGTTTTCACTGTCCGTTTGCCGTTGGCGCACTGGCCGTAAATGCCACCACCAAAGGACAGGAAAGGGGAACGATGAGCGGGAAACGGAAATTTCGCATCTTGATCGCGGATGATGAGGCGGCCTTGCGCAGCCTCTTGTGTGAGATCCTGGCCGAGGATCATGTCCAACTGGAGGAGGCGGTGGATGGTTTGGAGGCGTTGGCCAAACTGCAGTCGGGCCCCTTCGACTTGATGTTTCTGGACATCAAGATGCCGCGACGCGACGGGCTGGGCGTACTGGAGGAGATCCGCAGCCGGGGCGACCTAAGATCCCCGGGAATGCCCCGGGTAGTGGTGATCACCGCTTTCGGCGACTTTGACATCGCTCTCGAGGCGATGCGCCTGGGAGCCTACGAGTACGTCAACAAGCCCTTCGACATCGCCGAGATCAAAGCCTTGGCCGACAAGGTGGAGAGCTTGCGCGAACTGGAGGAGGAGGCCGATGTGGTGCGTGCCACCCTCTCCGAAGAGAAACTGGGCGAACGCATCGTTGGACGTTCGGAGAAGATGCTGGAGATCATCAAGACCATTGGCCGTATCGCCGACTCGCCGGTCACTGTGCTGTTGACGGGAGAGTCCGGAACTGGCAAGGAGCTGGTCGCTCGGACCCTGCACCGGGCATCGCAGCGCGGCGGCAAACTGTTCCTGCCGGTGAACTGCGCCGCCATCCCCGAGACTTTATTGGAGTCCGAGTTGTTCGGCTACGAGAAGGGGGCTTTTACTGGCGCCCAAGCCCGTACCCTCGGCAAGTTCGAGGCCGCCCAGGGAGGAACCCTCTTATTGGACGAGATCGGCGATATGTCGCTGTCGTTGCAGGCCAAACTGCTGCGCGTGCTGCAAGACCACACCTTCATGCGCGTGGGGGGAAAAGAGAGCATCCAAGTGGATGTGCGGGTGATTGCCGCCACCAACCAGGACATCGAGGCGATGGTCAAGGAGGGGCGCTTCCGCGAGGATCTCTACTACCGCCTGAACGTGCTCACCCTGGCTATCCCACCCCTGCGCGCGCGGCGCGAGGACATCCATGACCTGACCCTCTACTTCCTGGCCAAGTACGCACGTGACTACGGCAAGCCAGTGCAGGGGATCTCCAAGGAGGCGCTGCAGCACCTGTGGAGCCACCCCTGGCCTGGCAACGTGCGGGAGCTGGAGAACGCCGTGGCCCGCGCCGTAGCCCAATCCACGGGGACCATCCTCCTTCCCGAGGAATTCGAACTGGCCACACCGGAGAAAGAAGAGGAGGAAGAGTCCAGCCCGGTTATCGTTCCCTTGTCGGTGGCTACCGCTAAATTGGAGCAACGCCTGATCAAAGACGCCCTGCAGGTCTCCGGAGGCAACCAGAGCCAGGCCGCCCGCCTCCTCCAGATCTCCCGCCAGACCTTGGCTACGAAGATGAAGGAGTACGGAATTCAGTAATTCAGTGGTTAAGTAATCAAGTAATCAAGTGGTTAAGTAATTCAGTGGTTAAGTAATCAAGTAATCAAGTGGTCAAGTGGATGAGTGGATGAGTAATCAAGTGGATGAGTGGGAGCGAGCAATCGGTAGATGGCACTATCGATTGGAAATTCGAGAGGTAAAGCTCTGCAGGAGTCGGCTGACATCTCCGAGCAGGGAGCAAGGGGTTGACGTATCCCCACACTCAAGGTCATGAGCTAAAATGAGGTAATATCGGCATTCCTCCAAGGAACCCTTGGAAAAACTCAAGAAGCGAACCCGCTCTGCACTGGTCCGTCGATTGAAACTCTCAGCTATGTTGGCTGCAATTGAGACAGCGGCCCGACGTAACTGTGACGAAAGACCAAACGTTTCACTCGATGGGAACAATCGTGTGAATTGATAGATCTGAAGTACAAATTGATGAGCCTTCTGCCATACAACCAGTTCTTCAAAGGTCTTTGCCCTCCCCATCTCTACCCCTTGTCAGTTTCTTGTTTCTAGCTTTTACTGACCACTGAATTACTTAACCACTAAACCACTGCTTCACTTATTCCGCTACGACTTTGTAGAGGAAACCGTAGTCCCCTCCTTGTACCATCGCCTGAATCATCTTCACCCCGGTGTTGGCCTGCACGACCACCCGCAGCAGGTTCTTCTCCACGGTAACCTGCGGCTTCCCCAACAGGGTAAGGAAGGTCTCGCCGCGGAAGACCGCCGAGTAGGAGGTCGCCATGGCCGGCTCGATCTTGGCAAGATCCGCCTGAGCTGAGGCCTCATCCTTGTAGCGTAGGAGAAAGGTCAGCTTGCCTTTTTGGCTCAAGTCCGGGAAGGCGGCGAAGTCGAGGAAGTCGGGCCCTAGCAAGAGCTTGGCCCGCGCCTGCAGCGAGGGCGTGCTGGGCATCTCTCCACTGTTGGGGTCGAGCGCCACCAAGACCTCCACCCCAGGGGCGGCCGGCGCTGGGCCGATGAAGAAGGAGGGGAGGTCTTTCAGGTTCGCTGCCAGCATCTTCCAGGTCTCGCTGTCGACGATGCGGCTCCCTTTGCCTTGCAGTCCCTCTACCACCTCTTCGCGGTGCACCTTGGTGTCCGGTCCGGTGTAGAAATGCTCCATCACCAGGTAGGGCGGTTGAAGGACCACTTGACCCAGGCTGGCCAGCTCGCTTTCCGGCGAGGGAGCGCTGTCGTAGTAGGTGGTGGTTCCCACCAGGCGAGCCGTGTAGCCCGAGTTGAGTAGAGCGCGATCCAGAGTGGGGGCGTCGAAAGAACCCTTGGCGATCTCCAGCGGAGCCATCGGCGACCAAGCCACCGCCTCCAGGGTGAACCAATCCAGCTTCAGCTTTTCAGCCAAGTCGGGCAACCAGAAGAGCCGGAAGAGGGAGGAGCCAAGGTCATAGGGGCTGCTTTCCTGTCCGAACTGGACTAGCGCTTCACTCCCTGTGGCAGTGGGGGAGAAGGTCCGGCGCAGCAAGGAGTAGTCTGTGTAGAAGACCCCGCCTCCTTCTGTGAGCAATCCGGCAGGGAGGGCGGAGACCATGTTATCGGGCAAGGGGGGAGGCGGGGTTTCCTTGGGGACCAGCGTGTAGATCAGGAAGGCTAGGGCGATCCCGACCGCGACGAAGGAGAATGCCAGGATCCAACGGCGGTTCAATGGCTGCAGCTCGAGCAAGAGCCACCGGAGCAAGAACCGGAGCAGGAGTGGCCTGCGGAGGGGGTACTCACCCCGGTGCAGGCGAAACTGGACATCACCCGCCGCACGTTGCGGCGATGGCAGGACGGACACTCCACTTCACCCTCCACGGAGGAGAGATGAAGCACTTCAAAGCGCTCTCGGCACTCTTGGCAACGATACTCGTAAATGGGCATGGTATTTACCTCCATAATGAATGTAAGGGAAATCACCGCGGATCGTCAAATATTCCCGATCAAGGTCTCCGACCATTCAAGCACGCATTGCGCCTGCGCCACCGCCTCATCTCTTTGCTCCCGGCTGGTGGGTTCGTCGAAGCTGGGATAACGCCCCTCCACTGCGTATTCAGTCAGAGCGACCGCATCACAAATGCTCTGAGGCACGGTGATCCCCGCTTGCTGGATCCTAAAGACCAGTTCAGCCAAATCATGGATATAGGGAAAGGATCCCGTGTAATACAACAAGACCGCCTTCAATGCTTTCTCGGCTGCTTGTTGTGCATGATAACAAAGGTCCTCGAGATAAACACCCATGAGATCTGAGCCGGCGATTTGTAGATCACTTCGAGCACGATTTAACCATTCGAGAGGTGAATCAGGAGGATGACGTTTCCCGCACATAGATTTCCCTCCCTTCTCGTAGGGCTGGTTCAATGACTAGGGCGGGGCTATGACGATAGCGCTCGACGTCTTCAGGGGTCGCCACAATCACGTCCACAGCCTTTCCTACCCCAATCAACAGGCGATAGATTTGCCCTGCCAACTCACGCCGCCGCGCCCCATGCTTGATGATGAGCAAATCGATGTCGCTATCCGGCTTACATTCATCACGCGCCGCGGAGCCGAACAAGATGATCCGGTCAGGCTGAACTCCCTTGACGATACGGCGGATAATCTCCCTAAGCGTAGACTGAAGGGAGAGATCAAGTCCCGTGGTTCCAGAATGGAGATCGGCTTTCATCATTTCATTCCTATTCTACCAAATAGCTTCCGTCCCTTCTTCGATTCCCAAAGCCGATCCTCCACGACGGGAGGGGAGCGATCATCCTCACGATTTCTCGCTGCCAGCGTTTATCAAAAGACAGATGCAGATGGTCGCGGCGGAGACTGCGGTCTGATGTTCGGATTGTGGGGGTAGCGTTGGGGATGGGTTGAAGGTGGGGGTGGATCCGGGAAGAGGACTTGGATGCCGTCGGGGGGAGGGGGAGGGAGAATAAGGGGACAGATTTATTTTTCCACTTTTCTTGGCCTTCCCGGCCCTCGAAATTCCACCTGTCTTTCCATTTTCTTCTCGATTTCTTCCACAAATCGGTGGCTCCATTATGGCGATCATTGACGGGCTGCCAGTCAACTGTCCCCGTTGGAGCGATGGTCGGATCAGCTCCCGTTCACCCGACGCAATGGTTTCTGTAAGGTTCCCGTCCGTCTTTCCAGCTTGTTCACATACCTGGTATGTCGCCCGCCCACCCGTTTCATGAGGCAGGCCAAGTTCCGTTCATCTTCGCCCGGATCCATGATCAGGTGCACATGGTTCGTTATCAGGTAATACGCGTAGATTCTGCAACCAGCGGCGTCCTTCCATTCCCGCAAGTCTTCAAGGTAATGCCGATAATCACCATCCGCGACGAAAACGGCTTGCCTGTACTCAATAAATAAATCTGTCCCCTTTATGCCTTTCCGTGATGGCTGGTTGTACGCTATGCTTTCCGGAGAGGGACACATGCTGCCGCTATTGATTGATCGACAATCCGAATTCAGGAAGCTTTGCTGTACATACCAAGTGAAGCGCTTGGAGATTTTTGGCTCGGCAGCCGATGAAACCTTCGACCCTCAAAGCAGCGACTTGGACTTCCTGGTGGAGTACGAACTCGCCGCAGATTTGGGACCCTGGATGGATCGCTATTTCGAGTTCCAAGAAGAACTATCCCTTCTATTCGGGAAAAAGGTTGACTTGGTGGAGGCATCTGCGCTGAAAAACCCCTTTTTTATCAAAGAAGTAAACCGAACCCGGACAATCCTGTATGAACGAAAGACACCTAAGCTGTTGGAAGACATCCGAGATCAGGCCCGGTTCATTCTCTCCATTACCGCTGACAAATCTCTCCAAGAGTATCTGGGAGATCGGGTTCTTCGCCAAGCTGTAGAGAGAAGTTTCGAGATCATCGGGGAGGCGATTCGACGTCTGCAAAATGTAGATAAGGAAACGGCGAATCGTATTGGTTACTACCCACGAATCATGAGCTTC
>JAPLHW010000062.1 GCA_026389425.1 Coprothermobacterota bacterium
AGCCTACTCTCCTTCCTGCCGGAAGCTCGGCTGCTATCGTGCTTGACCGAATTGGAAGGGCTCCCTCTTGGCAACAAGCGGGTCGCCCTCTTTGCCCAAAGCACCCAAAGCAGTGAACTTTTGGCGTCCTTCGCCGCTGCGCTGGCACCCTTGGTTACGGAGTTGCGCGTCTTCAACACGATCTGCGCAGCCACACGCCGCCGGCAAGAGAGCTTGCGCCGGATCTTGCCAATGGTGGAAGCGGTGGTCGTGGTGGGGGGGAGGAACTCGGCCAACACGCGCCGTTTGGCGGAAGTGGCCGAACGAGAGGGGAAGCGCGTCTTCTACCTAGAGAAGGCGGACGAGCTTCAAACAGAGTGGTTTCGAGGGATCCAAGCGGTGGGCGTGGCCTCCGGAGCGTCCACGCCGGCCAGCGTCGTTGAAGAAGTCGTCGCTGGGCTGAGGCGGATCAGCGCTTCTTTCCCGTGAAGGTGAAGAAGCTTACTACTCCCCCCACCATCAGGCTGATGTAGTAGGTGAGGAAACGCCAGAGAAGTACGAACACCCCCAATAGGGGGTAAGGGATCAAGTTGGAGGCGAAGAAGATAGCAGCGAAGCCGGCCTCCGAAACCCCTGCCGAGCCGGGAGTCGGCGCGTAAGCCGCAGCCAGGTAGAAGATCAAACTGACCGCCAGGATTTGCAGGAGAGGGCTGTTCACGCCCAGACCCCACAAGAGCAAGGCCGGGACAGAGAGGGTCATCACCCACAGGAGCAGGCTATAGAAGGCGATCAGCAGAAGATTTCGTTTCTTGGTTCCGGTGAGCATTTGGACGGAATCGTGGAAAGTCAGCACCTCTCGCAAAATCCCGTCTGCTGCTTGGTCCAGTTTCTGCCGGCTCCAGAAACGGGTCAGCCATCGCCAGCCAAGGATCAAGCGAAGCAGGGAGGTCAGCTTCTGGGGTCGAAACATGAAGAAGATGAGGGCGGTGGTAATAAGAACATAGAGAACAATGCCGATATTGAGGGCTGTGTTCAATAAGGGGGGCAACGACCAGGCTGACTTGGTCAGAAGCAGCCACGTCGGGATCCCCAGAGCCAAAGCCAGGCGGGCAATAGTGCTCATAATGGTCTTGACTAAAATGACAGCCGTGGATTTCCCCGCGCTGACCCCATGTTTGGCCAAGAGATAGACTTGGAGAGGTTCCCGGCCCGAATCGAAAGGGGTGATGTTGGCGAAAAATGAACCCACCAAGGCGATCTGTAGCGCTTTGGCGAAGGGCAATTGGTCGCCGATGGCGTCAATGATGGTACAGAGGCGGCCTGCCTCCAACACCCAGTTGAGGACGATCAAAACGAGCGCGGCGGCCAAGTAAAGGAAGTTCACCGCGGAGAAGGCTTGGCTGAGATCAGCTTTTGTGTAGTAAAGCAAGAGGCTGATGGCCAGCACAGAGAAAGCGACGGCCATCAATACACCTCGCCATAAGGATCGGGAGCGGATCTGCGGTGGGCTGCTTTCGCTCATAAGTATGTCATTATACGGAGAAGCGGGAAGGGTTTACAATCGGATCGATGACCGACTCTCTTGACCCCTCCGGCAACGCACCACCCTCTCCACCCTTACCACCGGGAAGGCGGCCAACCTCTTTTCGCAGCCGCCTCCTCTGGGTGTTGATCCCGGTTCTGGCAGTGGTGTTTCTAACCTTGGTGATCTTTCGCCTTCCACTTCTCTTCCCGGTGGCCCCAGCCTTCCCCCCCCTTTCTTCCTTTCCCCTAGTACAGCCGGCCAACGAGAACCTCTCCCCGGGACGTTTGCCGATGGAGTTCAGCGACACTGCCACTTCCCCCGCTGACATCCCGCTGCAGTTGATGATCTACCGCACAGGAGGCGCGGTGGATCTGCCTTTCGTGGAGGATCTCTGCCAGCGCCTCTCGGTCTTCCCCTCTATCCGCATGACCCCCCAAGCTTTCCTCGCTGGAAGAGACGAGGAACTTCTGGTCTGGCGCAACTCGGGCAGTTTCATGCTCTCCCTGCCCAGGCAAAGCGGGCCTTTGCGGATGCTATCCGGGGAGCAAGCCATCGAGCGGGCACGCGCCTTTCTCGAGGAGAAGAGCCTTTGGCCGAAGGAAGCGATGGCCAGCCGGATCACTCTTTTGGACCCCAGCAGGGAGCAGGTCACAGTGCAGTTCTGCCGCTGGCTGGAAGGCGTCTTGGTGGCCGACTCTTCCCTGGAGGTTTCTTTCCTCGGCGAGCAGGTGGCCAGCGTCTACAGTAATTGCCGTCCGCTTCAAGCCCTTCAGGATTACCCCCTGCTGACCTTCGAACAAGCCAAAGAACGCCTCCTCGCTCAAGGTTTAGGTGATTTCCAAGTCCAGGGGGTACGCTTGGTCTACCAAGAGGCAGCGCCCAAGGAAGAGCAGCGCTACTTATTGCCGGTCTTCGCCTTTTGGGGGAAGCGCAGCGATTCCGGCCAACCCTTCCTCTATAAGGCGTGGGCTCTTGATATCGTCTATCTGTCTCCGTGAGAGTGCCGCTTTGTTGACAGCGGCCATTCCTCTCGGGTATGAATAACGGCATGACCGACGTTACGACTTGGGGATGGTTTGTGTGGGTAGAAGTGCTGGCCTTGGGCGGTTTAGCGGGCTGGATTGTGGATCTCGTCCTGGCCCAGGGCAGGGGTCCGGGCGGGATCTTGGCCAGCATGACAGCCGGTTTCCTGGGCGCCTTCATGGCCCAATGGCTGATGGGAGAGATCATCCCCTGGACCCTCTTCGGGGTGAGCTGGATCTTCGTCATCCCAATGGCTGCTGCCGTTACTTTACTCTACCTGCTAGCAACCCGCCTTTTCCGCTTCTATTGACAGCGGGGTTTATCGCTCTTCATTGCCAACCATGCCGTCTCCTCCGTAGAATGGAGATAGGTTCCACGAAAGGAGGGAATTAAGATGGCCTTTTGTTCCAATTGCGGTAACAGAGTGGAGGATGGGGTACGGATGTGCCCAAGTTGCGGGGTGAGGGTGGCCGGTCCTCCCTTAGCTGCGGCATCTAGCGTGTTGGCTTTCGACTGGGGGCAATTCCTCTCGGATTTGGCGATGAAGCCGGCTCTTGCGTTTAAGTTATTACGCCAAGCCAATCTGTGGTGGTTTCCCCTGGCCGTCCTTTTGACGGTCGGGCTCTTCTGGGGGATCGGCATCCTGATCGACACCCCTGGGTTGGCGGGGGGTTTCAAGGCGCGGCTTTTCTTTTCGCGCTTGATGATACCCTTCCTTTACGTGCTTTTTGAGGTAGCAGCATTGAAGGTGGCCAGCGGTTGGTTCAAGGGGTCAGGGAGCGATTTCCGATCCTTGTTGAACAACGTGGCGGTCAGTTGGGTAGCCTTCCTCCCCTATGCCATCCTCGGCCTGATTCCCTCCACCGTTACTGACCTGATCTTCCTGATCCTTTCTCTGGTCTTACATCTCTGGCTGTTGATCGGCCTGCTGAAAGAGGAGGAAGGCTTGGAGATGACTCCGGCTCTGCTGGTGGGAGCGATACCCATGCTCTTCTTGATCGTGCTCTTCATCTTGCAGACGGGCCGCTTCGGGATCTTCGTGTAGCGTCGCCCGCTCGAGGAGCGAGGGAAGTAAGAAGGGCTCTGTGGCCGTACCGGCCACAGAGCCCTTGCATTTGTTCGAAAGGGAAAGGTCTACAAACCTAAGCCGCGAGCGATGACGGCGCTTGCCTCGGCGCGGGTGGCGGAGCTCTCCGGGTGGAAGGCGCCGTCCGGGTAACCGGAAACAATCTTGGCGCCGGCGCAGGCCTCAATCTGTCCGAAAGCCCAATAGCCGACGTTCACATCGCTGAAGGTGGGTATTCCAGCTACAGGAAGGAGCGCTTTTACGCGGCTCATGATGGCGGCGATCTCTGCTCGTTTGATCAGTGCGTCGGGGGCGAAGGCGCCGTCCGGATAACCCTTGATGAAACCCTCTTCCACCAAGGCCAAGACATACCCCTTGGCCCAATGGGAGCTCAGGTCGCTGAAGTCCCCCTGATTCGTGGAAGGAGAGAGGTTCAAGGCGCGGCAGAGGATGGCGCTGAACTCGGCCCGGGAGACCAGCCGGTCAGGCTGGAAGGTGCCATCCGGGTAGCCGGAGATGATCCCTTTCGCTGTCAGGGAGAGGATCAGCGCCTCGGCCCAGTGTTCGTTCAAGTCGCTGAAGGAGGGAACTGACGGTGTCGCGGTGGGAGTAGGGGAAGGGGACGTGGTGGCGGACGGGGTGGGCGTCGGTGTCGGAGTGGGGGCGCTGGGGGTGGCGGTGGCGGTTGGGGTGGGAGTCGGGGTTCCTCCCAGGCTTACCGTTATGCAGGGGACGGTAGTCGTACCCGTGGGTCCCAGGATCATCAACTCGACCTTGGCGATGCCGTCTTGGTCGCTGACCAACCCTTTAACTAGAATCGGTACAGCGGTTAGGACAGCGCCGTTGACGGGCTCACTGATCGAGGACACAGGCTCGTCAGGAGGGGGTGGAGGGAGGGTGTCGTCGGTAGCGCTCGCCGGCCAGGAGACGGTCAACAAGAGGATTGCAGCCAGCAGGATTACTGCGATTATTTTCATAGTGCATCCATTCCTTTCTGCAAAATTGGGCCTATAGTAGGCGGATGAGAGGGAATTGGCAATGAAGGTATATTTTGCCCTGCCGGTAGTCGCCGGTCGAACGGGAGCGGTATTCTTCCTGGAAATGCTCACTTCCCTTGAAGAGAAGGGGCACCAGGTCCTAACCGAGCACCTCTTTCATTTGGATTCCCTCATTGCAGAGCGGCGGGTACCGCGATCCCAAGTTTTCGCGCGCGATATCCACTGGTTGGAAGGATCCGATGTACTGATTGCCGAGGTGACAGTGCCCTCCACCGGGGTGGGCTGTGAGGTCGCCCATGCCATCAGCTTGGGCAAGCCGGTGCTCTGCCTGGCAGAGGCGGGTGTCCCCGTCTCAGCGATGATCGAGGGCAATCCAGCACTCACACTGTCTCGTTACCGCGATTCGGTTGAGGCGATCAAGGGGGTGGCCGAATGGCTGGAGCGATTGGTCGCGGCCGAACCAAACGGCTAGCCAGGAAGGAGAGGAAGAGGAGCAGGATCACCACCATCGCGAAGGGGAGGATCGAACGGAAGAAGAGGTCGGGGGGAAAGAGCTGAAAGAGGAGATAATCCGGCCCTAGCATCCAGGTGTCGTTGCTGAAAGTGAGCAGATGGAACTGGAGAAAGAGGGTGTCGAAGGCCAGGAAGAAGGCCAGTCCTCCCGCTGCTAGAAAAGCCAAGGTCGCCCCCAGTGCCCAAGGAAAGGCTCGTCGCGCCCAAGATGGGTCGCGACCAAAGAGGAGAGCGACGAGTGCCAGAAAGAGCGCCGTACTGACGATGGTAGCCCAGCGGAGAATTCCCAATAACCAGGCGATGTCCGCCAGATGAACCTGTTCTTTCGCTTGGAAGCGCTGGAGCAATTCAGCGGGAAGTTCCTCCCGTCCCTGAAAGTAAGCGGCCAAGGCTTGGTCCATCTGCTGCAACTGGGGCGTCGTTTGCCATCCGACTTGAACCTGCATCTCCTGGTAATAAACGGGGTCGAAGGCCAATAGACTGAGCCCCAAGCTGATGTAGACAAATGGCGAGAGGATTACCAGGAGGATCAGCAGCAGGAGGCTGTATGGCTTTCTAGCAATCACTCCCCGTTTCCTGGAGGTCAGATTTCTCATCAACGTGGCACACGCTTCATCAGGTCGATGGCCAAGCGCACGGTCTGAGCGTGCAACTCGATAGTGTCTTCGATCTGCACTGCGTAGCCTCCGGAGAAAGTTGTTACAAAGGGTATCTTACGCGTGAAACACCCGCCCAGCACCATTTCATCGCGACGGCGCAACCCTTCCATGGTCAACTCGAGAAGGCCCAGCTTATCACCGCGGTAAGGGTCCGTCCCGCCTAGATAGAGGACGAGGTCCGGATCAGCCTTGAACACTTGGATCAGGCCACCCTCCAAAGAGGAGAGATATTGGTCGTCACCCGCTCCTGCGGGCAGACCGATATCCAGAGACCCCCGCTCCTTGGGTGGGTAGATGTCTTCCTCATGGATGGAGAAGGTGAAGACCCGTGGATCTCTCTGGAAGATCACCGCCGTCCCGTTGCCTTGGTGAAGGTCGCAATCCACTACCGCTACCTTACGGGCTCCCTGAAGGAGAGCGGAGAGGACGCCTATGGCCACGTCGTTGAGAAAGCAGAAACCCTCGGCGTGACCAGGGAAGGCATGATGATGCCCGCCTCCAAGGTGGATGCCGACTCCCTGCCGCAGGGCTTCCCGCACTGCCAGATCGGTGCCAGCCACCGCATAGAGGGCGGAGTCGATCGTCTCCCGGTTCACCGGCAATTCAGCGCGCCAAGTACGGGGCGTCAAGCGCAGAGCCTCCAGGTCATCGATGAAGAGTGGCTGGTGAACTCGCAGCAACAATGCACGGGGAGGTAGACCCGGCTCGAGGAAATCGCAAACTTCCGCCCATCCTTCCCGGATCAGTTGCTCTTTCACCAACTGATATTTCTCGGTGGGGAAGACATGATGTTCCAAACGTACTGAATAGTGCGATGAGTAGATGATCTTCGCAGGTAACATGAATTACTCAGTCTTTCCTCGAATAATCGACAGCAGTGGGTTTACCCTTTATTGCGCTTCGGAGACTTCTCCTGGCCCCGAGCATTGTATCGCACCGACGATCGGGATGACCAGCCCGCAGCGGGGACAGCGATGATCTTGACCCAGCGTACAGCACAGCAAGGAAAAGCCGGAGCGCTCGATCAGGGTCGTTCCGCAGGAGGGGCACATTGTGTTCTCTCCCTTTCCATCTAGATTGCCTAGGTAGATATAGCGCAGCCCCTCCTCCCGTCCGATCCGTTCCCCCCGCAAGAGCGATGAGAGGGGGGTGGGTGGCGTCTCTTGCAGGCGGTAAGAAGGGAAGAAACGGGTCAGGTGCCAGGGCGTATCGTCTCCCAACTCCCGTGAAATCCACCGCGCCAGGCCGCGCAAGGAGGTCTCATCATCGTTCCAACCGGGGATCACGTTGGTCACCACTTCCAGGTGGAGGCCATACCGCTGGCGCGCCAAGCGGGCAGCTTCGAAAACTGGCTGGGAATTAGGGATTTGAGGGATCTGCTGCCAGAACTCCCGGCTCCAGCCCTTCAAGTCGACTCGGTAGGCGTCCAACCAGGGGGCAAGGATGGCCAGCGCTTCCGGGGTGATATAACCATTGGTCACCGACACCGTGTAGAGCCCCGCTGTTTTGGCCAACTGGGCGCAGTCCAGGGTATATTCCAGCCAGATGGTCGGCTCGTTGTAGGTCCAAGCGATGCCGGCGGCGCCCTCCTTCTGGGCGGTGCGCAGGCAGTCTTCCGGCGAGAGCGCCTCGAGGAAGCCGGAATGGACCGGATCCACTTGTGAGATGGACCAATTCTGGCAGTGAAGACAGCGCAGATTGCAGCCCAAAGACCCTAGAGAGAGGCACCGGCTACCCGGGTGGAAATGAAAGAGCGGCTTTTTCTCGATCGGGTCCACGGCCAACGAAGAGACCATGCCATAGGTCAAAGCATAGAGAATCCCCCCGCGGTTTTCCCTGGTCTTGCAGAAACCCCGCTGCCCCTCCTTGATCCGGCAACGCCGCGGACAGACAGCGCAGTGCACCGCTCCGCGCTCCAGCTTCTCGTAGAGGATCGCTTCGTGCTCGGTCATGATTCATTGTACCGCGAGGGAAGAAAATAGATCTGACTGAACAAATGCGCCTCCCCTCGGGGGAGGCGCACAAAGGAGGGACTTGGTGGAACATGCTGCCGCAGGCTGCTTCGTTCCTAGAAGGCGTAGACCACGCTGACGCTGACCCGCACTTCCAGCGTACCGGGCTGGGTGGGGGTGGGGGCGGGGGTGCCCTCTGCCGATAGTGCCATGTCGTAGGATTTGTAGATCGGTATCGGATTGTAGTAGTTGTCCATGACGTTCACTTCCAGGAGGTCCTTGATACCCCGACCGGCCACCGAGAGGGCCGCATTGGCCTTCGACTCGGCGTTTTGCATGGCTAGTTTGATGGCTTCCAGACGCACCTTGTCCGTGTCGCGGAGGGTGAACTCGATGCCGCTAACGGTGTTTGCCCCGGATTTCACGCAACCATCGATCACTTCCCCGGCCCGGGTAGGGTCGGACAGGGTAATGAGGACGGTGTTCTCAGCGCGGAAGCTGATCAGTTTCCCGTTCCCTGCCTCCGACCAGTCATATTGGGGGTAGAGCGAGAGACCGACCGTCTCCCACTCATCAGCCGAGGTCAGGACGCGACCGAGGGTACCCTTGATGACGTTCATCTTCTCAGCGTTCTTGGCCTGTGCGTCCTCAGCGGTGGCTTCTTCAGTCATCACGCCGAGGGTGATGCGAGCGGTATCTGCTTTCATCTTCAAGACGCCCTCACCCGTTACCGAGATGCGGTTGGTTGGCTGCACGTCCTGTGCCAGTGCTGCTTGTCCGGCAGGCTTCAGGGAAGAGAAACCCAACAGCATCAACCCCACCACCAGGATGGCGATGGTGATCCCTTTCCAGACATTCTTCATTGTAACCTCCTTCTGCACTTGCGATTTTCCCGCAAAGATTTAACCTATTGGACGTGACCAAGCGATCTCAAGTTCCCCTTTCCGTGAAGTTGTTTATCTTCGATTGGGACGGGACCCTTCAAGACTCCGCGGAAGCGACCCTGCTCGCTTACGAGACGATCTTCAACGAGGTTGGGATCCCTCTCCAACGCTCGGATTTCCTGGCGACCTACTCGCCCGATTGGTATCGCACCTACGAGGCCTTGGGGCTGCCGCGAGAGAAATTCGAGTGGGCGGATCGCCGCTGGTTGGAATTGTTCAGCCGATTTCCACGCCAGCTTTTACCGGAGGCGCCCGAGATCTTACAGGCTCTACGGGAGAGGGGATATCAAGTGGCACTGCTCACAGCGGCCGCAGCGAGCCGCTTACACAGTGAGTTGGAGGAGTACAAAATCGGAGGACTCTTTCACCATGTTCGAACAATGGACCAGTACGGTGTCAGGAAGCCGAATCCCCGCGCTCTCCTCTCTTTGTTGGTGGAGAGCGAGACAGCACCGCACGAAGCGATCTATGTGGGGGATGCCGTCGAGGATATTCAGATGGGTCGCGGGGCTGGGACCTACACCTTAGCTGTCCCTAGCGCTTTCGTCTCGAAAGATGCGCTGCGCGCTGCCCAGCCGGATTTTCTAGTGGAACGCCTCGAGGAGATCCTGGAGATCCTCCCGCAGAAAACAGCGTCAAAAGGGACCAGGTAATCAAGAAAAGCAGCTGTAGGGACAGATTTCAAATCTTCCTTATAGCTGGTGGGCATGCCGTGCCCCTACGGCAGACACCGGGGCGACGGCGTAAGGCAATTAAGAAAGGAGATCAGTTGAGATGACCGAACCACGAACGGTGGCCGTCCTGTTAGGGGGGATCTCGCCCGAACGGGAAGTCTCCCTCGCTTCCGGGGAGATGGTGGCCACTGGTTTGAGGGAGCAGGGCTTCCGTGTCTTCGAGGTGGAGATTACCGCGGACGGTCGCTGGCAACAGCGAGGACGGCCTGTCACCGCGACAGCGGTCTCGCATACGATGGTGGAAGCTCTTGACCCTTGGCCGGATATCGTCTTCATCGCCTTGCACGGCGCCAACGGGGAGGACGGCACAGTGCAGGGATTCCTTGAGGTGTTGGGACTTCCCTACACCGGCTCTGGCGTCCTAGCCAGTTCCTTGGGGATGGACAAATGGCGCAGCCGCGTCCTCTTTCAACAGGAGGGATTACGAGTCCCGCCTACCGTGCGGATCGATGCTGGGGTGGAGTTAGGAATCCTGGCAGCTCGAGCGGTGGATGAATTGGGATGGCCGGTGGTGGTGAAACCCAACAACTGCGGATCCTCGATCGGTGTACGCATCTGCCGCGACTTCCCTACCTTGCTGGATGGTGTAGACAAGGCCGTGGCGTTCTCCTCGCGGGTCTTGTTGGAGTCCTATCTCCCCGGCGTTGAGCTGACCATCCCTATCCTGGGTAACGAACAAGCGCGCGCTCTCCCAGTGATCGAAGTGATTCCGCCGGGGGAGTTCTTCGACTACTCCTGTAAATACGACGGCAGCACACAGGAGATCTGTCCCGCCCGGATCAAGGCCACCCTAGCTGGTGAGGCTCAAGAGATGGCCCTTCGCGCCTATCATCTATTGGGGGGCGCCGGCTTCGGTCGCGTGGATCTGATCTTCTCCGGCGACTGCTTGTTTCTCTTGGAGGTCAACACGATCCCCGGTTTGACAAAAGAGAGCCTGGTGCCGAAAGCCGCACGAGCCGCCGGCCTGGAGTTTCCCCAATTGATGGCGGAGATCGTCCAGTTGGGTTTGGAGCGATGCGGCCGGTGACTCTTCTTCTGGGTGCCCGTCCCTTGCTGGAAGAAGTCCGCGCAAAGGTGGCAGAAAAGGCACGTTGGTGGCGGGAACAAGGAGTGCTGCCTCGCCTTGATTTGATCCTCTGCGGCGACCAAGGACCCTCTGCCGTTTATGCTGAGGGGCTTGCCAGAAGCGGTCGTAGTCTGGGCCTAGTAGTGGAGAAACATACCCTCCCGGAGACGATCTCCCAGGGAGAATATATGTCTCAGCTACAGCGTATCGGGTGTGACCCGGCAGTCCACGGCCTGCTTCCCTTGGTCCCCTTACCGGCGCAGATCCGCCGGGAAGTGGTGGCAACAGCCATCCCCACGTGCAAGGACGTCGATGCCATCAGCCCACATACTCTTGGCCTCTTTTTTTCCGGGCACCCTACCTTCATCCCGTCCACCGCACGAGCAGTGGACGAACTGTTGAGCTACTATCAGGTATCCTTGGCCGGACGCCGTGTGGTGATCATCGGTCGGGGGCCTTCCGCTGGCCGTGCTATCGCCTGGATGTGCCTGCAGCGGGACGCTACTGTGACGGTCTGTCACAGCAAGACCGTTCATTTGCCCGATATCGCCCGCCAAGCGGAGATCCTGATCTGTGTCGCCGGTCAACCCGAGATGGTGGGGACTGCTTTCATCCGCCCAGGAGCGGTCGTGATCGATGTGGGGATGACCTGGATGGGAGGGCGATTGGTCGGCGATGTCTGCTTCCCAGAGGTGGAGCCCTTGGCCTCGGCGATCACACCTGTTCCTGGCGGGGTTGGCCCGATCACCACGGCTGTCTTGCTGGAAGCCACGATGGAGGCGACTGCCTTGAATGCAGAACACCCTGCCGGGGGCTGAGATGCTGCCGGGGGTTGAGAAGATGCTGACTCAAGGGCGGGTTTCAAACCCGCCCCTACAGATGCTGACTCAAGGGCGGGTTTCAAACCCGCCCCTACACAAAGTCCTCTTGACCTTGGACCTTGGACCTTGGACCGCATCTCCCACGTGCGAAACAGGCTGTTTAGGAAAGTGAACCATATACCAATTCAGTTGGAAAGCGAGAGGTGAAGACAATGACCAACAAAGAAGAACTTGCCGCCAAAAGGGAGCGCTATCTGCTTCCTGCCTACGCCCATTATTTTAAGGACTACCTCTTCCTGACGCGCGGAGAAGGGCAGTATGTCTTTGATGAAGAGGGTGGAAAGTATCTGGACTGCTTCGCCGGCGTAGCGGTAGTGAACTGCGGACACAGCCACCCCCGTATCGCCCAGCGGGTCGCCCAGCAGATGGGGCAGATGGTTCACACCTCCAGTCTGATGCTGACCGAACCGATGGTCCTGCTGGCCGAGCAAATCGCCCAGCGTGCCCCTGGCCGGTTGCAACAATCCTTCTTCTGTAACTCCGGCGCGGAGGCGGTAGAAGGGGCGACCGCCTTGGTGAAGGCATGCACCGACAACCACCAGTTCATTGCCCTTCGCTCTTCTTTTCACGGCCGCACGTTGATGGCTCTCAGCCTTACCGCTCAGCGCAGTTGGCGTGGAAAAGGCCCCTACGCCCCGGGTGTGATCTTCGCCCCCAACCCGTATTGTTACCGCTGCGCCTTCAAGCTCAGCTACCCATCCTGCGGGATCGCTTGCGCTACCGATATCGAGGAAGCCATTCGCACTTCCACCAACGGCCAGATCGCTGGATTCATCGCCGAGCCAGTGCAAGGAAACGGGGGTGTCGTGGTTCCCCCACCGGAGTATTTCCCGATCGTCGCTGAGATCATTCACCGCTACGGCGGCCTCTTCATTGATGACGATGTGCAGGCTGGTTTTGGCAGGACCGGGAAATGGTTCGGCATTCAGCACTTTGCGGTCAACCCGGATGTCATGACGCTGGGCAAGGGGATCGCCAACGGACTCCCCTTGGGAGCGTTCATCGCGACACCCGAGGTTGCCCCTGTCTTGTTGCAGGGTCAGCACTTCTCCACTTTCGGCGGGAACCCGGTGACCTGCACGGCTGCTCTGGCCACCATCGAAACGATCGAGGAAGAGAAGCTGGTGGAGAACGCTGCCCGCGTAGGTGATCGTTTCCGCTCTGAACTTGAGCGCTTAGCGGAGCGACATCCTTCCATCGGCGAGGTCCGCGGCTTGGGTTTGATGATCGGCGTCGAGCTGGTGAAAGACCGAGGTACGCGCGAGCCGTACTCCCAGGGATTGATCCAACTGGCTGAATTGTGCCGTGCGAACGGCTTGCTCGTCGGAAAATCAGGACTCTTCGGCAATGTCTGCCGAATCACGCCACCGCTTTGTTTCTGCGATGAAGATGTCGCACTGGCTTGCCGGATCTTGGATGAAGCTCTGACTGAGATTGAGAAGTCCTCCTGAGAGAGGATGGTAGGCTCTGAGCAGACGCTCGAGGGTAAGCGCGGGGTGACAAAGGGTTGCGAAGGTCACTGGCATTGGCGGGGCCGAGACTTCAAGGCCAAGGTCCTCTTCTCGCAGAAGGGAGTGGCCACGCAGATCCTTCTTCAGGCCAAGAGTTCCTTCTTTCTCTTGGACTGCGGTGATGGGACCCTGCGCGATTTGCTCTCCCTGGGGGAAGAATGGATCCATGCTTTGCACGGAGTCTTCCTCAGTCATGACCACCCCGACCACACGGCCGGCCTCTTTGCCTTGCTCTCCTTCTTGCGGCTGCGCGGGCGAAAGGAAGCACTGGTGATGGCTAGCCCCTCTCGCCAGCTAGAGCTGGGCATCAACCGTTATCGAGACTCGTTTTTCGGTGGGTTCCCCTTCGAGATAGAATTTTGGGAAAGCAGTTCATCGCCGATTCGCCTCTGTGGCTGCGAGGCAAGCGCTTTTTCCGTACCCCATCGCGAGCGGACCAGCTTCTTTGGAACTGCCGGTCTGGTGCCAGCAGTGGGGTATACCTTTATCGGCCGCACCGGGGAACGGGTCGTCTATAGTGGTGACACGGGTTGGTTCGAAGGCCTGCGCAGTTTTTTTCAGGATGCCGACTTGGCCGTCATTGAGGCTACTTTCAGCCAACCCAAAGGGGAAGGGAGACACCTCACCCTTGGGCAAGCTGAAGAGCTGGCCAAGCTGGCCAGGTATGCCATCTTGGTGCACCGATGATAGAAGAGCAAGACGAAAAAGAAAAAACGGGTTGGACTGAATCTGAGCAGAACATCCTGCCGGGGGCTGTCATGCTGCCGCAAGCTATTGAGCTGCTCATTCGACCGATCAGTATACCCGATCTAGAGCAGATCCTCGAGATCGAACAGGCTTCCTACCGCACCCCATGGACGTCTTCCGATTTCTTGCGCGAGATCACCTACAACCGAATGGCCTACTACTTCTTAGTGGAGGCCGGGGAAAGGATAGCTGGTTTCATTGGGATGTGGCTGGTGGTCGATGAAGCTCACATCACCAATATCGCCGTCTCACCGAATTTCCGGCGTCAAGGAGTCGGAGAGAAGTTACTCCTCTTTGCCATGGAAATGGCCGCACAACATGGGGCTCGTTGTGCCATCTTGGAGGTGCGGGTGAGCAATGCGCGAGCCCTCAACCTCTACCTTAAGCATGGTTTCCGCTATATCGGGCTGCGAAAAGCGTACTACCGCGACAACGATGAGGACGCTTTCCTAATGGAGGTGAAAATTTAAGCTTCGCCGAAGGAAGCCGCTTCTTGCTCTTTCTTCTGTTTCACCCTCTTCAGCCGGAACATATCCTCTCGTTCACGTTGCTCCAAGACTGATTTGATATAGGCGATCTCCTCCCTCAACCGTGGAATCACCACTTGCTCGAGAGCATTAACCCGCCTCGTCGTCTTCTTGATCTCGCTGCCCATCTTCTGGATCTTGATCTCTAGGCCGGCGATGGGCACCAAGCTTTCCAAGAAGCTTTCGAAGGCATCCGCCGCCTGGGTGATTGTGTAGCTCTGCCACTGCGGGTTCCACCCTCGCTGGTGCGGCAATCGGCGCAGTGGTGGGCTTTGCAGGTCTGGGACGCGCACTCCCCAGATGTTGCGCGTTTCAATCGAGGCTTGAACGGAACGAGCACCCAATGCCCCCAAGGTGTCCAGCACCTCGGGGCTGGCGTGAGATTTGGCCAAAGCCAAGGCAAGATAGGATTTTTGGCTGAGCTTTTCCAGTTGGTCTCGCTGTTGATAGGCTTGGCGAACCATGTCAAAGAAGTCGGCCACCAGCGCATCGCGCTTTCGCTTCAGCAGATCCACTCCTTGAAAAGCCAAGGATATCTGGCTCCGCCTAGCCAAGAGGTTCATCCGGGTGGGGCTGATGCTCTCCACGCTAGACGCTCCTCATTAGCTGAAGACAGTCTGCGGCAGCATGTTGACAGCCTGCGGCAGCATGTTGACAGCCTGCGGCAGCATGTTGACAGTCTGCGGCAGCATGTTCTGTGCCCACCTCATCAACCCCGGCGCGTCTTTTCCGCGTGGTGTTCCCATAGATCTTCCATTCCGGGCACATAATACTTGCCCAAGCTGTTGCGCGAGATGCGCTTTAGCTCACGTTCGGGAAGGTGGGAAAGGAGATCCCAGCCTAACTGCAAGGTCTCCTGGATGGAGCGGTCCGAGTCTCCCTGGTTGATCATCTGTTGTTCGAAGGTCTCTGCCAGCTTGAGGTACATGCGGTCAGTAGGGGTGAGGGCTTCCTCTCCGATGATGGCCACCAGTTTGCGCAAGTCTCGTCCGGTGGAATAGGCCGCATAGAGCTGGTTGGCCCACTCGCGGTGGTCCTCGCGGGTATGTCCGACACCGATGCCGTTATTCATCAAGCGGGAGAGGGAAGGAAGGACATCGATGGGTGGGAAGTAACCGAGGCGATGCAGTTGGCGCGAGAGGACCAGTTGCCCCTCAGTAATGTAGCCGGTGAGGTCGGCGATGGGGTGGGTGATGTCGTCGTCCGGCATGGTCAGGATCGGGATCTGGGTGATCGTGCCTTTCCGGCCCTTGATCCGGCCTGCCCGTTCATAGATGGTTGCCAAGTCGGTGTACATATAGCCGGGGTACCCGCGGCGGCCGGGAATCTCCTCGCGGGCGGTTCCTACCTCACGAAGAGCCTCGCAATAATTGGTCATATCGGTGAGGATCACCAGCACATGGTAGTCGTGCTGGTAGGCTAGGTGCTCGGCGCAGGTCAGCGCGCAGCGGGGAGTCAACAAGCGCTCGATGGTTGGGTCGTCGGCTTTGTTCATGAAGACCACCGTCTTGCTGAGAGCGCCGGTGGATTCGAACTCGTGGATGAAGAAGGAAGCTTCACGATGGGTGATCCCCATGGCGGCGAAGACCACGGCGAACTCTTCAGCTTCTCCCAAGACCTTTGCTTGGCGTACGATCTGGGCGGCGATCTCATTTGCCGGAAGGCCTGCTCCGGAGAAGATGGGCAGCTTCTGGCCGCGGACCAGGGTGTTGAACCCGTCAATGGAAGAGATGCCGGTTTGGATGAATTCCTCCGGTTTGGCCCGGGAAGTGGGGTTGATCGGGGAACCGATGATCTCGGGACGTGCTTCGGGAATGATCGGGGGAAGACCGTCGATCGGTTCGCCCAAGCCGTTGAAGCGACGGCCGATCATCTCTTTGGAGACGGCCAGTCTGGCCACATCCTCCTTTAAGCTGACACTGCTGTGAGCGATGTCGATGCCCCTGGTCTCCTCAAAGACTTGGATCACGGCGTGCCGCTCGGAGATTTCGATGGTCTGCCCGCCCCTGATCGAGCCGTCCGGAAGGTAGATATTCACCAAGGAACCGTAGGAAAGGTCGTGGGCTCGTTCGACAAACAGCAGAGGGCCCGAGACGTAAGAGATGGTTGTGTATTTCTTCTGCGCGAGATCCATAACGCCCTCCTAGTTAAACTCTTTTTGCAGCCTGGCGAGGAAATCGTCCAGGTAGCTGGGGAAATCTTCCCGCGAGATGTCTTTCATGCGAGAGATCTCTTCCACTTCCGGCAAGTTGATAAGCGCTCCCACTTCTCGCTTGCCCCGGCGCAACGTTTCCGCGGCCAGATCGTAGAAGAGGAGGATGGATTTGAGGATGCCGTACTGCTTGTTCATCGGGCAATAGCCATCCACAGGGGAAAAGGCGTTCTGCTGGAGGAAGTCTTCGCGAATCATCTTGCCGGCCTCGATTAAGAGCCGTTCGTTGTCCTGCAGCGCATCCGGGCCGACCAACTGCACCACTTCCTGCAAGGCCGCTTCCTGTTGCAGCAAAGCCATCATCCGGCGACGCTGGTCGACGAAGTCGCGAGCCACCTGTTCGCGGTAGTGAGAGGTCAGTTGATCGGTGTAGAGAGAGTAACTGCGGTTCCAGTTAATCGCCGGAAAATGTCGCCGGTTGGCCAAGCTTGCGTCCAGCGCCCAGAAGGTGCCGACGATGCGCAGGGTGGCTTGGGTGACCGGTTCGGAGAAATCTCCCCCGGGAGGGGAAACCGCACCGATAACCGTGACAGAGCCGCTTCCTGCGCCCTTGCCAAGGCACATCACGCGCCCGGCCCGCTCGTAGAAAGCGGCCAACTTACTGGCAAGGTAGGTCGGGTACCCTTCCTCCCCGGGCATTTCCGCCAGACGAGAGGAGATCTCGCGCAGCGCTTCCGCCCACCGACTGGTTGAATCGGCCATCAGAGCCACCGAGAAACCCTGATCGCGGAAGTACTCGGCGATGGTGATCCCGGTATAGATGGATGCTTCACGAGCCGCCACAGGCATGTTCGACGTGTTGGCCACCAGAATAGTGCGCTCCATCAGTGGTCGGCCTGTGTTGGGGTCTTCCAGCTCAGGAAACTCGGTGAGCACCTCGGTCATCTCGTTGCCGCGTTCCCCGCACCCCACGTAGACGATCACCTGGGCATTGCTGAACTTGGCCAAGGTCTGCTGCACCACCGTTTTGCCTGAACCAAAAGGTCCGGGGATGGCAGCGGTCCCTCCCATGGCAACCGGAAAGAGCGTGTCGAAGATGCGTTGCCCGGTGACGAACAGCTCATCGGGGTCCAACTTCTGCTGGTAAGGCCGGGGAGCGCGGACCGGCCAGACCTGCATCAAGGAGAGCGGCGTACCATCCTCCAACTCACCGACAGCCTGGTCAACCCGGTACCGCCCTGATTCCAACCGCTTGATCCGACCTCCCACTTGTGGGGGGACGAGAATGCGCAGCGTGAAGCTCTCTGTCTCCCGCACGGTGCCCAGGATATCGCCTTGTGAAACCATATCGCCAGTTTGTGCCGTAGCCTGGAAATCCCACAGCGATGTTCGCGACAGGGCGTTGGCCAAGATGCCACGGGCGATAAAATCGCCGGATTGCCTGCGGATGTCGTCAAGCGGTCTCTGGATGCCGTCGAAGATAGCGGAGAGGAGGCCAGGTCCCAACTCGACGGTGAGGGGAAGGCCGGTGCTCTCTACAGGTTCCCCGAGGAAAAGGCCGGAGGTATCCTCATAGACTTGGATGAACGCAGTGTCACGTTCCAAGCGGATGATCTCGCCTACCAGTCTTTCCTTGCCGACTCGAACGATATCGTACATCCGCGATCCGGTCATCCCTTTGGCGATCACCGCGGGGCCGGATATTTTGATGATCTGTCCCATTGTCCTTACCTCAACTTCACGTAGTAGCCGATGGCTTCTTTGACCATCTCTGC
>JAPLHW010000156.1 GCA_026389425.1 Coprothermobacterota bacterium
GAGCCGGGGCGAGCTGCGGGCTGAGATCAAGCCGCGCATCACCCCCCGCTCTTCCACCCTCTGCGCTGGTTGCCCGCACCTGGGCAGCTACTGGGGCTTAAAAAAAGTCCTCAACCGCCAGAGCGAGGATGCCATCGTCAACGGCGACATCGGCTGCTATGAACAAGCAGGCTACGGTCTTTTCACCAAGAAAGACCTGGCTTCCCCCGAGGATTCCAAGCGATATCCGATCCTCTCCCCCTACACCATCCTCGACACCCTCTACGTGATGGGCTCGGGTATCGCTATGGCACAAGGCCAAGCTCAGATCGGCTACCCGGGGAAATGCCTGGCCGTGGCCGGCGATTCCACCTTCTTCCACGCCACCATGCCCGCCTTGGCTAACGCCGTGGCCAACCAGGCGGATATCACCTTCCTGGTCTTGGACAACAGCTGGACGGCTATGACCGGGCACCAGCCCAGCCCCACTAGCTGTTGCAACGCCCTTGGCAACCCGGCCACCCGCCTCTCTATCGAGAAGGTGGTCGAAGCGTTGGGTGTGCATGACCTGCACATCGTCGACGCTTATGACGTGAAAGCGGTGGAGGGTGCAGTGGACAAAGCGCTAGCCTTCCATGGCCCTTCCGTCGTTCTCGCCCGCGGCGAGTGCATGCTGCAGGTGATCCGTCGAACGAAGAAGAGATGGCAGACCACCGTCGTCACCGAGGGGTGCACCGGTTGCAAAACGTGCCTTCAACTTGGCTGCCCGGCCATCACCTTCGCCGATGAGAAGGCCGGCATCGACCGCCTGCTCTGTGTGGATTGCGGTCTCTGCGCCCAGATCTGTCCATTTCACGCCATTCTAGGAGGGAAGTAGAGATGCAGCTAAACCTGATCGTGGCCGGCGTCGGTGGACAAGGATCCGTGCTGGCTTCTCACATCATTGCCGAAGCGGCGATCGCCCATGGACTGGCCGTCCGTGTCGGGGAAACTTTCGGAGCAGCTATGCGCGGGGGCGCTGTCGCCTCCCATGTGCGCATGGGGGATGTGGCCGGCCCCTTGGTGAAGAAGGGAGGAGCCGACGCCATCCTCGCTTTGGAACCCCTCGAGGGTCTCCGCGTGGGCGTTGATTACCTCTCTCCAGGGGGGATCGTTATCCTCAACACCTGTCCGAATTATCCGGTGGACACCTCCATCGGCGTCTTCCCCTACCCCCCGCTGGAAAGGATCCAGGCTGATTTAAAAGCCCTGGGCAAGGCGGTCTACGCTTTTGACGCCACCGAGTTGGCCATCCAGGCCGGAAACGCCCGCACCCTGAACGCGGTGATCCTAGGCGGCTTGGCCGGGACCGGCTTGCTCCCCTTCTCCCCGGAGGTGCTGGAAGAAGCCCTGGCCGCCCGCGTCCCTACCTCCTCCCTGGAGAGCAACCGTCGCGCCTTCCGTTTGGGGATACAGCGCATGGAGGAGTTGAAACGAGGTGCCTGACCGCGGGGCGGCCTTTCCATATTCCGTTACCCCCCGTCACTCCCACGAAAACGGGGAGAAAACGGGGGACGCCCTTTTCCTGCCCGAACCGGCCTGCTATCGGCTGTTGGCGGCGGAGGGGCTTCCCACGCCACCTCACTTCATCGCCCACAGCCCGGAAGAGGCGACCGAGAAAGCCACCTCACTAGGCTTCCCGGTGGTCCTCAAAGTAGTCTCCCCGCAGATGGTACACAAGAGCGAGGCTGGCGGGGTGCGCGTCGCTCTCGCCGACGCGGATGCCGTTCGTCAGGCCTACCAAGCGGTGGAGTCCTCTGTCCGCGCCTTCCGCCCCGATGCCGTCATCGAAGGGATGTTGCTGCTACCTCATTTCCAAGGCGGAACAGAGCTGATCGTGGGTGGCCTGCGAGACGTCCAGTTTGGCCCGACGGTGATGTTCGGGCTGGGTGGCATCTTCGTCGAGCTGCTCAAGGATGTCTCCTTCCGCGTCGCCCCGATCGATAAAGAGGAAGCGCAGCAGATGATCCGCGAGATCAAGGGATACCCACTCCTAAGCGGCTTCCGCGGCCGGCCACTGTTGGACCTGGATGCACTGGCCGCATTCCTGGCCGATCTCTCCGGCCTGATGAACTGCCACCCCGAAATCGAAGAGCTGGACCTAAACCCGGTCTTCCTCTTCCCCAAGGGATTGGCCGTCGCGGATGCCCGCATCAAAGTAAGTAAACAATAATCAGCAGACAGGAACAGCGAACAGGAGATAAAAAGAGAACAGAGATGATAGGTGGTTTTTCCGGTCTGCTGCCACCTGAATCCGAACTGCTGAATTGTAAGTGAAGAAGAAACAAGCGAATCAATGCTGCAAGGATGCGAAGGTTCGCATCCTGGGGAAAAAAAATGGTACTAACAAGGAGGAAAAGGTAGTGAAAAAAGTTCTGCTTTGGATCGTGATCGTTGGTTTGCTCCTCTTGCCAGTGGCTGCTTGCACGACCCCCTCTACACCGACAACCAGCCCTACACCCACCGCCAGCCCTACACCCACACCCTCGTCCACCCCCACACCAACACCAACGCCCTCACCCACCGTCGCCGCGGAGAAACAAATCCGCTTCGATGAATCCTGGCCGCCGCGATTGGACCCCGCCCTGGGACAGGGCTTCGCCGATTCCATCGCCTATTCGAACCTGTATGACAGCCTGGTCTTCCCCAATCCGGATGGATCGGTCGCTCCATCCCTCGCTGAAAAGTGGGAGGTCTCCAGCGATGGATTGACCTACACCTTCCATCTACGCAAGGATGTCAAATTCCACAACGGCGATGCGCTGACCGCGGATGATGTGGTCTTCAGCGCCGAACGCTTGATGAACATCGGGGAAGGGTACGCTTATCTCTTCACCCCCATCGTTGACAAAGTGACAGCGATGGATCCACAGACGGTCAAGTTCCAGCTCAAGCAACCATTTGGTCCCTTCCTCAACGCGGTAGTGAACTTCTATGTTCTGAACAAGAAGCAAGTCACCGCCAATCTTGAGAAGCCGGGTGATTACGGCGACAACGGCGATTATGGGAAAAAGTGGCTATTGACCAATGACGCTGGCAGCGGCCCCTATCAGGTGAAAGAGATGAAGTTGGAAGAGCACCTCATCGCCGTTCGTTTCCCAGGCTACTGGGACGGTTTTGATAAGAACAATCCCGATTCCTTCACCCAAATCGGCACGGAAGAGCCGGTCACCATCCGGACCCTGATGTCCAAACGCGAATTGGAGGTCTCCGATCAGTGGCAAGCCGAGGAAAACTACCAGGCTATGGCCAAGATCGACGGCGTGTCCATCGCCCGCTTTCCCTCCGGGAGCATCCTCACCTTCTGTCTGAACACGCAACGGGCTCCCACTGACGACGTGCACTTGCGTCGGGCCCTGGCCTACGCAATGGATTATGCGGGTCTTATCCAGGGAGTTTATCCGAGCTCCAAACAAGCTATGGGTCCGGTATCGTCCATTCTGCCCGGTTTCAAGGCGGACATCCAGCCATTCAGCACCGACCTGGAGAAAGCAAAGGAGGAGCTGAAACTGTCCAAGTACGCCGACTCTCTCGACCAGTACCCGTTGGACATCTGCTATCCAGCGGAATGGGTGGCGGCTGACAAGATGGCTCTCCTCTTCCAGGCCAGCGCTGCCAAAATCGGCGTGACCATCAATATTGCCAAGCAGCCCTGGGCGAAGATGGTTGCGGATGTGGCCAAACCGGAAAACACGGCCCAGGTCAACATCCTGACCATGGCTCCTCATTACGGCGAAGCGGGCTCGCCCTTGTCCCGTTACCATTCCCGCAACGGCGGAACCTGGGAAGGGGTGGAATGGCTGCAAGACCCCGAGATGGACAGCGCCATTACAGACGCCTTGGCCACCATCGATCCCCAGGCGCGCTACCAAAAGTACGCCGCTCTTCAAGATAAGCTAATGGAACTTTGCCCCTCGATTTGGGTGGTGGACGTGATGGAACAGCATGCCTACCAGTCCGCCTACATCGAATGGGGTGCCGTGGAACGCGTCAAGGCTGGAGGCAACGCGATCCCCGTCCAAGGGTACAACCTCTACATGCGTGACTTCAAAGTATTCCCGGAACGGATCAAGCCATAGCCGTAAGGCACTAATTGAAGGCAAGCGGGGAATCCTCCCCGCTTGCCTTGTTCAATCGAGAGGACGCCATGAAATTACTTTTCTTCATCCTTCGTAGATTGGCCTTGTCCCTAGTGGTGATCGTCGGGCTCTCCATTTTGATCTTCGTCATCGCCCGAATCGTGCCGGGAGACCCGGCTCGCATGGCCCTCGGTGCCAATGCTCCACAAGAAGTGGTAGACCGCCTGCGCGTGCGCATGAACCTGGACAAACCGATCTACACTCAATACGTTCTCTGGCTGGGCGGCGTCCTGCAGGGAGATTTCGGTGACTCCCTCTACACCAAACGGCCCGTCGTCGAGGACATCGCCGAGTTCCTGCCAGCCACGGTAGAACTGGTGATCTTCGCCGGAATTATCATGGCAGCTGGGGGGATCCTGCTGGGAACCCTCTCGGCCAAGTACAACAACACCTGGGTGGATACCATCATCCGCCTTTTTTCCTATATTGGGGTGGTTACCCCCGCTTTCGTCTTCGCCATTCTCTTCATGCTCCTCTTCGGTTATCTTTGGCCGATCCTGCCGATCATGGGGCGCCTCAGTACGGGGGTGGTGGAACCAGTCCGGATGACCGGGATGGTGGTCGTGGACGGCGTGCTGCAGGGAAATTTCCCGGCTGCCTTTGACGGCATTAAACACATGATCCTGCCGGCTTTGGCCCTGGCCCTGGGGGGCCTCTCCCAGGAGGCCCGCATTACCCGTTCCTCGATGGTTGACAATTTGAACAAGGACTTCGTGTTGGCCCACCATGCTTACGGCATCCCCTCCCAGCGGATCCTCTGGCGCTATGTGATGAAGCCCTCCTTGATCCCCACCGTCTCGGTGCTAGGCTTGGACTTTGCCGTCCTCTTCGGCAATGCTTTCCTGGTGGAGATGGTCTTCAACTGGCCGGGGCTATCCCGCTACGGTATCAACGTCATGCTGCAAAAGGACCTTAACGCCATCTCGGCAGTGATCCTCGTGCTCGGTTTGATCTTCGTCCTCACCAACATCGTCACCGATCTGATCGTCTCCTTCCTCGATCCCCGCATCCGCCTCGGCGCGGCGAAAGGGGAATAGCCTTGGAATCCTGGATCCACAACCTGGGCCGCTCTTGGTATAAGTTCTCCCGCAACAAGCTCTCCGTGCTAGGCTTTTTGATCATCGTGCTGACGATCCTCTTGGCCATCTTTGCGCCACTGGTAGCCCCCTACCCCACACATTCCGGGCCATACGTCGACCTGGTCACCGGGGCCAAGGCTCCCACAGCCGAGCATTTGTTCGGCACAGACATCTACGGGCGGGACATCTTCAGCCGCATCCTCTTCGCCCTGCGTCCGGCCTTCTTGACTGGCCTCCTCGTGCTAGCCATCGTCGTTCCGATTGGGACGGTGTTGGGATTGATAGCCGGCTACTACGTGGGTCGAGCGCCGGATACCATCATCATGCGCCTAACAGACATCTTCCTCGGCCTCCCCCCCCTGATCCTGGCCTTAGCCGTCTCCTCGATGCTAAAACCCAACTTGGTCAACTCCATGCTCGCCGTCTCCATTGCTTTCTGGCCATGGTATGCCCGTCTGGTTTACAGCATGGTTTCCTCCCTGCGCAACGAGTTCTATGTGCGCTCCGCCGAGCTAGTGGGGGAAAGCAAGGCCCACATCCTCTTTCGTGAGATCCTGCCCAATTGCATTTCCCCGATCCTCACCAAGGTGACCCTTGACTTTGGCTGGGTGATCATCCTCAGTGCCTCCCTCAGCTTCGTCGGCTTGGGCGAGCAGCCACCAGCGCCATCCCTGGGAACAATGGTGGCGGAGGGTTCCCGTTACTTGCCCGACCAGTGGTGGACGGCCGTCTTCCCTGCTGTGGCGATCGTCATGGTGGTGCTGGGCTTCAATCTGATGGGGGATGGCATCCGAGATATGCTGTCCTCGGAGGTGAGCTGATGGACCCCGTCCTCTCCATCCAAGATCTCCAGGTCTGGTACCGCATCTACGGTGGATACCTGAAGGTGGTGAACCGCATTTCCCTGGAAGTGGGGCTTGGAGAAAAGGTCGGCCTGGTGGGAGAAACCGGCTGCGGCAAGACCACCACCATGAAAGCGGTCATGCGCCTACTCCCAGTGCAATCCAAGGTACCTGCCGGGCGGATCTCTTTCGAGCGGCAGGATATCCTGCACATGAGCAATACCGAGGTGCAGAAATTCCGCCGCCAAGGCATCGCCATGATCTTCCAGGATCCCACCGCCGCTCTCAACCCGGTCTTCACCATTGGCGCTCAAATCGAAGACGTGATCCGTTGCTCGGGGAGCGTGAAGGGTAAAGAGGAGATTCACAAGGCGGCCGTCTCGGTGTTGGAAAACGTAGCTCTACCGGATCCGGAACGGATCCTCGGCAATTATCCCTTCCAGCTCTCAGGAGGGATGCGGCAACGTATCTGCATCGCCCTGGCTATCTCCGCCTCCCGCCGTCTGCTAATCGCTGACGAGCCGACCACTTCCCTGGATGTCACCATCCAGGCCCAAATCCTCAACCTGATCCGCAAGATCGTCACCGAGCGGGGGACCTCGCTGATCCTCATCACCCACTCTCTAGGAGTGGCCCGCGAGATGACCGATCGCATCTACGTGATGTACGCCGGCACCATCGTCGAGACGGCGCGCACCCCGCAACTCTACGCCAATCCCCTCCACCCCTACTCCGTCGGGCTCTTCCGCTCCGTCCCTCGGCTCTCTGGGGGCGGTTTTGCCGACGGCATTCCCGGCCGCATCCCAGACTACCTCAAGCCCCCCGGCGGTTGTCGTTTCCAGCCCCGCTGTCCCCAGGCGATGCCAATCTGCGAAGTGGAAATACCCGGACTTTTCCCCACCGAAGAGGGCCACACCGTGGCCTGTTTCCTCTACCAACCGGCAGGAGGACGACAATGAGCGAGAACGCCCTGCTCCAGGTACAGGACCTTCGTAAGCTCTTCCTAGTGGATAAAAAACCCTTCTCTCGCCAAGCCACCTATCTCAAGGCGGTGGACGGCGTCTCTTTCAGCATGCCCCAGGAGGAAGTGCTGGGCCTCGTCGGCGAGTCCGGCTCGGGCAAGAGCACCGTCGCCTACACGGTGATCGGCATGTACAAGCCGACCTCGGGGAAGATCCTCTTCCAAGGGGTGGACATCTCTACCGGTGCGTCAGGACGCCCCCTTTCCATCAAGAAGGACTTGCAGATCGTCTTCCAGGACCCCGGCTCTTCGCTCAACCCGCGTCGCAGCATTCGCCAGATCATCGAGCGGCCCTTGGTGGTGCACCGGATGATACGGGGTGGAAACACCCGCGATGCCGTGGCCGAACTCCTGGAGATGGTCGAGCTGCCCCCCGACTACATGCAGAAGTACCCGCCCTACGTCGGCGGGGGCGAGCGGCAGTTGGTCTCGATCGCCCGGGCGATGGCCTCCAAGCCCAAGTTCCTCATCCTGGACGAGCCGACCAGCGCCTTAGATGTTTCGGTGCAAGGCAAGATCATCAATACCTTAATCCGGCTGCGGCGAGAGATGAAACTCTCTTACCTCTTTATCACCCACGACCTGAGCCTCATGCGCAACGTCGCTGACCGGGTAGCTATCATGTACCTGGGCAAAATTTGTGAGATCGCCGGCACTGTGGAATTCTTCCAACAACCCCTCCACCCCTATACCCAGATGCTGCTCTCCTCGATCCCGGTCATCTCCGATCAGGAGGAGGGCCTCAAACCGAAACATATCGCTCCCCGGGGAGAGATCCCCAGCCCGGTCAACCTGCCTTCCGGCTGCAGCTTCCACACGCGCTGCCCCTATGTTGAGGAACGTTGCCGCCAGGAAGATCCGGCCATGAAGGAACTCCGCCCAGGCCACTTCGTGCGTTGCCACCTGGCTTGCTAGCAGTGGCTGCACTGGAGAAGTAAGCACAACCAAGAGGAATCGCTGTGACGGTCGCACTGAAAATCCTGCAATTCAATGAAGGCCTCTGTTCGGGTTGTCGAACCTGTGAGTTGGCCTGCTCCCTTTTCCATGAGGGAGAGTGCAATCCCACCTTGGCGCGAATGAGGGTGGTGGATCACGAGGTGGTCATCCACCGCATGGTAGGTTGTCGGCAATGCGAGGATCCCCCCTGCATCGAGGCCTGTCCAGTGAATGCCAACCAACGCGACCCAAACACCGGGGCAGTCACCACCATCGACAGCCTTTGCCTGGGTTGCCGCGTCTGCGTGCAAGCCTGCCCCTACGAGGCCATTTGGTTCTCCCCGGCCGGGAAGCTATTGCGCTGTGATCTCTGTTCCGGCGATCCCCAGTGCGTCCGTTTTTGCGCCACCGGCGCCCTCACCTTCAAGCTCTCCGCAGACCATCCCCCCAAAGCCTCGTCCTGGGCCCTGCAGGATCTCTTCTGCGCTTTCCCGGCTAAGAAGTAGAGAGATGTTCGGCTGGGCCGGAAAGATCCTGCGGGTCAATCTCTCCACCGAAACGGTAAGCCATCTGCCGACTGACCGCTACGCACGGAAGTACCTTGGTGGCCGCGGCATCGCTTCCCGCATCTATTGGGAAGAGGTTCCACCCTCCGTTCCGGCTCTGAGCGCGGAGAACAAGCTGATCTTCATGACCGGGCCCCTGACTGGCACCATTGCCCCCACCAGCGCCCGCACCTCCTTGGTTGGTAAAGCTCAGATGACACCGCGCGATCACTACCTCTGTTCCAATGCGGGCGGGCATTGGGGACCAGCCTTGAAATTGGCCGGATACGATGGGCTGATCGTAGAAGGGCGGGCCTCCCACCCGGTCCTCCTCTGGATCGAGGATAACCGCATACAGTTCCACAGTGCGGAACATCTCTGGGGTTTGGACACACTCGCCACCCAGCAGCGGATTGAAGAGGAAAGGGGAGCACAGACACGAGTGGCTTGCATCGGGCCGGCCGGTGAGAACGGCTCGAAAGTGGCCATCATCCTCACCGGTGACGGCGATGCCTGGGGGCACGGTGGCTTCGGTGGGGTGATGGGATGGAAGAACCTCAAGGCCATCGCCATTCGCGGCAGTCGGGGCGTAAAGGTAGCTCAACCGCAGCGTTTACTGGAGGAAGTGGCTCTGGCGCACCGTTTAACTACCTGTCGCCAGGGTGAACCTCTCCCTCCAGCGCCACACCGTGGGCAGAGCCTGCGCTATTTTCCGGAGAAGACCAACTTCCCGATTCCGCCGGGGACCACCTTTCTGCTGGACGAGGAAGCCCGCCAGGGCAGCTTACGGATGGGCCTCACCGCCTGTGGTAGTTGCCCGGTGGCCTGTGCAGTTTCCCTGGCCTTCGCCGATGGCTCCATCCCGCCGGGAAGCGTACGTTGCTCCGATTTCGGCGGCTGGGCGATCAGCGAGTCGCTCTTCTCCAAACGCAAGGAGTTGTGGGGCCGGGTGGCTCACGAGGCCAGCCGGACCTGCGACCTTTTGGGGATCAACGTCTACGAGTTTTGCGACAAATGGTTTCTCCAGGCAATCCAAACGGGAATCCTGACCGAGGCGGACACCGGCCTGCCCCTTGCCCAGTACGGGAGCCGCCAGTTCTGGCAAACCTTGCTGCCGTTGGTGGCCTCCAATCAGGGAGTGGGAGCGCGCTTGGCTCGGGGTGGCGCTGATTTCCTGCTTCGCTTGGCGGAGGATGCCCCGGAAGAGGAGACCAGGGAGGCTGCACGGCGCCTCTACGAGAGCAATTGGAACAAAGACGGGACCATCAATTACATGGCCGAGGGAGGCCAGTTTGAACCGGAGTACGCCAGCGTACTGCATGTCGTCCTAGATGGCCTGGGGGAAACGGGACATCGGGCGATGGCCTACCAAACCTACAATCCGGCGCTATACCACACCGCTCCGCTTTTCCCCTACGGCACGCCTGAATTCTTTCAATTGCGGGATCAAGTTGCGGAAAAGATGTGGGGGGTGGAACACCTCGATCCGCAGAGCACCTGGTCTCTCCGCTTCGTGGAGTGGTGCCTGAACGAGGATATCCTCTGCAACAGCCTGGAGCTCTGCGCCTGGACCTTCCCCCTGCTCTATTCCGCCTACACCGAAGATCACCAGGGCGACCCGTCCTTGCCTGCCCGCCTTCTTTCCGCGGTCACAGGCTGGGAGATCACCATCGATGAGTTGCATCGAACGGTAGCCCCCCGCATTGCCGCCCTGGAGCGAATGATCCGCTGCCGGGAAGGGCGCACCGCCGAGGATGACATCTTCCAGGCGGAAGTCTTCAATCTCCCCTGGGTGCAGGGCTGGCTGACCAAGGAAAAGGCTCGCGCCTTCATGTCCGATTTCTATGCCACCCGTGGTTGGCAGCGGGACAGCGGCATCCCGGAGCAAGCGACGCTGGAGAGGCTTGGCCTGGAAGACACCATCGTCGCACTGGAAGGCTTTGTCGGTGGCAAGGCGCAATCGGGTGCAAAGGAATAAAATAACAGATACAAAAAGCTACCTCTAAGGATTAAAGGAGCAAATCATGTACAAAGCCAAACTGTCGATCCTCTCTGACAGCGATATCGAACAGATCCACCGCGCCACCCTGCGCGTGCTCTGGCAGACCGGCGTCCTCATCAAGGACCCTGAGGCCCGCCAGGTGCTGAAGCGGGAAGGGGCCAAGGTGGACGAGGAAGCGATGCGG
>JAPLHW010000101.1 GCA_026389425.1 Coprothermobacterota bacterium
GGTAACTCTTGATCATTTGCCCGGCCTTCACTTCCTGGGTGTTCTCCGAGCGGAGAAGGAAGCGAAGCTTCAGCGGATTGCCGGAAGGATCCTCGCGCACGCTGTCGCCATTGATATCCACACAGCCGGCGGCATCCAGCAAGGCATTGGCCTTTGCGGGGTCATACGAACGCAGTTCCCCCGGCGTGGGCTGGTAATGCCAGAAGGGATCGGTCGGCGGGATCAAGGTCGTCCCAGGGTTGCCTTCCCCTTCCAGGGCGAGGGCAATGATCTCCTGCTTGTCGATGGCCCACTCCACGGCTTGGCGCACGCGTTTGTCCAGCAAAACTGGGTTCCCCTTGGAGGTGGGGTCAGTCCAGCAGTTGAAAGCCAATTCAGTGAACCCGTTTTCCTCGAAGCCATGCAGCCAGATCCCAGGATCTCCCTGCAACCCCTTCAACTGGCTGGGAAAAAGATTCAGGGCGACATCGATCTCCCCCACCAGAAGAGACTGGGCCATGGTGTCACGGTTGGCGTAGATCAAGAAGAAGACGCCGTCCATGCGGGGAGGATCGCGGAAGTACTCTTGGTTGGCATCCAGGCGCAGGCGCTCGGATTTTTTCCATTCGCCGAACTTGAAGGGACCCGTGCCCACTGGGTTATCGTTGGAGTACATCTCCAACTTAGTGGAGGGCACGTCCTTCCAGAGATGCTCGGGTAGGATGGGGGTGGGGGTCAGGAGCATGTTCGCCTTCGGCTCGCTGGTCTTGATGACCACGGTCAATTCATCTTTAGCCTCCACCGACTCGATCCCCCGGAGGAACTCGGCATTCAAGCCCAGGCCGGTTTCCAAGATTAGGTCATAGGTGAACTTGACATCTCGAGAGGTGAAGGGTTGGCCATCGTGCCATTTCACCCCCGGCCGCAAATGGAAGGTCCAGGTCAGGTCATCAGCGCTTCTTTCCCAACTCTGGGCCAAAGACGTGTGCGGCTCCAAGTTGCGGTCAAAAGAGACCAGCGAATCGTAGATTAGCAGGAAGGCCTCGAAAGAAGCACGTTCGTAGGCTACGAAGGGGTTCAGGCTGTCCAGATCCTCGGTCGTGCCGATAGTCAGGTATCGCGGTTCCGCCACAGCCTGCCCGCGACCCAATCCAAGCCCTCCGCCGATCAGGGCCAGCGCCAACAACCAGACCATTGCTTGTTTCCACAGTGCGCGCGTCATGACTTCTCCTTTCCGTTTGTCGTCGCGACTTCATCGATGCGGAAGAACCCTTCCGCCGTATCTAGGGTAGCAGCGACCCCCAAAGGCAAGGTCGCGCGGTCTTTGGTGTGGCCCAGAGGGAGCCCATAGAGAACCGGGCACCCCAGCGGCTCCAGCAACTCGAAGAGGATGTCCTCCAGGCTTCGTTGGTTGAAAGATCCGGGATCCAGCTTGCGAGGCTCGCAGTCCAGGCATTCGCCGATGAGGATACCCCGGGCGGCCTGAAGCTTTCCCGCGTTCAACAAGTGAGTGAGCAGATGATCCATTTGCCAGGGCTCGGTTTCCAATTCTTCCAGGAAAAGGATACAGCCTTCCGTCCGGATTTCCCAAGGGGTTCCCAGGGAGGCGCAGACCATGGTCAAGTTTCCCCCCACGAGGGGCCCCTGAACCCGCCCCGGATTGATCTTCAGCAGGTACTTGTCGGGGTCGGCCATTTTAATCTCCCCTAACGGCTCGTTGCCGGTGAGCGCACGCAGCAGGAGATCCTTCTTGTAGGCTGTCATCGATTCTGGATCAAAGCCCGCCAAACTGGGGCCATGAAAGGTGACCAACTCAGCCTCCCGGCCGATGGCCAGGTGCAGCGCGGTGATGTCGCTGTAGCCGAGGAAGATTTTCGGGTTCCCACGGATCACGTCGAAGTCCAACAGGCGGGGCAGGCGTGCCGCCCCGATCCCCCCCTGGCTGCAGAAGACAGCGTCGATCCCGGGGTGATCGAACGCCCAGATCAAGTCAGCGGCGCGATCTGCGTCAAAACCGGCGTAGTCGTAGTGGTGGTCATAAGCGTGGGCCCCCACCTTCACCTGAAACCCCCACGACTCCAACGCTTCAATCCCCCTCCACAGCTCGCTGCGCTTCCAGGGACCGCTGGACGGGGACACCAAACCGACCGTGTCTCCTTGACGCAACTGCCTTGGTTTCAACATGGCTGCATCCTCCTTCTTCACGCTTTGCCCGAACCTGCTGCCGTTTGGGGAAAGATTAGACCTCCGGTCTATTCGGACCTGAGGTCAATATACACTGTGTCTTGCCCAAAACGAAACGAAAGGATTCAAACGAAACAACCAGGGGTTGCCGTAGGCAACCCCTGGTGGAAATAGGAGGGTAGAAGGAGAGGGTGTCTTCTACTGGACTTGGCTGGGCATCTCTCCCAGGGTCACCGTGAGGCTGAGGGTCTGGCCGTTGCGCCAGACGGTGAGGGTGAGCGTGTCGCCGGCTTTCTTGGAGAGGATCAACTGGCGCAACTCCTCGGCCTTGACGAGGGGGGTTCCGTCCGCCGCCTGGATGACATCATCGGCCAAGAGGCCGGCCTTCGCCGCCGGGCCGCCGGCCGAGACGCTGCCGACCAAAGCCCCGGAAGCCTGGGTCAGGTTCAATTGCTTGGCGATCTCCTCGGTCACTCCAGCGAAGGTGATCCCCATCCAAGCTCGGGTTACTTTCCCGTGCGCGACGATGTCCTGGAAAGAACGGCGGGCGGCGTCGATGTTCACGGCGAAACCGATCCCTTGGGCCGATTCGATGATGGCTGTGTTGATTCCGATCACCTCACCGCTGATGTTAACCAAGGCGCCCCCGGAGTTGCCGGGGTTAATAGCAGCGTCGGTCTGGATCAAATCCATCAGGGGATTGCCGCTGTCCGGGTCGCTAATGGTCCGATTTAGAGCGGAGACGACCCCCACCGTGACCGAGTTCTCGAAGCCGTACGGGTTGCCGATGGCGATCGCCCAAGAGCCCACCTTCAAGTTCGTATTGTCAGCCAGTTTCGCCTCGGGCAGGTTGGCGCCATCGATCTTGACCACGGCGATGTCAGCCAGAGAGTCGGCGCCGACCACGCTGCCGGTGAAGGTGCGGCCGTCGGGGAGGGTTACCTTGATCGCCACGGCATTCTTCACCACGTGGTTATTGGTCAGGAGGTAACCGTTCCCGCCGTCCACGATCACCCCCGAGCCCTGCCCTTCTTGGGGCTGCTGCTGCGGAATGGTGTAGTAGCCGGGGAAGTTGAAGCGATCGTCCTGCTGGACGGTTTGATAAGTGGTGTCGATAAAGACGATAGCAGGGTTCACTTTCCCAACCGCCAAGGTGATGGCATCCTCGGTGGTCTCGTTGACCCCCTGCGGTTCGCTGGTTGTGGAGGGGGAGAAGATCTCCGCCAGGGAGGTACTGGTGTTGGTGGTCAGTTGCGCTTCGACGTTCTTTGATGGAATCAAACCCGAGAAGGGACCAGCACAGCCCGCAAGTACCAGGACTGCTAGCAGCGGGACGATCCACAGCACGGTTCTTTGTATTTTCATCTTTTTACGCTTCCTTTCTGTATTTTCCTTAGTAAAGCGGACTCGTGTGAACGGCGGGGTAAGGAAATGTGAAGATGAAATAAAGAATGCTAGACACCTCCAGCAGCACCGTTAATGGGGACAGATTTTAAATCTGTCCCCATTAACGCAAGCGGTTCGAGACTGTACAATGTCACAGAACATGCTGCCGCGGGCTATAATGCTACCGCGGGTTGGTAGTAATTGAGTGGCTAAGTGGCTAAGCAGTTAAGTAGCTAAGCAGTTAAGTGGCGAAGTAGCTAAGTGGCTGAGTAGTTACTAAACTACTAAACCACTTGATCACTTAGCCACTGATTCAATGAGACAGCCTGCGGCAGCATGTCCTGACTAGATCACTAAACTACTTGACTACTTAATTACAATAAGAAATCTGTCCCCTTGGCCGAAAGGAGAGGAACGCACCGGATGAGGAGAAGAGGTGTTTAAACATTTCCGTCGCATGTTATCAATCTACAAGGGGGCGGGATGGCACTTCGCCCTTTCGCAACTGCTGGTCGCCTTGGCGATCACTGCTACCCTGCTGATTCAGACCTTGAACGGCCAACTGGTCAACCAGGGGGTCCAAGCAGGCAACGTCGATGTGGTCATCAATACCTCGTTGTGGATGATCGGGCTGGCCATCATCGGAGCCTTCTTCAGCATTGGCAACGCTGTCTATGCCGTCATTTTCTCCGAGGAGACAGGCAACTACTTGCGGGTCAAGACCTACCGCAAAGCGCAGAGCCTCTCTTTCGGCAACATCGACCGCTTCCGCACCAGTGACTTGCTG
>JAPLHW010000254.1 GCA_026389425.1 Coprothermobacterota bacterium
CGAAGCGGAAGCGGCCGGTTTGCCCAATGACTCGGACGAGGCGGCGATGATCCGCCAGGTGCGGCGATTCTACGATCATGCCGTCAAGATCCCAGCCGATCTGGTGGCCAGAATAGCACGCGCCAACGCTTTGGCCTTCGACAAATGGGTAGAAGCGCGAAGCCGTTCCGATTTCTCGCTCTTCTCCCCCTACCTGGAGGAGATCGTAGCCCTGCAGATCGAGCAGGCCCAAGCGCTCGGTTACCAGGAGCACCCCTATGACGCCCTCCTCGACTTGTACGAGCCGGAGATGAAGACCCGCCAGGTGCGAGAGATCTTCGCCACCTTGCGAGAGGGGTTGGTGCCAATCGTCCATGCCACCCTGGGCTCCAGCAAGCAGCCTGGAACCGATTTCCTGGAGCAGAGCTACGATGTGGCCAAGCAGGAAGCGTTCTCCCTGGACCTCTTGAAAGGGATCGGCTATGAGTTCCAACGTGGCCGCCAGGATAAGGTCGCCCACCCCTTCACCCAAAGCCTCTCCATCGGCGACGTGCGCGTCACCAACCGCTTCCTCCCGGAGATGCCGGCTTCCTCCATCTTCAGCGCCATTCATGAGGGAGGGCACGCGCTTTACGACCAGGGCATCAACCCGCTCTTCGAACGTACTGCCTTGGAGAACGGCGCCTCCACCGCTATTCACGAATCGCAATCGCGCATGTGGGAAAACGCGGTGGGACGTAGCCTGGCCTTCTGGACCCATTGGTACCCACGCTATCAGGCGCTTTTTCCCGAGCAGTTGAAGGGAGTCTCGCTGGAGCAGTTCTGGCGGGCGATCAACGCCGTCAAAGCCTCGGCCATCCGGGTGGAGGCCGACGAGGTCACCTATAACCTGCACGTCCTCCTGCGCTTCGAGATCGAGACCGGTTTGATTGAAAGATCCTTGAAGGTGAAGGATCTGCCCGAGATTTGGAATACCCGGATGATGGAGTACATCGGCTACCAACCCAAGAATGACGCCGAGGGAGTGTTGCAGGATGTGCACTGGTCACTCGGCTACTTCGGCTACTTCCCCACCTATGCCTTGGGCACCCTTCTTTCCCTTCAATTCTTCAACGTGGCCAAGAGGGACCTTCCAGATCTCGATGAGCAGTTCGCCGCCGGCGATTCAAGCGGCCTCTTCGGTTGGCTGAAGGAGCGGATCTGGCAGTACGGCGGCAAATACACGCCGGTAGAGCTGACCCAGCGCGTGGCTGGAGGGCCGATCGACCCGGGTCCCTTCCTTCAATACCTGAAAGAGAAGTACGGCGCCCTATACGGGGTCTAACTCCAAGGAGCTGGGTGGCCGGGTTCTGGTCGCCACAAGCGGCGGGGTGGACAGCGCTTATGCCGCGTTTGCTCTGGTAGAGGACGGGTACGAGGTGGAGGGTGCCTTCCTCCACCTCTGCGCCAACTCCCGCTGCTGTACACCTGCCGCCGAGGAGCGGGCTCGCCTGCTAGCCGTCCACCTGAAGATTCCCTTCCGCCGCTTGGACGCTAGCGAGACCTTTCGCGAACAGGTCGTAGAAAGCTTCCTGGCAGAAGTCCGGTGCGGACGGACACCCAATCCCTGTACGCTCTGCAACGAGCAGGTGAAGTTCGGTTTCCTGCTGGAGTACGCCAGACAGGAAGGTTTCGACGCGCTGGCCAGCGGCCATTACGCTCGCCTGTCGCCTGATGCCGCACTGGGGTGCGGCGGTCCCAGCGGTCCCAAGGACTCCAGTCGACGACTGTTCCGTGCCCGGGATCGAAGCAAGGATCAGAGCTACGTACTCTACCGCCTCCCCCGCACCGTCCTCGACCATCTGCTCTTCCCCCTCGGCGACCTGTGCAAGGCTGAGGTGATGGCACGTATGGAACGGTTCTTTTCAGCCTGGGGCGAAGTGCGTGAGAGTCAGGATCTCTGCTTCCTCCCCCCTGGCATGCCTTTGGCCGCCTTCCTTTCCGAATTAGGTGTACCAATCCAGCCGGGGCCGATCGTAGACGGCAGGGGGCGTTTCTTGGGAGAACACCAGGGGTTGTTGGCCTACACAGTCGGGCAACGACGGGGGATCGGCTTGGCGGGAGGCCCCTTCTACGTGCGGGAGCTGCGTCTTCCTGAGAATACACTGGTCGTGGGGTCGCGCCAGGAGGCCTGCGCACGGCGGCTTCTGGCGGAACAGCTCAACTGGCTGATCGAGCCCCCGGCTGGAACGCTGCAGGGGGAGGTGCAGATCCGTTCCGGTCACGCTGCTGCACCAGCTACAGCCTTCCTTAGAGGCGAAGACCGCTTGGAAATCAACTTCGCGGAGGCGCAGTTCGCCGTCACCCCCGGCCAGGCCGCCGTCCTTTACCAGGGGGAATGGTTGTTGGGCGGCGGGGTAATTATAGAGGCTGAGTGAGCTCACCCACCGCCGATCAAGTGGATCGCCTCGACCTTGTCTTCATCTCCTACTGTGGCCGAATCATAATCGGACCTCGCGACTACCTCTCCGTTGATCTGCACCACGATCAAGGGGAAGGTGTATCGCATGGCTGCCAGCAATTGCCGCACAGTGAGCGATTCCCCCTCTAAGGTGACCTCATTATGATTGAGGGTGATCTTCATGCTAGATAACAGCCTTCGGCAGCATGGTCACAACGCTACACTCCCAGCCACTGGAGGGCAAGGTTCCCGGATGCCGCACTGGGAGTGCGGCGGTCCCAGAACCTCCAGTCGTTCCGGGGATCCACTTGCAATTCACAACTTGACAGCCAACGTAGAGGGCGGGTTTCAAACCCGCCCCTACACAACCTGCGGCAGCTAGACAGCCCGCGGCAGCGTGTTCTATCATGCAAAGGCCTGCTGACGGCAGGAAAACCGGATTACCCACGGGAGGAATCCTCAGCATGAAAGTACTGAAGACGTACGATGACCGCTGCATCGGCTGCGGCGCCTGCATGACCGTCTGCTCAATGACATTCTTCAAACGAGACGACCATGCCCGATCAGCAATTCAAATGCTCCCCGTCGAGGGGAAGGGCTTTCATCTTGTGGTTTGCGAGCAGGCAGCCTGCGGCAAGTGCGTGGCGGAGTGCTCCACCCAGGCCATCTCCATCAGCAAGCAAGGAACGGTGCTGATCAATAAAGGCATCTGCATCAATTGCTTCGCCTGTGTAGCGGCTTGCCCGATCGGCGCCATGCGCCGCCATCCCGAAGAGATTACCCCCTTCAAGTGCATCGCTTGCGGCGCCTGTGCTAAGGAATGCCCGGTCGACGCTTTGGCAATCGTACAAGAGGAGGCAGCAGTTATGGGGACAGATTTGAAATCTCTGCAAGAGGAGGCTTAATTACGATGAGCGCTGTCGACAGCCAAGCCCTCAAATCGCAGCACAAGCTACTGGCCGAATACAACTACCAGCTTAGGCCGGTGGAACGCGGCTACAACAACCGCACCCTGTTCATTGACCTGGGAAGCAAAGAAATCGCGGAGAAGCCCGTTTGTTTCGAGATGAAGCGGAAATTCGTCGGGGGAAAGGGCTTTGACCTGCGTCTGCTCTGGGACGCAGTACAAGAAACCACCAGGTGGGACGACCCCGAAAACGAGATCGTCATCTCGATGGGGCCGATCTGCGGGAACACCAACTACCCCGGCTCGGGCAAATCGATCGTGGCGACCCTCTCCCCGGAGACCAAGATCCCGGTGGATTGCAACGTGGGCGGCTACTTCGGGCCCTACCTGAAGCTCTCCGGCTTCGATGCGCTGGAGATCAGCGGCAAGGCGCAGCAAGACGTAATCGTCTTCATCGACGGTGACAAGGGCAAAATACAGATCATCGAAGCACCCGGCGAAGCGGTGGACAGCCACGTCCTGGCCGAAGAGTTGCTGCCCCAGTTCGCCGCCCTTGAGAAAGACAAGCAGCACTACTCCTTCGTGACCGCCGGCCGCGGCGGCGACCACACCCGTATCGGCTGTTTGAACTTCTCTTTCTACGATAAGCGGCGAAAGGTGATGCGCTTCAAGCAGGCCGGTCGAGGCGGCACCGGCACGGTCTTCCGCGACAAACGGATCAAGGCCTTGGTGGTGAAGTTCTCCCGGCTAACCGGCGCCTCCAACAACCCGGTCGACCTGAAGAAGGTTCAGGACCTGGGGTTGAAGATGCATCATGAGATCCTCAGCCAGGACGATCAGCAGTGCCGTATGCGCCAAGTGGGGACAGCCCACTTGGTGGAGATCATGAATGATTACGACCTGCTGCCGGTACACAACTTCAAGTTTGGCATGCACCCGCAAGCTGAGAAGCTCTCCTCGCACGAGTTCAAGAAATGGTTCACCCAGGGGATGCCGGACGGTTGTTGGTTTGGCTGCACCCTGGCCTGTTGTAAGGCGGCCGATAACTTCGAGCTGCTTTCCGGCCCTTACCGGGGCCAGAGAGTGGTAGTGGATGGGCCGGAGTACGAGACGGTGGCCGGAGTCGGCTCCAACTCGGGCATCTTCGATGCCCGCTCAGTGATCGAGATCAACTTCTACTGCGACACCTACGGCCTCGACACGATCTCCTTCGGCACTATCACCGCTTTCCTGATGGAGTGCTACGAGGTGGGGATCCTCAACAAAGAACGTACCGGCGGCCTGGAGCTGACCTGGGGCAACACCCCAGCCGTGCTGGAAATGCTGCACCAGATGGCCTCCGGGGAGGGCTTCGGGGCAGAGGTGGCCAGCAAGGGGGTCCGCTGGATGAAGGACGCCTTCGCCACCCAGTACAGCGCTGACCGCCAGTTTTTGGAAGATATCGGGATGGAGGGGAAAGGCCTGGAACAGTCCCAGTACATGTCCAAGGAGTCTTTGGCTCAACAGGGCGGCTACTACATGACCAACAAAGGACCCCAGCATGACGAAGCCTGGCTGATCTTCATGGACATGGTGAACAACGCCATCCCCACCTTCCAGGACAAGGCGGACGCGCTCCACTACTTCCCCATGTTCCGCACCTGGTTCAGCCTGCAAGGCCTCTGCAAGCTCCCCTGGAACGACATCGAGCCGGCCGACAACGCCACCACCGAGGCTCCCTCCAAGGTGCCCGAGCATGTCGCCAACTACATCGAGCTGTATACGGCGATTACCGGTTTCCCCCTCGACAAGGAAGAACTGATCCGCCAATCGGAACGCGTCTATAACTTCCAACGGATCTTCAATCTGCGCATGGGCGGCGGCTCACGGGGGGAGGACCGCGCCCCCTATCGAGCGGTAGGGCCGGTTACAATGGAGGAGTACGAATCCCGTCGGGAACGCTACGATAAGCAGCTCAAAGAAAAAATGGGCGTGGATCCGGATGGCCTTTCTCTAGAGGAGAAGCTGCGCTTGCACCGTGTTTATCGCGAGGAGCAGTACAATAAGCTGCAAGACGCAGTCTATGCGCGCCGCGGCTGGACCACTGATGCGATCCCTACGGTGGAACACCTGAGAGATTTAGGAATGGATCTTCCCGAGCTGGTGGAAGTGGTCAAGAAGCACCTGCCGTAAATGACAGGTGGTTGTACGGCTATGGGGACAGATTTCCTAGTTGACCGGAGGTCTCATCTGTCCCCATAGCCGCAGTGATCCCCGCCAGCCGTTCACCCTATCAACCAATCGGAAAGACGAGAAACACTGCCACGGAAATGGAAAAGCAAGCCGTCATGCTTGGCTTGCTTCGTCGTATTTCCTAGAAGGGATAGTTAGGTTGCTTTATTGGCTTTCTTGGTCAACCGGGACTTGCGCCGAGCGGCCTGATTCTTGTGGATAATTCCCTTGCTGACCATCTTATCGATCAGGCGAGAAGTGCCCTGGGCCTTGGCCGGGGCGTCCTCGGCCTTGGCGGCAATGGAACGCTCCGTCTTCTTGATCGCGCTCTTCATTTCACTCTCCAGAGCCTGATTGCGCGTTGTCTTCTTCTCTGTGAGGATTTGCCTCTTCTTGGCTGAAACCGACCTGGGCACGAACCTTCTCCTTACCTTGCGTTTTTAGATGCCGGCCTGCGGCAGCAAGTAAACAGCCTGCGGCAGCATGTCTAGTAGATTATAGCCTGATATACTAGCCGCATGCAAGAACGGATCCGCAATTTCTGTATCGTCGCGCATATCGACCACGGCAAATCGACGCTGGCTGACCGCCTTCTGGAAGCGACC
>JAPLHW010000012.1 GCA_026389425.1 Coprothermobacterota bacterium
TATTCGGATTACCGAGCCCCTTTATGTAGCTCTGGATGATCCCCTCGTCACTGCGCTGGTGAAGGTTTATGAGGCTCAGACCGGCCTTGAAGGTAAACCCTTGGCTATCGGAGGCAGGACCTACGCCTCAGCCATGCCTCACGTGGTGGCTTTTGGGCCCCTTTTTCCAGGCGACCTGGATCTGGATCACCAGGTAGACGAGTGCATCTCGCTGGATCACCTCCGCCGCCTGACCTCGATTTATGCCCAAGCCATCCTTGAGCTGGCACGCTGAAACCCACAGCGACGTCAAAACCATGATGATCTATGCCCATGCCCTTCATCGTAGACCGGCTGGCATTCCCAGTCCGGTAGACGGACTTTTGGCCAATCGAGGGGGTTGTATATGTCGACCCGCATGAGATGCTGTAGTAAACCTCCAGACAGACGGCAAACAATTGAAAGCAAAGGATTAACTCGCCATCGGTAATAAAGCCCAAGGCGTGCTTTGCGGAGAGGAAATCGAAACTCCGCATCTTATGCTGATCCGTCTGATTATTGTTTGCCGTGATACTTTATAGATGCGCCGGAAGTGGGACGTGATCAGAGTCCGTTCATTGCTTCGATACGCCGCGATCGCCGGCAATGTGATCTACGTCTTGTGGATCGTCCGCAACGGCATTAGCGAGGGATTTCGCGGTCGCCTAGTCGAGGTTGTCTCCTTGATCGGCCTTCTTGTCCTTCTGATACTGAACGCCGTCCTGCTGTGTCACCGCGACAAGTAACGTGATCGGGACACATGCCAAACAAGTGCTTTAACCCGACGCGTTCACGGCTGTCGCATACTTGGAGCGCAACGGCGCGGGTTAAGCGCCAAACATTGCGCTGAGAAATAAGAGGAACCGGGATAAGTCTCCGTCAGAAGCTGTGGCAATCATTCATGCGCTTCAGCTGGGTGGCGACGGCATCGGGGGGGGGTGAGGGGCAGCTCACAGAAAGCCCGCAGGCGATCCAACTCCTTGATCAGGAGGGTATTCAGCCTCCCTCCGCAGGGGTTAGTCGAAGATCTCCTAGAGATGAGCTGGGGCAGCCGCCATCTGACCGTCATAGAGAGGCTTGCGCTTCTTGCGAGCCTTCTTCTCGAGGGAAGAGCTGGGATGGATCTTGCGGACAGCCTGGCTTCCCTGATGATGCTTGGAACTAACGAAGAACTAGGCAATTAGTTGGCGCAAAGAAGGGAGGGAAATGACAGGCGGGATCTCTCCCGGCCACAGGACATCGTCTCTTCTCCGAAACGATCATCAGCCAAGAAGGGAACTCTCCCGATCATCGCTGGCTTGCTGGTGCTGGAAAGTCCTCACCAATCCCGGCCTTGGGTAGGAAAGATCCGCCTGCTCTCCCACATCCAAGGAACCTCTTGAGATACAATGGCGAAGAGGCGCCAGAGGGAAGCGCCTACTAAGGCGAGACAGTAACGCCTGACACCTGTTTCGCACCGCAGTTGGTGTAATATGATGTTATTGAAGTGCTGGCGCAGCAACGCTACTAGGTGGCGCCTCGTATCGGGCAGACCATTATGTGAAAAAGGGAGAGCGATTTTATGTACAGGGAAAAGAAAAGGGCAATTCTAGGACTGACACTTGCCGTAACGATGGCGCTTTCATCCGCTTGCGTGCAGGATGGTGGAAATAAACAGCCGGAGGCTTCGCCACCTGAGACAAACGTGGAAAATAATGCCGACGGGAATTACAACATCCTGTTCATCACCGTAGATCAACAGCATTATTTTGACGAATATCCAAATGGCGCCAGCTATGAGGCACGAGAACTTCTCGCACAGCTAGGGACGACGTTTGAGAAGCACTACGCCTGCTCGAACATGTCCACCTCGTCGCGCTCTGTCATCTATACCGGCACGCATATCACCGACACGAAGATGTGCGACAACACCGATTACCCATGGCAGGCTCCTATTTCTGAGGATTTGACCACCATCGGCGACATGATGGCCGAGGCGGGCTACTACGCTGCCTACAAGGGCAAGTTCCACATGGGGGACGCCAGCGTATTGGACCATAGTGCCGAACCGCAGCTACAGGCGCAGAATGATCTTCTAGGCTACGGCTTTTCCGACTGGAATGTGCAA
>JAPLHW010000029.1 GCA_026389425.1 Coprothermobacterota bacterium
CGCGCAGCGACTTATCCCGAGCTTGAGCGTTGATCCGCACCATTTCGTTTTCGATGGGTTGGGGCTCGTCCTTGGTCTTCAAATAGGCGGTCAGCTCAGCATCGCTTACCGTCTGGGCGTCTTTTTCAGCCGCCTGCTCCAGCTTGGGCTTGTCCGCCGCCGGCAAGACGGCGCTCTGGTTGATCCCGAAGGAGAGGCCGGAGATCAGGGCTGCAATCAACACTGCGCCGGCCACCGCCGTGCCCAATGCGCCGCCCAGGTTGGAGAAAGCGCGATTCAGCCCGGAGATATCTCCTTGCTCGCTGATCGGTACGGAGGATTGAACCAGGTTCAGCAGTGGAGCCGTGGTCAGCCCCAGGCCAATCCCGACGATGATCAACCCTGGCATCACGCTTATGCTGGTGGAAGAAGAGCTCATCGTCAGGCCGACGACCAGGATCCCGATGGAGGTGAACAGCAGGCCAGCCGACACCGCCAGCTTGGGTGTGAACCTGGCCATCACCTTGCTGACTTGTGTGGCAACCAGGATCAAAGCGATCGTCAGCGGCAAAAGAGTGAGACCCGCCTGGAAGGCATTAAAGCCAAGGCCGATCTGGAGGAAGAGCGGCACCACGAACAGTAAACCCGCCTGCATGAACATCTGCACGATGATGACCGGCAAGCCGATGCTGGCTGCCCGCAATTTGAAGATGGCGAGGTCGATCAATGGTTGCTTTTTTGCCCGTACCCGCTGCCCTTGCCACAACACAAACAAGGCCAGGATCACCAGCCCGATCAGGACAAAAACGATCACCGGTGAAATCCCCCCTTGGGGGATCAGTTGCGTGTTCCCGATGATGAATGCTTTGCGTGCTGTCAGCCAGCCATAGACGCTGGCCTGCAGGATCCCCATGACTACGAAGGCGAGTCCCAGGGCCGACAGAACGGCGCCCAGGAGATCCAACCTGGGGCGCACGCCTTCCACCTTCGGAACCGCCAGTTTGCGCGAGAGCAACACCACAATGATGACCACCAAGACCTCCATGGCGAAAGAAGCCCGCCAACTCACGAAGGTGGTCAGGAAGCCGCAAATCAGAGGCCCGAGAGCCGCTCCGGCCGCTGCTGCCATGCCGATCATGGCGTAGCCGCGCACCCGGGCTTTACCATCGGGGAAGAAGATGGCGATCATGGAGAAGATAGCCGGGATCATCAGGGCCGAGCCGATGCCCTCCAGCAATGACCAGCCGGTGATCATCAAACCCAGGTCGGGGCTTAGGGAAGTGATCAATGCGCCGATGCCGTAGAGGATGACACCCAGGGTGAAGGTCCGTTTCCACCCCCAGATGTCGCCCAACTTACTGCCGATGATCATGAATGCCGCCATCACCAGTGAATAGGTGGTCAGAGCGGTTTGGACGCCGGTAACGGTGGTGTGCAGATCTTGCACGATGCGGGAGACAGCTACGTTCATGGCAGTGGTGTCGTAGGCGTTGATGATCTGAGCCAGCCCCAGCACGAGCAGGATAAACCCCGCCGACATGGCCTGCTTGCTAATGGGCGCTTCCTTCCGCACTGACGCTTGGTTGGTCTTCTCCATTCCTTT
>JAPLHW010000132.1 GCA_026389425.1 Coprothermobacterota bacterium
TGCAGCAGACCCGTTTCTTCATCTGGCTGGGCGGCCTCAGCATCTTCGCTGTCTACCCCATCCTAGGGGTCGGGCCGGATGTCCTGCGCATCGCCTCTCCTCCCTTCAAGGCCCTTCAATATTCCCTCCTGGAGCCGATGAACAACCCCGACCGGATGCACAACCAGTACCTGGACGAGATGATCATGCGCGGAGCGGTCGGCTTCCTTATCTATATGTGGACCCTGATCACTTTCTTCGTCTCCTCCTTCAAGGTCTGGAAGCGGACCGTCAACCCCTACTGGAAAGCGATGATCGCCGGGGTGGCGGTGGGGGTGCTGGCCTACTGCGGGCAAAACGTCTTTGCCTTCGGAGTGCTTCCCACCATCCTCACCTTCTGGCTGCTGATGGGCATCAACATGGTCCTCGTTCAGATGGACTTCACCCCCCCCGCGGTGGATCAGAAAGCCAAGAAGTCGCTGCTGAAGGAGCCGGGCGATGTCGACACGGTGGGGGTAGTCAAGCCACGCAAGGTTCCCGCCCTGCTTCCCCTCCTCTACCGGCGCGGCATCTATGTGCTGGTGGGGCTGCTCTTGGTCTTCAACGGCTACTGGGCGATCCGCATATTGGATGCCGACCTGGCTTACGGAGCCGGCGAGATCGCCATCCAGACAGCCCAGCAGATCAGCCAGGAAGCCCAGACGCAAACCGACCAGGCCACCAAGGACCAGTACCAACAAGAAGCCAACCGCCAAGCCCAACTGGCCCTCGATTCCTATCGCCGCGCCGTCGATCTGAACCCGGTGGAGGCCGGCTACCGCACCGCCACCGAGGGTCACGTCTCCGGCTACGGCAATCTCCTTTACCAGTTCGCCATGACCAGTACGGACACCGTCCAGCGCAACGCCATGCGCGATGAGGCCCGCAACCAGTGGCAGATCGCCCTCCTAGACACCATGTACCTGGAGAACGTCTACATGCAAATCGGCCGCTCCTACCTGGACGAGGCCAACGAGAAGCCGGAACAGCGGACCGGATTGCTGCGCAAGGCGGCCGAGGACTTCGAGCTGGGGGCCAAGTCGGATCCCGGCGACTACCCTCTCTACTTCCAGTTGGCCACCATCTACAGCGAGTTGGGCGATCTCCAACGGGCCGTCCAGTTCGCCGAGAAGGGCGTCACCTACGCCGCGCCTACCGCGGAACAGAACGCCGCGCTGCTGGTGGGGGCGCAGAGCAACTTCAATTACGCCGCGACGCTAGCGCAGGAGGGGCGGGAGGAAGAGGCATCCAATTATTTCGGCCGAGCCAAGGAGCTGGCCGAGAAGCTGAAGACGAACGCCGAGGCGACGCTGCTAATTGCCCCGGAAGACGCGGCGGCGAAGAACTACCTGAGCCAGGCCACGGATATGCTCAACAGCATCGAGACCATCACCCCGACGCCGTAACTCGCAAACGAGTGCCTATTGCTTTAACAGGGTGTTAGTTGCTTACACAGTTTTCACAGCTCCCTCAGCCCGAACTCCCAGCCTGGGCCGGCCAACACCGGCCCAGGCTGTCTTTACGAGATCTTCATTTTGGCATCGCAATTGCTACATATTTGCTGTGCGATGAAACGTAAGACATTGGTGACAGCGATTCTGGTAGTGGCGATGCTCTGCGGGTTGGCTCTCCCGGTATGGGCGGACGACCCCACAGCCCCCGCAAGCTCCACAATCACGGCCCCTTTCTTCCACGCCACGCCGCTGCTTACCAACCAAGCCCAGCAGATTCTGACCGGCTACGCCACCCCCGCCTCCCTGGTGGAGGTACTGCGCGGCGGGCAGTCGCTGGGCTTCGCCGTCAGCGACGAGCGCGGCGACTTCTCCTTCGACGCTGTACTGACACTGGGGGAGAACGTTTTCACCGCCCACGTCGCCGATGCCCTGGGTTACGGGCCCCTCTCCGAGCCGCTTCTGGTGGTCCTGGACGACCAGGTCCCGCTTCCCCCGGTCTGGGATCTGATCGGCCCCATTGTGGAAGCGACGCAGTTCTTCTACGGCAGCAGCGAACCCAACCTGATGCTTGAGATTTCCCTGGACGGGCTGTTTGCCCAGCAGATCAGTACCGGCCAAGACGGCCGCTTCCACACCGCAGGCTTGCGAATCAGTGCCGGCTGGCACGAGCTCACCGCCACGGCGATCGACCAGGCTGGCAACCGAAGCCTCTCTTCTGATCCTTTCAGCGTCTACGTCCCAGCCATGCTGGCCGAGTACAGCCAGGCCCTGGAGCGGCTTAGCCAATTCGGGATCCTGCGCGGCTATTCCGACGGCACCTTTCGCCCCTACAACCCGGTCACCCGCGCCGAATTCGCCGCCCTCTTGGACCGCACTCTCAACTACGCCCAGCGCCCGCTCGTCTCGCCCGGTCCGGCCCCCGCCTTCAGCGACGTCACCCCCACCCACTGGGCCGCTGCTTCTATCGGCAGGCTGGCCGCCAGCGAGCTTCTGAAAGGCTTCCCGGATGGGACTTTCCATCCTGACGATTGGATCACCGGCAAAGAAGTGATCGCTGCTATCGTGCGGGCAGCGGATCTGGAGCGCGAGGCGCAAGCGGCTCGAGAGATGTTGGGAAGCGCGCCTTGGTATTCCGGGTACAGCATCGTTGGGGCGCAGCACGGGCTGCTGTACTCGAATTTCTCACCCGACGAAAAATCCTTGCGCGGGGAAGTAGCTGCTTCGCTCTCCGCACTGGTGGATTTCTTCGCCCGCAAGGGGCAAACCCCATGAAACTGCAACAGAGCTTGAAAGGAGGGATGATTTTTTCACCAATCCTCCCCCGAGAAGGGGGACTCTTCAGATTTCTGCAAAGGAGGAAAACAAATTTGAATTTGGCAAAAAAGTTTCTTGTCGTGCTAATCACCGCTGCTATGCTTTTCACCCTCGTGCCCTTGGCTGCTTTCGCCGCGGACACCACGACGACACCCACCCCAGAACCGGTATCAACGGTGCCGGTTGTCGCCCCCGTCATTCCCTATTCCGACATCTTCGGCACCCCTTACGAGTCGGCTTTTGTGAAGCTGCACCTGATGGGGGTCTTCACCGGTTATCCGGATCAGACCTTTAAGCCGGATCGCCCTGTCACCCGCTCGGAGTTCCTGGCGGTCACCATCCGCGCACTGAACTTCGAGAAGTACGTATCGGGCTTCAAGGGCGCCACCCAGTATCCGGATACGGCCATTGATCATTGGGCTACCGGTTACATCAACATGGGAACCGCCTTCGGCATCGTCAAGGGTTACCCGGATGGAACCTTCCGCCCGGATAGCAACGTCAGCTACGCCGAAGCGACTACCATGCTGGTTCGCATGCTTGGCTACACCCAGTACCTGACCCCCGTCACCCCTGGCGGCGGCACCGAGGACTGGTTCGCCAACTTCGTCAAGATGGCGGTAGCCATGGGCGATCCGACCGGCTACGGCATGAGCGTGCACCCGCCGCTCCTCTACCTGCCCGAGGGAATGCTCACCGGCGTGCAGAACTTCGGCGCGGCCAGCCCCGCCTCTCGCGGCGATTTGGCCATCATGACCTACAACGCCATGTATATCTACCCGCTGGGCCAGTTCGAGTGGCACACCAACGGGCCGGTTCCCGGCGGCATGTACTTCCCCACCGACACCACGCTGGCCGAGAACATGGGCTACCACGAGATGGAGACCTTCGTTACCAACGCCCCCAACTACGACACCTACGCCGGCGCCAACGAGCTGGAGCTCTTTGAGGGCTGGACCGTCATTTATGATGACACGGAAGTCTTCATCCCCTACGGCCAGGGCTGGACCGACCCCATGGGTAAGTTCTGGGGCGATACCAACCCCCTCCTCATCGCCGCCGCACTGGGCCTGAAATACCCTGCCGACTTCACCCCCGTTCATCGCCTCTACAGCCTGCCGGCCAATGTCATTTGGGTGGGCGGCCAGCCCGCCAGCCTGATCGACCTCATCGGCAAGCCGGTCCGCGTCATCTACAACGGATCGCAGCCCTACATCGGCCAGGCTCCCTTCGACACCCCCTCCACGCTATGGTACATCCGCATCCTGCCCTGCGAAGTTCTCACCCGCAAGGTTGCCGCCAACAAGGTCGGCTCCTACTACTTCCCCGGCAAGACCGTCGGCGAGATCTATGCTGACCTGAAGCTCAGCGTCTACCAGGTTGATACGGCCGCCAAGGCTATCGAGACTATCACCCTCGACCCACGCGCAGTGATCTTCCTGGAAGACACCCAGGTCGAGAACTGGAACGTCATGCTGATCAAGGACGCCGAGGTCAAGATCGTCCGTGGCCTGAAGGAAACCGGCAAGTTCCGCGACTACGAGGGCCACCTCTCCTCCGGCGTTCTCGTCAATAACACCGCTTGGGCGCTCCTGGCCAAGGTCTGGCCCGGCCACATCATCAAGGACGCCTTCGTTCTCTCCACCTCCGGCCCCGAGTACGATGTCTGGGGCCGCACCCTGGTCGCCGGCAAGATGGTGTTGGACTTCACCGACGACAACACCTTCAACAAGCGCGTCCAGACACCCTACCCCACCTTCTCCGACCAGCTCGAAGTGGCTGCCGAAGATGATGCCAAGATTTGGTTGGACGGCGCCCAGATCACCGTTTTGGATTCCTTCGGACCAGGCGCCCCCGGCTACGACACCGGCACCGCCCGCCTGGCCCCCATCAAGTACCAGCAAGGCGCCTGGTCGCTGATCAAGTTCGAGGGCGCCTGGTCCCAAAAGACCGGCACCCTGGAAGAGATCTACCGCACCAAGGATCAGTGGGGCAACGACTGGAACACCGCCATCAAGGTATCCGGCAAAGTCTACGATGTACTGCCTCCCGGCCGCGGTGAGTTCCCCGCCATCGCCGCTTCCATCACCGGCGCCTCTGCCGCTCCCAGCGCCCCTGTCGGTCAGGTTGGCGCAGTCGAATCCGGCGCCACCTTCGCCGGTTACGAGGGCATCCAAGTCTTCAACAACCTCTGGGATGAGCGCACCGACTGGATGTCGACCTCTGTCGACCTCTACCTGGTCGGTGACAAGGTCCGTTACATGGAGCCTACCGCCGCCGCAAGCGCTACCGCCTACTCCGAGTACGGCCTGGTTACCCGCGCCAACATGTGGCAGGATGCCACCGGCTACCACCTCTCCCTGGACATCATGATGCCAGACGGCAAGGTCAAGAACTTCCCGATGACCGAGATCGCCGGCCCTAACGGCAAACTGATTGTGGTTGATTTCTCCGCTTACAACGACCACAACCGCGGCGCCCGCGCCAGCGAATGGTACGTCGTCTCTGTCACCGACTATTATTCCGTCAAGGCCACTTGGGACATGCTGCAGTACCTGGTCCGCGACCTGGTCAAGGTCACTCAATCGCATGATTTGCCTGGAATTCAGTTGATGATTCGCGTCTACTACCCGCCCTACGGCGACACGGATTATATCCTGGTGCCCTATTCTTACGTCGGCGGCGATGTCAGCAATTATCGCTTCCAGGAGCTGGCCACCAATCCAAACCTCCGCTACAACGAGTTCCCCTCCGAGGGCTTGATCAAGCAGGCCGGTCCCACCTTTGATGGCACCGTCTTCACCTTGAAGGACGTCAACAACACCGAGCTCTTCTACGACTTCCCGGCGACCTTCTGGTCTCCCAAGACCATTGCAGAGTCCTCCATCTACACCCCCTTCCTGGCCGCCAAAGACCTCATCACCGTAGCCTGGACCGGCGCTCCCGCCGTGCAGCAGGGCACCGTCATCTATGACGCCACCATGCCGCCCCCCAACTCCCCCACCCCGGATGGCAACATCACCATGAAGAAGATGGCCGACCTCCAGCGCGAGCAGTTCGTGCAAGTCTTCTTCCAGCCCGCCTACGAGTCCGCCAACCCCACCATGTGCGACTGGATGCTGGTCAACGGCGAGAAGGTCCCCGTCGTCAAGTTCGTCGTGGTCCGTCCCCTCCTGGGCGGCAAACTGATGAACATCGACGAGTGGCCGATGCCTTATGAGATCATCTCCGGCGCCGAATTCGTCGGCTTGGATCCCCAGACCGGCTTCGAGAACCCCATCTTCAAGCAATTCAACCAGTCTCTCGATCTGGTCCGTTCCTCCATCTGGGTCTACAACACCGGCACCAACAGCTTCATCTACGGTGACGTCGGGTTCTCCACCACCGTCTACCAGAACGACACCATCCAATTCTTCCCCACCGACATCGAAGGGTGGCCCATCACCTTGCCAGACGGCACCTACCTGGTCAACGCCACTGGCTATGACGCCTTCACCGGCGGCACCCAGTCCCTCAACTTCTCCTGGCCCTTCACCTCGCAGCACGAGCCGGCCGGGGAAACCACTATCAGCGGCAATGTCGTCGGCACCGGCGCCTTCCCCTTCCCCCTCCTGGACGCGACCGTCATCTTCACCTGGGGCACCGAGCCAGGCGCCTTTGACACCGTCCTCACCGACGAGGAAGGCAACTACACCTGGACCCACACCTTCGATGGCGCCTACTCCGGCACCTATATCGACGTCACTGTCGATCCAGACACTGTCAGCGTTCCCCCGGGGACTACATGGGACCTCATTACCCCGGAATCCATTCCGCTCTTCACCCCCTATGCTGGTGAGACCTTTACCGGAGAGGACTTCGCAGTCCACTTCCAAGGGATGGAGTAGGAAGACCTCCAATGATACGAGCGGTTGGAAAACACCCTTCCCCGTATCTCCTGTCAACTATGCGGCTTTCGCTCCTGCAGCTATCCAAGCAAAGCAAGGGTGGAACGCAGAAATGACAGTATCTATAATTAAATGGAAAGAAGGAGGAAAAAGAATGATGAAGTTTGAACTGGCGAGAAAGTATCTCGTAGGGTTCCTCGCCCTGGCTGTATTAACCATGTCGCTGACGCTGCCGTTATCAGCACCCATCGCCCCCGTCGCGGCAGCCGACCTGAACGCCGGCCCGATTGTCAATGCCGATGATACCACCATCACATTAGTTCGAACCAGCTCACCACTGAAGCCCCTCACCGCTACCGACACGGTGCATACCCTCACAGCCTCAATTCTTCTGGGTGGGAGCGTTATACCGGATACATCGACCTACTGGGTTATTTTCAAAGTGACCTTGTCTGCAAGCGTGGTCGGTTCGAAAACTGTAATCGTCCCGCCAGGAGTTGGGACGGCCACTGTCTCCTTTGTCCCGAGCGATCTCAATCCAACGCCAACCATCACAACGACTTACCAATGCACCGCCTTTTGGGTGGAAACAAATACGACCGTCGCAGACCCTAACAGGGCAGCCTCAGGAGTTGCCGACTTGGTTTGGCAAGCTCGTGCCGCCGCTACAGTGGCGATCGATCCGCCAACTGCTACGAACACTTTCCCGGTGATAACGCATACCGTCACTCTGGTGGTGAAAGACCAGTTCAACGAGCTATTCACCTTCTCAGGGACGATAACACTGGGCGTCAGCGGTTCGTTAACACCGACCCCTGCTTCTCAGGGCGTTCCATTCACCGCAACTCACACTGCCACAACCACCTATACCGTGACCCTCCCGGACGGACTCTGCATCGCGCCTAGCCCGGGCCATTGGCATGATAACCTGACGGCTACTGCCACTTTCCCCGTCGTAGGCACCAAGGCCACCGCCACCGCTACCAAGACCTGGACCTACACCCCCTCCTACGACGAGCTATGCCTACAGCCTGCAACCCAAGAGAAGGTCGCCGGCCAGCTCGCCACCATCAAGGCCGTCTTCTGTGACCAGTACAACTACTGGATTTCCAAAACCGGCACTGTGACATGGACTGCCAGCGGACCAAACCACCCCACGACCGCTCCAGTTACGGGGACTGGCACATACCTGGCATTGACCTACACCGGAACACAGGTCGGGCTCGACACCATCACCGCAAGCGCGGTATTCCCCGATGAAGTTTACTTTGCGACTGATGACCAGAAAACCGCCACAGTCACCTGGACCGCCGATGCCGGCTACCATCTGGTCCTGCAGCATGTCCTGGCAGGAACCACGACTACCGCCACTACGGTCACCAACACGGTCGGGTATACCCACTACCTCCGTGCCACTGTTACCGATACCTACGGGAATGTAGCGCCCGACGGCGTGACCGTCACCTTCGCAATCACCGCCGGTCCTCATACGGCCATCGCCATCCCTTCCGGCGTAACCGCTGGCGGCACCGGTATCGTCAACACCTCCTATACAGCGCTCACCCCCGGCGACGATACCATCCAAGCGACAGCCAATGGCTCCAAATCCAACGAGATCATCAAGTCTTGGCACGTCGGCCTGCCCTATACCATCAATTTGCTGCCTATCGATCACATCACCAGCGTAGGCGATACCCATGAAGTGAAGGCTTGGGTTAAGGACTGGTGCGCCAACCTGCTGAACGGCGTGTCCGTGTCCTTCCTCGTCACCAATGCCCACATCAGAAATGGGAGCGCGACAACCGACATTAACGGCATCGCCTCCTGGACCTACACCGAGACCACGACCGGCTTGGATCTGATCCAGGCTTCTTGCCCAGGCAGCGCCGGAGCGCCTCCGGCGACTGATTTGGGCGCCGATCTGCTGCTCGGCACTATTCCTTCCGGCACCGGCACTGTTTACTCCAACGTCTCTAACAATCTCTGGGTCTGGGGCACTGTCACCACGATCGTCCTCTCGCCCACTAGCGGCATCAACAGCCTGGGGGCCACCCACAAGTTGATCGCCACGGTAACCAATGAATTCGGCAAGCTAATGAACGGTTTCCCCGTGCTCTTCACGGTCACCGGAAGCCACCCCAAGACCTTCACCTCCAACACCGATATCAACGGTGAAGCGACATGGAGCTGGATTGAGACCACCCCCGGCATTGACAGCATCGTCGCCTCCTGCGGCGGCATCAATTCCAACACCGCCGCCAAACAATGGGCCAACCGGGTAATCACCACAATCACGCCGACTCTGGGCACCACGGCCTATTCCGCCACCAACAACGTCTCCGACGGCAATACTACCCATACCATCACCGTCTGGGTGAGGGACCAGTTTGGAGATGCAGTGACCAACACTGCCTTGAACTTGGTTCGAACCGGCGCCAATCCCAAAACTGCCGCCACGGGCCTTACTAATGGCAGCGGAGTTCTTGTTTACGTCTACACCAACGCATATAGCGGTCCTGCTTCAGCCTCCGGCATCCTGGGCAGCGACACCAACGTGTTCACTGGCGGCACTGCCACCGCTACCTTCACCAAGGTCTGGACCTACACCGCTACCTATGGCTCCACCACGGTCCCCGACAAGTCGACTCATTACAACTACCTCAACACCACCCACACGGTCACCGTGAACTTCTATGACCAGTACAGCATGTCCATCAGCGCCACCTACTCTCTCTATCTCTACGCCAATAGCGCAACGGTCGGGACCAGCAAGCCATTCACCGGCACCGGTACCTTCGCGCTTCTCACCTACAGCTCCACAACTGCTGGAATTGATGTCCTCACCATCAGCGGCACCGTCGCTAACAACGCCGTCGGCAGCAGAACACAAGGGATAGCTGCCGGCACTAAGTGCTGGGCCAACGTTCCCAGTGTAGAGCCGGACAACGCCGTCAATGCCCTCGGCGCTACCCACGAGTTCGTGATCAAGGGCGTCCCGGGAGAAACGGTCGTGGTCTCCTTCAGCAGCGCCGGCATCTTCGACCTGCACAACCTCTCGCTTACCAAAATTGAGCCGACCGGCTACGCCATCGAACCCACAGGTAGCCTGCCGATACCGGTCGCCAACATCAACCACATCCACGTCCTCCTCGATGGCACCGGTTCCGCCACCATCTACGTGATGAGCCAGGCGCCCGGCAAGTTCTACATGGACACATGGTTCACCGAACTCTTCTCTGATCTTGGACGAACGAGCGCTCTCCCCGTGATCAAGCGCTCCAAGGCCTACGCCGAGCTGCATTGGCTGGACATCACCCCTCCCGACATCAACCCAGTCACACAGGTCCCCACCTGGGACGTGCAT
>JAPLHW010000108.1 GCA_026389425.1 Coprothermobacterota bacterium
TCTTACCGCCGGAGATGGTCTCCTCCATGTAGCCATTGGTGGCGCCGAGCTGTTCCTGCAAGCGGGCGAAGGCCGGCCCTGCCACCCGCCCCAGCGCCCCTACCAGCAGCAGCATGAGCGGGATGACGACCAGGACGGTGATTGTCAGGGAGACGTTGAGGATGAACATCACCACCACCGTCATCAGGATGATCAAAGTCGCCCGCAAGATCCGGCTGACTCCGTTGGTATAAAAGGCATTGACCACGCCGATGTCGTTGGTCACGTTACTCATCAGTTCCCCGATCGGTTGGCGGTCGAAGAAGCTGAGGGAAAGCGACTGGATGTGGTTGAAGAGTTCGGTGCGCAGGCGGTAGGAGGCCTTCTCGGCGAGGATGGCCACTACCCTGTCGCGGAAATAGCTGAAGAGGACAATCCCCAACCCCACTGCGACGATGATGAGAGCTACCACCAGCAAATCCTGGAGGGTCCCGCGGGAACTTCCGGTCGCCGGACCCCCGGTCACTCCAGAGATGATGTCAATAGCTCGCCCGATGAGGACCGGCAAGGCTACCTTCAAACCTTGGGAGATGAACAGAAGGACAATCATGGCCCAGAACAAGCCCCGCTCCAAGGTCATGTAGTGCAGCATGCGGCCGAGGGTTTGCCGGGGTTTGGCCTTCGGGGAGGGTTGATCAGCTGTCACACGATCGCGCAGGACGGTGGCGTCAACAGTAGAAGTATTCATGCCGGCTCCCCTTCCACTTTCAGCTCTTGGCGAGAATCGCCCTTGCTGGAGGGTAGATCCTCCAGCTTCCCCAGTTGCGATTCGAAGATCTCGCGGTAGAGGGGACTGGTGGCCATCAGTTGGGTGTGGTTGCCCACCGCCACCTGGCGGCCGTTCTCCAAGAGGACGATCTGGTCGGCTGTCAAGACCGTGCTGATACGCTGGGCCACGTAGAAGGTAGTGGTCTTCGCCAGCAGACCGCGCAAGGCCTTCTGGATTCGCGCCTCGGTGCCGACGTCGACCGCGGAGGTACTGTCGTCGAGGATCAAGATGCGCGGCCTGGGGACCAGGGCGCGAGCGATGGAGAGGCGCTGGCGTTGCCCGCCGGAGAAGTTGTTGCCGCGGCGGGCGACGCGGGCATCGTAGCGCTCGGGGATGGCAGTGACGAATCCATGCGCATCGGCCGCAGCAGAAGCCTCCATCATCTCCTCTTCACTGGCCTCGGGCCGCCCCACCAACAGATTGGCCCGCACTGTGCCGGAGAAGAGGACCGCTTCCTGCAAGGCCAGGCTGACCATCTGCCGCAACTGCGACTGAGGGAAGTCACGCACGTCGATGCCGTCGATGAGAACCCTCCCCTCGACTACGTCATAAAAGCGGGGGACCAGGTTCACCAGCGTCGATTTGCCGGAGCCGGTGGCGCCGAGGAAACCGATCGTCTGGCCGGGCTCCACCTCGAGGTTAATGTCCTTGAGGACCATGGCGCTTTCCATTTGGCCATCCTCGCTGCGGTAGCCGAAGGAGGCGTGCTCG
>JAPLHW010000088.1 GCA_026389425.1 Coprothermobacterota bacterium
GCTAAGCCCATCCCCTCATTCTGCTGGGCTCCCCGGCCCCTGCCACGCGTCTTCATCGATGTCGGTTCCTCTTGGGTTATTTCCGTTATTCTAGGGCAATCCCCGTCTCGGGGGAAAGCCTAGCTAACTGTTACCAGCTTCTACCGAGCTCGTCTTCGCCTCTCTCCCTCCTGCCGATGCCAATCGCCTGCTGCGATACAGGACGTGCCGCCATAGGCTATCATGCTGCCGCGAGCTATCGAGTTGCAGCAGGCTGTCTACCGCTACTCCTTTTTCTCCCAGTAGCGTTCCGCTTCCCCTTCCAACACCTCTAGCCGCGTATAGTAATCGGCGAACTCGTTGAGGTGGGCTAGGGCGATCTTGCCGGTCGTAACCGAGTCATCGCCGGTAACGTTGGTGTGGGCATCCACCGTTCCATGCTCAAGCTCCACGTCCATCCCCATGCGGAATTGCTCCACGTCGTAACGGGTCCAATCGATACCCAAACTCTCGCCCACAACCTTTGCCTCTTCCGCGGAAAAATGCTTTTTCATTCTCTTCGTCCTCCTGTCATGATCCGGATTCGCTCATTGTACCAAGTTCAGAGGGGAGAAGAACTGTGTGTGAACGCGAGCGCCGGTTAAAAAGGCGTCTCCCAGCCCAGGTAACACCGTAGGCCGGCACTGATGAAGATCCGCTGCAACCCCTGTAGTGCCTCGAGTGGCAGGGACGGCGTCTTGGCGAAGAGGTAGGTCTCTCCCAGTTGTCGCCACTTGCCTTCCCCCAAGCAGTGGAAGGGCAGCAGGTGGATCTCCAAGAGGCCCAACTCCCGCATCAGGCGTGCCGTTTCCCGCGCGTTTTCCTCGCCGTCGTTGACTCCCGGGATCACCGGCAGACGCAGCACCAGCCGTCCTTGCCAGCCTGAACGGGCAACGTTCTCCAGGTTGGCCAAGATGGGGGCATTGGAGACCCCGGTCCAGTGCTGGTGGGTGGTGGAATCGACCAACTTGAAGTCGAGGAAGAGCCAATCGAGCGATACCAGCATCTCTCGGAAAAGCCCTTCCTCGGCGTAGCCACAGGTCTCTACGGCAGTGTGAATCCAGGAACGGCGGCATTCGGCGAGCGCCGAAAGGATGAACTCCGGCTGGGCGAGAGGCTCCCCGCCGCTAAAGGTCACCCCGCCGCCCGAACCCCAGAAGCGCCGGTCCCGCGCCAACTGGCTCATCAGGGCGAAGAGGGTGAGTCGCCGGGCGGAGACGCGCAGGGCCTCGCTGTGGCAGGCTGTCACACAGGGGTGGTCTTCGCAACCAGCACATACTCGCCTCGAGAGTTGCAGCACCTCCCCCTCCTCCAGCGCGCCGTGGCAACAAGCTGACAGGCAGCGGCGGCAGCCTTGCCCGAGGAGGCACCGCTCGACGGTAAAAAGCAACTGAGGATACGGCTGCAACCCCTCCGGGTTGGCGCACCAAGGACAGCTCAAGGGACAACCAGACAGGAAAACCACCGTGCGGCAACCCGGCCCGTCATGCACCGAGAACCCTTGCAAGTCGAAGACCAGGCCAATGGGTTCCTGCCTGTCCGATTCCTTCAGGATAGGCTCTCCTTCACCGGGCTTAGACCTACGTTTTGCTCAAGGGTAGGCGCCTCCGCTTTCCCCCCGCTTTCGCCGGGCTGGAACCAGGAGCAGGTGGTGGCCACCAGCTCGGGATAAGTCCAGGGGTGATCCGCTTCGGCTGAGCAGGTTCCCAGTTCTTCCTGTTCGTCGGAGAGGAAGCTGGCGCAGTATTTGCACTTGGGTAGCAAGATCAAGTCCCGGCAGGGCGGCTCCTCCAGGTTCACCATCCCGCCGGTGCGACGGCAGATGCCTTTGGCCACGTCCACCGGGACGTAGCGGCGGCAGTCGGAATGTCTATTCTCCATGGTCTCCTCCTAGACGGACTCGTACTCGGTGCGGGCGATCACTTCGTCCTGGATCGCCTTGCCGATCTCCACCCAGTATTGGGTGAAGCCGGCCACTCGCACCATCAGCGTGCGGTAGTTCTCCGGGTGTGCCTGGGCATCCTTCAGCACCTTGGAATCGACGATGTTGTACTGGATGTGAAAGGCTCCCTGCCGCAGGTAAGCGCGGGTCAACTCCAACAGCTTCCTTGCTCCCTGCGTTCCGCGGGCGGCGCTGGGGTGGATCTTCAGGTTCATCTGCGAGTTCTGCGAGCGGCTGTGATCCCAGCAGGTCGCCGAGGCGAAGAGGGCGTAGGGGCCGTTGCGGTCCGTCCCGGGGTAGGCCGACAGCGAGCCGTCAGCGAAGGTCGTCCCGGCCAATCGCCCATCCGGCCCAGCCAGAGTCACCGCTCCCATCGGGCCATGGGTGCTGACGGAGATCTGACAAGGGTAGAGGGGGAAACCGTAGAGCGAATGGAAGCGGCGCGCAACAGTGGAGAAATATTGTTCCCACTGAGCGAGGATACAGTCAGCCCGGGGGTCGTCGTTGCCATACTTGGGGGCGGTGAGCAGATCGTGGTGGATCTTTTCCCAGACCTCCCCGCCGGGACGCAGCGCTTGCGCGGCCAGCGAGTAGGAGCCGACCTCTTCCGCCGTCTGGAAGCCGAAATTGGCCAAGATGGCTTGGCGCACATCCTCCAGGGTGTGATTCTTGTCTTGGTAGACACATGTCTTCAGCGCAGCCAATGCGTTCACCAGGTTGGCCGTGCCGCAGCTCTCCACGTTGTAAGTAGCGTTGTAGCGGTAGCCAAGGTTGCCAATGTGATATCCCGTCTCCATGCAGTCCGGCTTGAGAAGGGAGTGCAACACCGGCACGTTCTGCTTGCGCCAGATGTCGTGCTGAATGTTATTGGCCCGGCAGAGGGCCTGCACAGCCATCTCAAAGTAGGAGCAGAAGGTTTCCCAGAGCTCCTCGCAAGTAGCCAGGGGGCGGTCCTGCGGAGGAAATATCTGAACGTCGCGGCGCATGTCCCGCCCGTTGAAGAGGACGCACTCCAGGATCTTGGGGAGAGAGAGGAAGTGCACCCCCACACTGGTCGGCTGGCCGGACCCACCGGGGATCCAGTAGCGGCGTCCGCCCAGGGTCAGCTCGTGCCAGGAACCAGGGGAGGTCTCCAGACATCCCCCCACCGACCAGGCCCGCGCTTCCTCCACGTCCATCCCCTCCGGTCCATATTGGCGAAGGAGGAAGGTGCGCGCCACCTCATCGTTCAACCAGGCCGGGTAGCCGGTGCCGGTCTTGTTGCACTCGATGGCCTGCAACAATAGATCCTCGGGCAGGCGCTCGTGGTAGAGGAGGCCCAAGGTCGGCTGGGGGGTGGCGCAGGTCATTCCCGCCTCCAGGATCAGCATCTCCAAGGGATTGGTCGCCGAGCCGCCATCCTTGGCCAAACCGCCCAAGCAGAGGTGGTTGAAGGTGTTGCCGGAGAGCACCCCCCCGACTACCCCCATGGCGGCGAAGCAGTCGTAACAGGTCATCTTCACCCGATACAACTCCAATAGTTCCAAGGCCTCCATCTCCCCAAGGCGGCCGGCTTCCCGGTCCTGCTCGTACCATGGCCAGAGAATCTGCCCTACTCTCCCCGGGGAAAGACCGCTGATGCAGTCCTCATTCAGCACCGCGGTGTGTAAAAGAAAGATCAACTGCAAGACCTCGCGGAAGGTGCGCGGCTGACGGCAGGCGATCCACTCCAGGCTATCGGCCAGCTCCCCGTACTCATTCTGCAAGAGGAGACCTTCGCTCTCTTGCTGGAGACGCCGGGCCTCTTTGGCGTAGTTGCCGATCCAACTTTGGATTCCCTCCAGCACCAAAATCGAGGCCTGGTAGAAATAAAGGCGGTCCATCCCGCGCAGGCCATCCCCGCCGGCCTCCCCAGCCACTTCCGAAATATGGGTGTGGGCGATCTCCTTCACTCCCTCCAGGCCGTGCTGCAATGGGAAATAGTAGTTGGTCACTTCCCGCCCCTGGGGCAGCGTGTACCCCGAGTCGAACATGCAGATGACGCTGCGCATGAGGTTCTCTTTCAGAGGGTAGTCGGGGATCATCTGCTCATATTTGTGTCCCACATCGTCCACCGACTTCCCTACCCAGGCGCGCGCCAACTCCAGCAAGGCGGGAACCTCCTGGCGGGGGATGCCGAACTTGCCGGCGATGGAAACTACAGAGCCGAAGTTTTCGGTGACGTTGCCGCCGCCGCTTCCCCACTTGGTGACCTGGTCGGCGGCTGCCGAGCCCTTCTCTAAAGCGGCTTGGTAGAGTTGGTCCTGCACGGTCATGAAATACCCCTCACTGAGCCAGGGCATCGGGAAGGAGCCGCGGTAGTAGATCGTCTTTCCACCCACCAGCCGTTCCCCCGGGTAGATGGTCGGGGTTAGGTGGGAGAAAGCTGCCTTGAGGGCTTCCGCTCGCCGCACCACTGGCACTTCCCCCTCCAACTGCTGCCAACGGCGGGTGTACCAGTAGGGGAACTCCAGCGACACCGAGGAGAGAGTCTGGAAATAGAGATCGCGCAGGGCACCGGCCCGGGGAGTGGGCTCCCTTTGAACCTCCCGCGCGGTCAACTCCGGGGGCGCCTCCCCTCCCGACTGGTAGCCGAGAGTGTATCTCTTGCTGGAAAGCAGGGTGGTCAATCCCTCGACACCCGCCGTTGCACTACCGATTTCCTTGGCCATACTTTCCTCCTTACCCAGGCGTTGCCGCGTCAGTGGCGCCCGAGTTCCGCCTGCTCCCGGCGGTTATGGAAAGTGTAGCAAAAAGGAGTGGAGGAGAGGGGCTCGCGCCTCCCGCCCAGAGCCTTCGGCTTTGGGTTATTTCTTGCGGCTACCCCACCTTCACCAGCTTGTAGCGTTGCCGGCCTAAGCCGATCCCCTCGGCGTGGTCCAAGCAAGCTTGCCAGCGCGTCTTGGGGTGAAGCGCGGTGAACTTGTCCTCCCCCTCTTTCCAGCCGGCCTCCTTCAAGGCGCTAGAGCGTCCCGCTAGCTCGGGCAGAGGGGGGGCTTGGTTGACCAAGTCGACCGCCGCTCGGTCCAGGGCGACTGGATCGGCGGAGGCTAAAATACCGAGATCAGGTACGATCGGTTGGTCGTTTAAGTTCCAGCAATCGCAGTTAGGGGAAATATCCAACAAAAAGCTGAAGTGGAAGTGCGGCTTTCCATGCACGGCTGCGTAGGCATACTCGGCAATTTTCTCGCAGGCAACTACTGCCGATTCGTCCCAGATCACCTGAGCGGCGCTGAAGCGGCAGAGGGCGACGCACTGGCCGCAGCCTACGCACTTTTCGTACTGAATTTCCGCCTTCCTGGCTTTGTTCAGGTGTAATGCGTCATGTGCACAGGCGCGAATGCAGACCATACAAGCTGTACAGTTTTTCTCCACGATGCGCGGCTTGGAGGCGGAATGCATCTCCAACTTTCCGCCGCGCGATCCGCAGCCCATCCCGAGGTTTTTCAGGGTACCCCCGAAGCCGGTCATCTCGTGCCCCTTAAAGTGGGTCACGCTGATCAACACATCGGCATCAGCGATTGCTGAGCCGATCTTTGGGGCTTCACAATGCGGCAGATTAAGGGAAATCTGGCGGTACTCGGTACCCTTCAACCCGTCACCAATAATCACGTTACAACCTACAGCCAGGCGGTGGAAACCGTTCTCTTCGGCTGCCTGGAGGTGGTCCACAGCGTTAGCCCGACGGCCTGAGTAGAGGGTGCTGCAATCGGTTAGGAATGGCGCCCCGCCACCCTCTCGAACCAACTTGACGAGGACTGCGACATAGTTGGGACGAAGGTAGGCCAGGTTGCCAGGCTCGCCGAAGTGAATCTTCAGGGCTACCAACTTTCGCTGGAAGTCGATCTTCTGAAGGCCGGCTTGCACGGCCAGCTCGCCTAATTTCTCCAGCAGCCCTTTGCCTGGCTTGGTTCGCAGGTCGCTGAAGTAGACTGGGGATGCCTCTTTGGCTGTTTCCATCGTTCCTCCTTGCCGGGATGGTTTCATCATAAGACGGAGCCGAGCTTTCGTCTAATCCCTTCCTGCTGGGCGAAGACCTCCCTGGCGACCGGAGGTTCTCGTCAGGGAGGTCTTCGCCCTCCTCAGCGTTGCAGGTCCCCCCGAAGCCGAGGGACAATCCCGCCTCGAAATTCCTCTGGTGAGAGGCCGTAGGCGAACTGGAAGAAGTGAGCTGCCTCCTCCTGCAAATCTAGGGTGGCGTACTGTTCGGGAGCGAGCTGTTTGGCGACCCACAGTTGCCCCAGGATCCAGCGCGGGTCGGCCTGGTCCCACGAGACATAATCTCCGGGGAAACCCAGGAGATGGTCCTCGCGCACGGCTCGCAACTCTTTCCACTCAACGCTCTGGGCTAGATTGGCTGAAGTCTTGGCGGAGTCTCCCTGGTAGTCGACGAGAAAGATGAAATCGGGATCCCAGGCAGCCACTTGCTCCAGGTTCACCACAGCGTATCCGCCTTTGTCGGACGCCTCCTTCCAGACCGCCAGGCCGCCGGCTCGCTCCACCATCATGGTCTGGATCCAGCCGGCCGGCGGTACCAGGATGGCCGCGCTGCCGCCCTTGGCGGTGACCTGGGCGAGTAAAACACGTGTCGGCTGGGTGGGTGAAAAAACGGCAGCACCCTTTGCGACCCGTTCCATCGAAGCTTGGTAGTACTTGATCAGCTCGTCGGCCCGCGCCGTCTCGCCGAAAGCTTGGCCGAGAATGGCTAAATCACGCAGGAATTGTTCGGGTGTCTCCAAATCCAGGTAAAGAGTTTTCAGGCCGAGGGTCTCGACCGACTGCCCCAGCTTGGGGGCTGAGTAGGATTTCAGGAGGACCAGATCCGGACGGGCTGCGGCGATCGGCTCAGCCCCGCCATCTCCGGCAAGAACGGTGACATTGGAAAAAGAGGGCTCCAGTAGAGGGAAAAAGCCTTCGCTACCCTGCTGCCCGCTCCCGGCTGCCACAAGGTGTTGCCTGGCCTGGGGGAAGAGAAAGATCGCATCCAGCAGCATGGTGACGCCTTTCCCGGCTGCCACCAGCCGTTGTGGTGGAGCTGGCAGGTCAACCTGTCGGCCAAGCGCATCGGTCAGGGAAATGGCCAGGGTAGAAGAAGGAATGGCTGGCGCCAACTGTCCGCACGAAGAGAGGAGGACCAACAGGAGGATGACGAAAAAACCTGCGGCAGTATGTGTAGGGGCGGGTTTGAAACCCGCCCTTGCGGCAGCTAGATGGCCCCCGGCAGCATGTTCAATCGATTTGGTTCGCATGTTGTGTCTGCACCTCATTGGCAATATTATGGTCTTTATTATAACCTATGAAATGCCAACCGCAAGGAGAAGAAGGGGACTATAATGCAAGACAAACGAACGGGAGGGAATCATGCTGAAGGTAATCACCGCCTCTCTTGCCAAGAAGCGTCTGCTGGAATTGCTCGATGAGGTACAGCAGACGCCGCTCTTGGTGACGCGTTCCGGCCAACCGGCGGCTGTGATCCTCTCCGCCGAGGAGTACGAGGCTTTGATGGAAACGGTGAAGTTCCTCGCCTACCCCTATCTCGCCCAGGCCAACCCCCCTTGGAAAAACGGCGCATCGTCCTTCTGAGCGGGATCACCCTGGGTTTCGAGACCCAGGGGATCCGCGCCCGGTGGTTTGGTGGCGGAGAGGCTATCTTCCCTTATTCTCCGCCCGGCCCCTTCGCTTCTCTGCTGGTGCTGGCCGCCCGCGAGGAAGACACGCAGCGCATCGCCGCAACACTGGAAGCCTACCGCCAGTTGCCCCAGATCCGCGAGCAGATCGTCCTGGCCGGCCCATCCTTAGACCCCTCCCCTTTCCACCGCGAGCCGGCCCTCAAATGGCTGGTGGCCAAATGCCCGGCGGATCTTTTACCGACCTCCTTGAAAGATGGCCTCCGTTCCTTGAGCAGCCGCTCACGGCTGGTCATATTGGCTCTGGCCAACCGAGCGCCGTTACCCGCGGCCTCCCTGCACTCGCTGCTGGAGGCTGCCATGCATTTTCCCGGGCGAATCGCCATTCCCGTCTTGAAAGGGGAACGCACCCACCCCCTCGTCTTCCCGCGCGAGGTCGTTCCATCACTGCTCCATGTGCGCAAAGAGAAAGGGCTCCTTTATTTCGTCAAACGGCTGGGAATAGAAGTCCCTCTTTGTGACCCGTAAGGCGCCTACCCTACGACGGCTCAGGGCATTAATCGCATGACCAAGGCGTCGTCACTCCCCTCGCGGAAGCGACTGCCCACCACTACAATCCGCCCGTCCGATTGCAGAGATAGCGCATAGGCCCAATCATCGCCCTGCTCGGGACCGGTGAAGGCCATCGTCCCTTGGCGGCCGAAGGAGAGGTCGGCTTTGCCGTCGGTGGAGAAGCGCAGGACCAAGGCATCCTTGAGGCCATCCATTTGCGGCCCTCCCCCTTTGGCTCCAGCGGCTAGAATCTTCCCGTCGGCTTGCACGGCTATACCCTGGGCTACATCGTAGACATCCTCCGGGCTGCTGAAAAGCACCACCCCGGCTTGCCCGAAGGAGCTGTCCAACTTTCCGGACCCGGAATAACGGAGTAGCAGAATGTCCTGGCCGCGTGGTCCGGTAGTGAATCCAGCTACCAGAATGTTGCCATCCTGCTGCAAGGTCATGGCGTTGCCGCAGTCGGCGCCCTGGCTGGGGCCGTCGTACAAGGCCACACCGCCCGTGGCGAAAAACGGGTCAAGCGCCCCCTGCGGTGTGAAACGCAAGAGCAAGAGGTCGGCCTGTCCTACGCGGGTCGTCGATCCCGCTAGGAGGATCTTCCCGTCCGCCTGCACAGCGAGGGCAAGGCCCTGGTCGGTCCCTCCTTCGGCGCTGCCGTAATAGGCTAGCCCGTTCGAAGCGAAGCTCGTGTCCAATACCCCGTCGGAGGTATATCGTAGGATTAAGGCATCGAGGTTGGCCGCTGGGCCACCCTCCCCCGCGACGACGATCTTCCCGTCCGCCTGTACGGCAACAGCGTGTCCGATCTCCTGCGTCTCCTCCCCTCCCGAATAGGCCACCACACCAGCCTTGCCAAAGGAGGGGTCAAGCGTTCCGTCTGGATTAAAGCGAAGCAGCAGAAGATCCTGGTCGCGGCCGTTGGAGGCGGTGCCCACTACCATGATCTTGCCGTCCGACTGCAAGGCGACGCCATAGGCTCGGTCCTGCCCATTGGCCGGCGTCCCGTAGATGACCACCCCGGCCTGGCCAAACAAGTCGTCCAAGCGACCCTCGCTGGTATAGCATAGGAGAAGAACATCTTCGTCGCGCCCGTTGTAGGTGGTTCCAGCAACCAGCACCCGGCCGCCTTTGGACAGTGATATGGCGTAGGCTCGATCCCCCCCGTTGGCTGAACCGTTGTAGAGGGTGAACCCGTCCGGGGCGTTGAAGGAGTTGTCCAAGAGGCCACCCGGTTGGTCGAGGGGGTTCCCGCAACTGCACATGAAGAGCAGAATACCCGCGAGGGCGAGCAGGATGAGTCGTTTAACCATGGTTTGATTCCTCCTCGTTGAATCTCCCGCTTTCTTCCCGCTTTCGCGGGGGGACACTAAACATGTTGCCGCAGGCTAGTAGGAGCGACGCATGCGTCACCCCAACAGGCTGACTAGCACATCATAGCAGGAGCAGGATAAGGCGGCTGCAACTGCCTTGTCGCGGAGCTATAGATAGGGGAAAAAAGAGTAGCCATGCACTTCCGCAGGTTGTTCTGTCCCCGTATCAAGCTGCTTGAAGAGTTCCTCTGCCTGAGCCGGGGAAGGGCCGATCACCAATTTGAGTTCCTCTTGTTCGCTGCCGAGGATCGCGGTGATCCCCTCTCCTTGCTGCGTGGTGGTCAACCCATCCTGGCGGGTGACCCCTGGAAAGCGCTCCAAGAGCCAACGCTCCAGAGCCAAGTGAGCTTCCCGGGCATCCTTCGGGCTGTCCCAACGGCTGCTCAGCAAGAATGATTGCCGGCTCCCCTCCTCCCATAATTGGTAACGGCAGCCTCCCCAACCGGCGGCTGCCCGATCCGCTTCCTCAGTAGGGAGCAAAGTGCGGAACCAGGCAGCGAAGTCGAACTCCCCCAGCACGTTCTCATACACCAATCGCCAATCGGTGAGGACTGAAGGGGAAGAGGGAAGGGAGACAGGTAAGGGTGGGTCGTTTCCTTGGATGTACTTCTGGGGGTGGAGAATCTGTTCGGTGGAAGTGGGAGGCTCCTCGTAGGCCTTGTCGACAGCATTCCAACCTCCTGCCTCATAAAGGCTCTGGACGAAGAGGAGGCCAGCTTGGTACGGGAAGAGGAGCGAGTCACGGATGTAAGGAGGCGCTGCATCCAGCTGGCTGCTGTCTTGGGAGATACCAGCCACGAGGAGGCCAAGAAGCGACCCCCAGCCCTGCCCTTCTTGGGTCAAGTAGAGCGTCTCCCCCAGGCTGGCATCCCCTTCGATCAAGCAATCCACGGCGGTTGCTGTGTCGTCATCCTCGGACCATTTCGGCTCATCGAAGCGCAGCAGGTCGAAATGCTGATCAGCCAAGCCGTGGACCAGCTCGTGGGCGATAGTGACTCTTTCCTGGTCAAGGACAGCCCAATTTTGGGGACCTCCGGTCGCCCCAGCGCTGCCCCCGCTACGGTCGACCAAGTAGAGCCGGCCTTCCTGGGGATCATAGAAGCCGAGGATCTGCTCCCCGTAAAGCTTATCCATCACCGCTTGCAGGTCCTCGCTGGCCGGAAGCAAGCCCAGGAACTTCATCACCTTCTCGGCGGCGAGGGTCTGGGCTGGATCAACCTCCTGCTCGTTCATCTCGGCCAACTTGGCTTCCAATTGCTGGAGATCGAGGGTTTCGCAGGGGATCGGTCGCAACAGATCCAGCTGCCGGACCGCGGCCACCTCCTGGGTCATGCGTGTTACATCGAGCGGACCGGGGGGATTGAGCGAGCCGGATAGGTCGACTGAGCAGCCGGTCAAGCAGATGGCTGCCAGCAGAAGAAGGGGAACCCACTTGTGCATACGCAAACCTCCAGGGCGCCCTGCTTGCTGCGCCATCTCCATTATATCTCCTAATATGAGCAGTCAGCCTGCGGCAGTTTGATAGCCTGTGGCAGTTTGATAGCTTGCGGCAACTTGATAGCCTGCGGCAGCATGCTACTGTGCTATCATCGGGAGAGCGTGTAAGGAAGCTGCGCCGGAAATTCTAGATAGCTTGGATCTGCTCTTCTACGCCTGGGATCCCCGGGCGGATACACCCATGCTCACCTACCGCAGCCCATCCCTCTTGTTGCTAACCGGCTACCCGTTGGAATCTTTCCAGGATCCGCATTTCTGGCTTACGCTGATCCTGCCGGAAGATCAAGCACAAGCCGAAGAAGTGCTGGTTCGTCTCTTGCGAGGGGAGAAGTGTCACTCCATCTACCGTCTACGAAAACATGAGGGAGATCTCCTCTGGCTGGAGGACACGGCCATCCCCACCATGGAACAAGGGAAAGTGGTGCGGATCCAGGGAGTGATCCAGGACATCACCGCCCGAAAGCGCGCCGAAGGCTGGTTGCAGAGACAGAACAGCTACTTGGAAGCGCTCAACGAAATGACCCTCGGGGTGATCAAGCGATTGGAATTGGACGAGCTATTGGAAGTCATCCTATCCCGTGCTTGCCGCCTGGCCGGGACTGAACACGGTTACATCTATCTGGTTTCCCCAGATGGCGAAACAATCGAGGTCCGCGCGGGGTTGGGAGTTTACACCCAGTATCTCGGTTACC